>DATGZQ010000076.1:0-24580 GCA_035297125.1 Thermoplasmata archaeon
GACGGCGCTCGATACCGTACCGTGCAACGTGCGGCTGCTCGCGTGCTGCGACGAGGAGACCGGCGTGGAAGGGGGGATCGAGGCGATCCACGCGCACGACGCGCCCCTCGCCCTAGACGATCCCGACAGGATCCTTCGGGCAGAGGTCGCGTTGATCCCGGACGGAGGTCTGGAGACGACCGCCGGCTCGAGCGGGGTAGCGTTCCTCGAGGCATCGTTCGCGCGGAACGTGCCTCTCTCAGGGGTGGTCGACTACGGCCTCGAGCTCGTTCGCCTCCACGAGCTCGCGAGGTCGTGGCGCTCGGTCTATCCCTCGCCCGACTGGCCCGACCGAAACGCCCCGGAGCCCGTGATCACCGGCCGGGCGTCGCTCACCCGGTTCGACATCGGTGACGCTCCCGCGGGAACCTCGCTCCGGCTCGCGGCGGCGCACGCCGAGACCGACGCGGCGAACCAGATCCCTCGTGCCGTCACCCTGCTCTTCGCCGGTGCTCCGCAGGAACGCGCGACCCTCGCGACGCGGCTCGGTCCCCTGGTCCCGGCGCCGTTCCGTCTCGAGCCGGCCGGGGCCACGTCGCTGCGTGTCCCGCCGGAGACCCTGGCCCTCCAGGTGATCGGGCAGGCGGCCCACGGCGGGTACCCGCACCGCGGTCACGACCCCGTGCCGGTGGCGCTCGCGCTCCTTGGGGACGCGGGAAGGCGCGGATACGTGGACCTCGCGCCGGCCGTGCGGGCGACGTTCACCGTCGACCTTCGGCTGCCGCCGGAGATGGAGCTCGCGGAGGGCCTCGGGAAGGCGCTGGGCTCGGTGAACGCCTGGGCACATGCCCACTCCCCCGACGCCCGCGTCGAGGCGCCGCCGTCGCGGTGCCGGCCCGGGTACGCCCTTCCGGTCGACCATCCGGCCGCGGTCAAGCTCGAGCAGATCCTGGCCGACACCGTCGGGAGCCACGGCATCCGGGGCGAGTACGGGGGCACCGATGCGAGCGCGCTCCGCGGACTGAAGACGCCGCGCGGAGCTCCGCTTCCGGCGCTCGTCTTCGGCAGCATGGACCCGATCGCGAACATCCACGACGCCGAGGAGAGCGTCGACCCGCGCAAGATCGCCGGCGTCGCGCTCGCCATCGAGAGATTCGTCCGGGAGCCGTAGCGGGGGCCGGCGAGTGCTCAACCCGGTCGTCGATTCCGCGGCCTCGGTCCTCTGGCTACTCCTGCCGTGCTACCTCGCGAGCGCGCTCGCGACGATCCCTCGGGGCCGTGGTCCTCCAATGGACCTGGGTCGGGTCTGGCCTCGCGATGGCCGCAGGGTGCTCGGTCCGTCGAAGACCTGGTCGGGGTTCTTCTTCGGGGCGATCGTTGCGATGCCGTTCGGCCTCCTCGAGGCCTGGCTGATCCTTCTCGCCCCGCCCGACCTCCAGCTCGTCCCGCGACTGGGTCCTTCCGTCCTCGCGGCGGTCCCTATCGTGGCGCTGCTCTCCTTCGGGGCGATGTCCGGGGACGCGCTCGGCTCGTTCCTGAAGCGCAGGCTCGGGCGGGAGAGCGGGGCGCGGTCGCTGCTGATCGACCAGCTCCCGTTCGTGCTCGTGCCGATCGGCATCGGGCTGGTCGCCTACCCTTCGATCTTCCTCGGGGTCTTCGAGCAGTGGCCCGCGATACTATGGTTGCTCTTTTTCACGCTCGTGTTGCATTGGGGGTTCAACCAGATCGGCTTCAAGGCCGGCCTGAAGAAGGTGCCATGGTGACCGAGCCCGAGCACGCCCGAACGCCATCCCCGGCCGAGATCTGCCGTCTGCTCCTCGATGCGGGAGCGGTGCGGTTCGGGGAGTTCACCCTCGCCTCGGGGGAAAAGAGCGACGTCTACATCGACGTGAAACGGGCCTGGACCGATCCCGCCCGCCTCGCGCAGCTCGCGGCCGCCCTCGCGGCGCGAGCCGGCGCCGAGGAACGGCTCGCGGGTATGGAGCTGGGGGCGGTGCCGCTCGTGGTGGCGGTCGCTCTGCGCACCGGACGACCGTACGTCGTCCTCCGCAAGGCCGCCAAGGACCACGGTACGCGGCAGCGGTTCGAGGGGGAGATTCCGACGGGAAGCCGCGTGCTCCTGATCGAGGACGTCTCGACGACCGGGGGCAGCACTGTCGCATCGGTCGAGATCGTCCGGACCGCCGGCGGAACGGTCGAACGCGCACTGGTCGTGGTCGACCGCGAGAGCGGCGCTACGGCCCGGCTCGCGGCGGTGGGTGTGCGGCTCGAACCGCTCGTCACCCTCTCGGCGCTCCGGAGCGCCCGGACGTGAGCGGCGAGCTCCTCTCCGACGGGACGGTCCGGTTCACCGACTCTGCCGAGTCGAACGCGGTCTACGCGAAGGGGTTCTTCGGGACGCTCACCTCCGAAGGCGGTCTTCTCCTCGACCGCTACGAGGCGGTCTACCTGGCCGAGATGGCCCGCATCGACCTCCGCGCGGCGAGTGGCGGGAGGATCGCCTGGTCGAAGGTATTCCGGCTCGCGGTCAAGGCGGACACCGGGTTCGGCGTCCGCTACCTGGTCTACCGCGACCTGCGGCAGCGGGGATACATCGTGCGGGCCGGGCCGCCGCCGGTCTCGTTCGCGGTGCTGCCCCGGGGCGGGACCCTCCACAAGACGCCTTCGCGCTACTGGGTGGAGACGGTGAGCGAACGGGCTCCGTTCGACCTTGCGCGCGTGCTCGAACTCGCGAGGAGCTCGCACAGCGCCCGCAAGGTGCTCTGGCTCGGCGTCGTCGACGAGGAGTCGGACCTCACCTACTACCGGGTGCGCCAGCCGACGCCGACCGGCGCCGTGGTCCCCCGCCCCCTCGCGACCCCGACCGAGGGGTGGCTCTCCGAGGACCGCGTGACCGTCCACGCTCCGGACGCGGTCGAGGAACTCGGTCGGGAGCTCGCCTACGGGAGCCGCATCGGGGACCGCCTGGAGCTCAGCTTGATCGAGGCGATGTACCTCGTCCAATCGGGCCAGCTGCGGCTAAAGGACACGAAGAGCGGCCGGGCCGTCACCGAGGTGCGGCTCGAGCGGCGGGCGCGCCGGCTTGACCCGCGCTTCTTCGAGCGGCTGGAGGCGTACCGAGACCTTCGGCGGCGGCGCCTCGTCGTGAAAACGGGTTTCAAGTACGGGGCCCACTTCCGAGCGTACCCCCGGAACCCCGAGCACGCCCACGCACGGTACCTCGTGCGGGCGGTGCCGGAGAGCCACGTGTCCACCTGGCCGGAGATCGCCGGCGGCGTCCGCGTCGCACAGGGCGTTCGGAAGGATTTCCTGGTCGCGAGCGTCGGCCGCGCGGCCGAGGTGAACTTCCTCTCCCTCGAGCGGATCCGGCCCTAGACCGCTAGGTGCGATCGACTCGAACGACGCTCGCAACCCGAGAAACCCTCCGTCAGGGCCCTCCTGGGATCGCTACCGCGGCTCGAAGCCCGCGCGGACGCCAGTCCGAGCGGCGAAGGAGACGAACGCGCTCTCTCCCGAACGCGAAGGCGCCCACACCGACCTCGCAGCGGGGGTAGCAAAGTTTCACCCTGGAGCCCTGGGCCGCCGACGCAGACCGGCCCGGCCGCGTGCCTTCGGGCCCGCGATCTCGTGCAGGAACCGCTGAAGGGTCTCGGCGCTGGGATGGTCCTGGAGTAGCTCCTCGAGGGCGCTCCCGACGATCACGCCGTCCGCACCGCTCGCGAGGGCCCGCGCAGCGCTTGCCCGGTCCCGGACGCCGAACCCGACGAGGACAGGAAGGCTAGGCGCGGCGCGGTGGGCCGCTTGTACCAGGGGGGCCAGGTCCGCGGACACGGCGGGCCGGTTGCGCCCGGTCGTTCCGTAGCGCGACACCAGGTAGAGGAAACCCGCCGAGAGCCGGGCGATCTGCTCGACCCGGCGGGGCGAGATCGCGGGCGCGGCGAAAAGGACGAGGGAGACCCCGGACGACCGAGCGGCGCGCATCCACGGACCAGCTTCCTCGAACGAGAGGTCCGGCACGATCAGACCGCCGGCGCCCGCGCAGCGAAGCTCACCCATCGCCGGTCGGAGGCCCCGGTTCCACACCGGGTTCGCGTAGGTCATCACCGCGGTCGGCAGTAGCGTGCTGGCCACGCGGACCTGCGCGAGCAGGTCGGCCCATCGCGTGTGGTGCTCGAGGGCCTTCCCGGCCGCCGCCTCGAGCGTCGGGCCATCCGCGATCGGGTCGGAGAACGGGAAACCGAGCTCGAGCGCGGAGGCTCCACCCCGGGCGAGTGCCTCCACCACCGCCGGCAGCCGGTCGGCCCGACGCCGGTCGACCATCAGGTACGGGACGACGATCGGCCGGCCGGCCGCTCGTGCCGACCTAAGCGCCGCGTCGAATCGCTCCAAGCACCACCTCAAGGTCCTTGTCGCCCCGTCCCGAGAGCGTGACGACGACCTTCTGGTTCGACGGGCGGCGACGGGCCTCGCCGACCGCCGCATACACGGCGTGCGCCGGCTCGAGTGCCGGCAGTATGCCTTCCTCCCCCGCGAGCCAACGGAACGCCGTGAGCGCACCGTCGTCGTGGACCGCGCGGTAGGTGACCCGCCCCGAGTCTCGGAGCCACGCGTGCTCGGGGCCAACGCCGGCGTAGTCGAGCCCCGCGGAGATGCTCTCGGTGTCTGCGACCTGGCCGTCGCGGTCCTGGAGCACGTAGGTGAACGCGCCGTGCAGGATCCCCGGCCGACCCCGCGAGAGAGAGGCCGCCCCTCGAGAGCCGCCCCGCGGCCCCCCGGCCTCGATCCCCAGCAGCTCGACCGGGGTCCGGAGGAGCGGGTGGAACGTCCCGATGGCGTTCGAGCCGCCCCCGACGCAAGCGACCGCCAGATTGGGCAGGGTCCCGAAGGAGCTCCTCGACTGCCGCCGGATCTCGACGCCGATCACGCTCTGGAAGTCGGCGACGATCGACGGGAACGGATGGGGTCCGACCGCGGACCCGAGGAGGTAGTGGGTCGTCCGCACGTTCGCGATCCAGTCGCGCAGCGCGGCGTTGATCGCGTCCTTCAGCGTGCGGCTCCCCGTCGAGACGGGAATGACGGTCGCCCCCAGGAGACGCATCCGCTCGACGTTGGGTCGCTGTCGGGCCATGTCGACCTCGCCCATGTACACCTCGGTCGAGAGGCCGAGGGCCGCCCCGATCATCGCGGTCGCCACGCCGTGCTGGCCCGCTCCGGTCTCCGCGATCAGCCGGGGCTTGCCCATCCGCCGGGCGAGGAGCCCCTGGCCCAGGGCGTTGTTGAACTTGTGAGCGCCCCCGTGGAGGAGGTCCTCGCGCTTCAGCCAGATCTGGGCGCCGCCGGCCCGCTTCGTGAGGTTCCGCGCGAAGTAGAGCGGGGTGGGTCGGCCTCCCAGCGTCCGCGACATCCGGGCGAGCTCCGCCCGGAACGCAGGGTCGGCCCGAGCCTCCCGCCAGGTCGTTTCGAGCTCCGCGAGGGCCGGGACGAGCGTCTCGGGAACGTAGGCGCCGCCGTACGCCCCGAATCGCCTAGGCATGCCCGCTCTCGAACCGCTCCACCGCGGCCACGAACGCTCGCATCTTCGCCAGGTCCTTCGCGCCGGGCTGGCTCTCGACCCCGGAGGAGACGTCCACGCCCCAGGGGTTCACCGTGGCCAATGCCTCGGTCACGTTCTCGGGCGTAAGCCCCCCGGCGAGGACGAACTTGCGCCCGGGGTTGCTGTCCACGATCTTCGCACAGACCTCCCAGTCCGGTCGCGTCCCGCTCCCGCCGGGAAGAGGCTGGCCCGCAGCGTCGAGGTGGATCCTCGGGTAATCCTCGGCCGGCGAGACCTTCGGCGGATCGCTCGTCCCGGCCGAGGGTAGGACCGGGACCGAGGGGACGAGGTGGTGGATCTCGAGGAATTCGAGGCCCGAAGGAACGTCGCCGTAGACCTGGATCCGGTCGACCCCGACCTCGTCGAACAGTCGGTGGATGAGGTCCGCGCTCGGTTCCACCACGACGGCCCAAGCCTCCGCCTCGGTCGGCACGAGCTCGAGGAGCTCGGTCGCCTTTTCGACCGTCAGGTTGCGGGGCGAGGCCGGGACCTCGATCACGAACCCCGCCGCACCTCCCGCGGGGACCGCCGCGATCGCCGCGGCCTCGGTCAGGCCGCAGAACTTCACGAACGTCCTCATGCGCTCCTCCCGTCCGCCGACCGACGGAGGGTGCGCAGGAACTGCGCCGGGTCGCTCGCCCGCGCGACCGCCGTACCGACCAGGAGACCATCGGTTCCGGCGCGCCAGAACTCGTGGGCGTCCGCAGGACCCGACACACCGCTCAGCCCGAGCAAGGGGGCCAGGCCCGCCTCGCGGGCCGCGGCGATCGTTCGAAGCGCCGTGGCGCGCTCCATCGTAAGGGTGTCGAGGTCCCGGACGTTTACGCCGAACACATCGGCCCCAACGCCGTCGACACGACTTAATTCCGCGCTCCGGTGAAGTTCGAGGAGCACCTCCAGGCCCCGCGCGTGCGCCTCGGCGGAGAGTTCGGCGAGGGTCCGGTCGAGAAGGCCCGCCGCTTCGAGCCGGGCGATCAGCAGGACTGCACTCGCCCCCGAACGGGATGCGGCGTCGAGCTGTCGGGTCCCGAGGACGAAATCCTTGAACAGGACGGGTCGCACCGTGCGGCTCGCGATCTCGGAGACGTCGCGGGGCGAACCCTCGAACCGGGGCCCCGTCGCGAGGCACGAGTACCCCGAGGGTGCGGCCGGCTCCATCGCCCGAAGGAATTCCTCCGCCGGCCGGGCGGGCAGGACCGGGTCCGATCGCCCCGGGGAGACGCGCTTGAACTCGACGAGGATCGCGCCGTGGTCGCGGTCTCGCTCGATCGCCGAGCGTAGGCTCGCCCTCGGTCCGGTCGCGCGCTCGGGGATGCCGCGCGCGTAGGACTCGGAGCCGACGTCCGCACGCACCTCCCGCACCACGTCGGCGAGGAAGCCCGTCATGCGTCTCCCTCCGCGCGGTACCGCAGCGCGAGCTTCTGCATCGCCTCAAGGAGCGCCTCCGCGCCTCCGTCGTCCAGCGCCTCCCGAGCCCGCCGGACGCCCTCCGTAAGCCCGTGGGCCCGTCCCGAGATCCAGAGGGCGGCTCCGCTCGTCAGGAGGATCGAACCACGCCGCGCGCCTCCGCCACCGGCGAGGATCCGCTCGGCCTCCCCTGCCGCTTCTTCCGGCGGGAGTGGCCCCCAGGAGCCTTGCCGCTCGTCCGCTTCGAGCAGCCGCTCGGGGTGAACCGTGCGTCGTTCGACCCGGGAACCGGTCCAGAGGATCATGGTGGTCGGACGCGTCGGAGAGAACTCGTCGCAGCCCTCCTCGGAGGTCATCGAGAGCCCCCGCCGCACCCCGAGCCGGGCGAGCGTCCGCGCGAACGTCTCGGCGTCCGCGCGCCCTGGGGCTCCGACGACCTGGAACGCGACCCGCGCCGGGTTCGACAACGGGCCGAGCCGGTTGAAGACGGTCGGGATCCCGAGCATTCGGCGTACCGAGGCGACGGCCGCGGTCGCGGGATGATAGAGCGGAGCGTGGAGGAACGCCAGGCGGTGGGCCCGGTAGGACGCCCGCGAGAACGGGCGCGACGTCGTGACGGGAAGACCGAGGGACCCGAGCAGGTCGCTGGAGCCGCACGGTCCGCGGGCGCTCCGGTTCCCGTGCTTGACGACCGGCACGCCGGCGGCGGCCACGACGAACGCGCTCACGGTAGAGACATTGTACGTCGGTCTGGGGGCACCGCCCGACCCGCAGAGGTCGATGGGAGCGTCGCCGCGGGGAACGGGGAACGGCGTCGCGTGCCGGCGCATCTCGCCCGCGAACAACGCGAGCTCCTCAACCGTGACGCGCCGGGAGGCGAGCGCGGTCAGCACGGCGGACCGCTCCGCGTCGGAGCCGTCGGACGCCACGAGCCGGTCGAACGCGCCACGGGCGTCGGAGGCAGAGAGCGGTGCAGGGCCGAGCAGGGCGCGGAGCACGGCCGCGATCAACGTCGGGCCCCTCTCAGGAAGTTCGCGAGCATGCGGGGTCCGTCCGGGGTCAGGAACGACTCCGGGTGGAACTGGACCGACTCGGTCGGGCGGATGCGATGACGCAGGGCCATCACGACGCCGCCTTCACCCCACGCCGAGACCTCGAGTGCCGGGGGTACTGTCCGCGGGTCGACGACCAGGGAGTGGTACCGGGCCCCGACGGTCGGGGAAGGAACGGAGCGGAAGATCCCGCGCCCGTCGTGCCGTATGCGGGTGGTCTCCCCGTGGACCGGTTCCGCCGCCCGAACGACTCGGGCTCCGGCACGCTCTGCGATCAGTTGATGGCCGAGACAGACCCCGAGGAATGGCCGTTCCTCCTCCCATCGGTCGAGGAGGACCCGCGAGAGCCGGGTCAGTTCCCGGTCGCCCGGAGGCCCAGGGCCGGGTGAAAGGACGATCGCATCGGGGTCGAACGCTATCGCTTCGCGCGAATTCGAGCGAGAGCGGAGACACCGTACGTTTGCGCCGCGTGCGGCGAGCGCCTGCTCGATGTTGTGCACGAACGAGTCCTCGTGGTCGACGAGCAGGACTTTCATCCGGTCACCCCGACGAGGGAGAGCTCCACCTGGGCGAGCTTCGCCAGCGTCTCGTCAAACTCCCGGGCCGGCTCTGACCGGTGGACGATCCCAGCCCCGGCGGCCGTGTAGAGCCGGTCGTTCGCGGCGAACCCGCTGCGGATCGTGAGCGCCCAGTCGGCCACGCCGTGGGGGCGGAGCCATCCCACGGCGCCGGCGTACGGGCCTCTCCACGTATCTTCCTCACGGCGGAGAAGGTCGGTCGCACGGATCTTCGGGGCCCCGCTGACCGTCCCGGCTGGGAACGCCGCACCCAGCACCTCCCACGGTCCGAAGCCAGGGCGAAGCGTCGCTCCCACGCGGCTCACGAGATGTTCGAGCCGCGCGTAACGCTCCCGCCGCTCCCGGTCCAGCACCCGGACGGTGCCGGGTCGGGCGACACGGCCGAGGTCGTTCCGGGCGAGGTCGACCAGCATCCGGTGTTCGGAGAGCTCCTTCGGGTCGGAGAGCAGGGGCCGGCGATCGGCCGCGAGGCCCATGGGCAGCGTTCCGGCGATGGGGTTCACGTACGCCCGGCTGCCCCGAACCTCCGCGACCGACTCCGGGGAACCGCCGACGATCTCGAGGTCGCCGAACCTAAGGTAGTAGAAGTACGCGAACCGCTCGCTCTGCCGCAGCCAGCCGGCCCTCTCGAGGAGGTCGGAGGGTCGACGAAAGGCGCGTCGATGCGCGAGCACGACCTGGAACGCCTCGCCCGCGCGGACCTCCTCCACCAGCCGTGAAACGCTACGTTCGAAACCGGGTCGCGCGAGCGAGTCGCTGAGGGGGCGTTGCGCGCGCGCTGCGGGGGCCGGCGACCGGGGGTGCGAGGGCACGCGAGCGACGGAGACCGCGTCCACGAAGGCGAGCTCCCCGAGGGGGAATGGGCTCCCGGTCGGAAACCGGGCGAGCGCCGGCTCGAACAGCCCGACAGCGTCGAAGCCGACGTAGCCGAGGACGCCGCCCTTCGGACTATCGGACAGGAACCGGGCGCAGTCGCGAGAAAGGGCAGCGGGGTCGCTCGAGCGTTCGAGCGAACGCACCTCCTTGGCGGTGACGAACCACCCCGCGGTCCCGGCCGCTCCCGACGGTGCGGTCCGTTCGAAGTAGCCGGCGGTCTCCGCGGTCCCCACAGCTCCGGAGAACCGGATCCAGGGGTCGGTCACGCCGGCTCCCGGCGCACGAGCGCACGGTGTAGCGCGCGAACGACGGCCCTCGACCGGGCCTCGGGAACCGCGAGGGAAAGCGCGCGGGGCGTCGCGCTGAACCCCTCGGCTCCCCGGACCGCGGCGGCCGGAAGGCGGTCGAGGTCGTCGAGGATACCGTCGCCGATCGCCGTCACGAGCGCGATCCGGAACGGTCCTTCCACGACGGCGGCCGCCCCCCGCGTCATCGGGGCCAGGGCCTTCCGGGCCGCGGCGACCGACTCGGGCGCGAGGACGAGGCACAGGAGCGCCGAGGAGGTGAACAACTGGACGACGTTCACACCGGCCACCGCGAGCTCGTGGGCGACCTCGGCGACGATCCCGGGGCGCTGGCGACCCCCAGGGACCCGAAGCCTCAGCAGACGGAGAGGGCGCAGGACCGTGATCGCGCGGTTGTGGCGCCCCGCGCGTCCGGGCCCAATCGTGGTCACCACGCTCGGGTCTTCGAGCGAGCGCACCTTGACCACGATCCGGTACGCGCGGGCGGGTTGGATCGTGAGCGGGTGGAGGACCCGGGCGCCGAACTGGGCGAGTTCCTCCGCCTCCTCGTACGACAGCTCCGGGAGGGAACGCGCGCCGGGGACCTCGCTCGGGTCGGCGGAGAGGACCGCGACGTGACGCTTCACGAGCTCGACGTGGGTGGACCCCAGCAGCGCGCCGATGCCGGCGGCCGCGTAGTCGGAACCGCCCCGTCCGAGGGTCGCCACGCGCCCTTCGAGGCTGCGCCCGAAGTATCCGGTGACGATCGGCAGGTCGCCCCGGTCTAGGATGCGGCCGAGGCCCCGCCGGACCGCCACCCGGGATTCGTCGAACAGGATGCAGGACGCGCCGTAGGCGTTGTCCGTCGTGAGACCGAGATGGTCGGCCTCGACAGGGACCGCGGGAAGCCCCGACTCGCGTAGCCGGGCGGAGAGCCAATGGACCGCGAGGCGCTCGCCCTGGCTGAGGACGCGGTCGGAGAGCGGGGCGTCCGGAGCTCCCGCCCGCTCAAGCTGTGACAGAAGTTGGCGGAGCCGGTCCAGCCGGCGACGTCCGTCGGGCGGCATTCGAGGATGGCGGCGACGCATCTCCTCGAGGATCCTGGCGTGCCGCTCGCGCGAACGCGGGTGGGATAGTGCCTCGAGCAGCAGGTCGGTGACCCGCTCCCGGGCGGAAACGACGACCACGACCGATCCCGACTTGGCGCGAAGACCTCGGATGTCGCGCGCGACGCGGTCGGGGTCGGAAAGCGACGCGCCACCGAACTTCACGACGAGCGGGGGCGGGCGAGGCGGCACGGGCTCACCCCTGTCCCCGCGGGAGGAACCCGCGGCCGAGCGCGAGCTCCGCGTTCAGCACGGACCCTCCTGCGCCGCCCCGGACCGCGTTGTGTGACAGGACGAAGAAGCGGAGGTACGGAGCGAACCAGCGGACCCGACCTACGGCGACGGCCATCCCGCGCGCGCGGGCCGGGCTCCCGGCCCACCGGTCCCGCAACGGCTGCGGTCGGTCCGCTTCCCGCCTCAGGTCGATCGGGGGGCGGGGAGCTGTCGGGAGGCGGTCGTCGACCAGCGGGTCGAAGTCACGCCAGGCCGCGAGTATCTCGCGTTCCGGTGGGGAGCGCGTGGCCTCGATGGTGACGGCCTCGAGGTGTCCCTCCCGCGTCGCCACGCGCGCGCAGTGCGCAATAACGGGCACACCGAGCGGTGCGATCCGACCCGTGCGCAGCCGGCCGAGCAGGCGGGCCGTCTCTCGTTCGAGCTTCTCCTCCTCCTCGGGAATGAACGGTACGACATTGTCGGCGATCGCGAGGGAAGGGACGCCCGGGTACCCGGCGCCCGAGAGCGACTGGAAGGTCGTGACGTGGATCGCGCGCGGGCGAAGAAGAGGGACCACGGGGGCGAGGGAGACGACCAGGCCCGCGGCCGAGCAGTTCGGGTTGGTGACGAGGATGCCGGTGCCGCGCGGGCGTCGCGCCGCCAGCGCGAGATGGGCCGCGTTCACCTCGGGGACGAGGAGCGGTACCGCGGCGTCCATTCGGTGGTCGGAAGCGTTCGAGAACACCGCGATGCCCCGACGTGCGATCGCCTCCTCCACGGGCCCTGCGGTGCCGGACGGGAGGGCAGAGAACACGATCCGGACCCCCCGGCGGGAAAGCTGCGCCGGGGTCAGCCGGACGAGGATGCGTTCGGAGAGCGCTGCGGGGGGCGGTTCGGCCAACTGCCAGACGTCGGCGAGCGTCCTTCCCTCGGACCGGACGCCAGCGCCCAGGAGCGGCTCGTCGAACTCCGGATGGTCGGCGAGGAGTCTCGCGAAATGCTGGCCGATGTAGCCGCTTCCCCCCAGGATGGCGCAGGGGATCTTCGAGTCGGTCATGGGAGAAAACCTCCACGGAGCGCGAGGTCCGCGAGCGCGGACGCCGTTACGCATTCTAGCACGACCACAGCCCGGGGTACGATGCACGGGTCGTGTCGTCCTGTCACGACCAGCTCCGCGGGTTCGCGCGTAGCGAGGTTCACGGTCCGCTGCGGCTTGGCGATGGACGAGGTCGGTTTCACCGCGACCCGAACGACGATCGGCATCCCCGTGGCCAGCCCTCCCAGGATCCCTCCGGCGTGGTTCGTTTCGGTGCGGACGACCCCGTCCTTCCAGACGAAGGGGTCGTTGTGCTCGCTTCCCCGCATCCGAGCGGAGCGGAAGCCGGCGCCGAACTCTACGCCTTTGACGGCCGGCACGGAGAAGATCGCGTGCGCGAGGACGCTCTCGATCGAGTCGAAGAACGGCTCGCCCAGGCCCACCGGAAGGCCCTCGGCGCGGACCTCGACGACCCCGCCGAGGCTGTCGCCGTCCCGGCGCGCTGAGGCGATCGCCTCCTCCATCCGCCGCGCCGCTTGGGGGTCGGGGCATCCGACCTCGTTCTCGGCCGCGGACCGTGCGAGGCGGTCGAGCGGGAGGCCGTCCGGCACCGTGGCCTCGACCGGCCCGATCGACCGCGTGAACGCGGCGATCTCGACATTCTTCCTTTGGAGCATCGAGCGCGCGACCGACCCTGCGATCACGAGGCCCACGGTCATCCTGCCGGAGAAGATCCCGCCCCCGGAAAGGTCGGCCGAGGGCCCGTAACGGGTCCGGGCCGGGAAGTCGGCATGGCCCGGTCGCGGAGTGTTCGCGAGACGGCCGTACGGCTCGCGCCGAACGTCCTCGTTCGCCACGTGCGCCCGTACTGTCGTACCGTCGGCGCGGCCGTTCACGACGCCGGCGTCGACCACCAGCCGGTCCTCCTCCTGACGGCGCGTCGCGAGGCGGCGTCCGACCGGTCTACGTCGGTCGAGCTCGGCCTGGATCGCGGCGGCATCGACCGGGGTGCCCGACGGTATCCCGTCGATCGATACGCCGACCTCGGGGCCGTGGCTCGACCCGAAGATCGTCACCCGGTACTTCTCGCCGAACGCCATCATGAGACCGACCCCTTGCCCGCGATCGCGCGAAGGGTCTCCCAGAACCCCGGATACGATTTTCCCACCGCCCTGCCGTCGGCCACGGTGGACGGGCCGGAGGCGGCCAGCGCGCCCACGGCCGCGCTCATCACGATGCGATGGTCGAGGAGACCGCGCAGCGCGAACGGGGTCGGACGCTTGGTTCCCCGGACGACGAGCGCGCCGGACCGGTCCCTCACGGTCGCGCCCATAGCGGTGGCGAGCCCCGCGGTCCCGCCTCTTCGGTCGGACTCCTTGTGGGCGACGTGGCTCGCGCCGACGAGGCGGCTTTCACCGGCGGCGGCGGCGGCCAGAACGCCCGCGAGCGGGTAGAGGTCCGGAGTGTCGGTGAGGTCGACCAGGAACGGACGTCGACCTTTCCCCCTCACGGTGACGCTCTCCTCGTCCCTGCGGACGTCCGCTCCGTAGCGTTCGAGCAGGCGCAGGATCGCGAGGTCCGCTTGCGGCCAACGGCCGGAGACGCCCTTCACGGTGACCCGGCCCCCGGCGATCGCCGCGGCGGCCCACAGATACGCGGCCGACGACGCATCACCCGGAACACGGAACGCCGTGCCGCGGTACTTCTGATCTCCCGAGAGAATGTACCGGGACCCGCGGGAGGTCACCCGGACGCGACTCGCTCGGAGCACTGCCAGCGTCGCCTCCACGTACGGCTCGGAGACCAGCCCCCCGACTACGCGCACGACCGAGTCGGGCGTGACCGTTGGCAGGGCCAGAAGCAGGGCCGAGACGAACTGAGAGCTTTCCGAACCACGGACGCGGACGGTCCCGCCGTGCATCGGCCCCTTCACTTCCAGAGGAAGGGCACGGTCGTTTCCCGGGAGCTCGGCCGAGACGCCCAGGGTCCGTAGCGCGTCGACCAGAGCGCCCATCGGCCGCAGCGGCAGTCGCCCGCGACCCACGAGCGTGACGGTCCGGTCCGACAGCGCGGCCAAAGGGGTGACGAACCGCAGCGTCGTGCCGGACTCTCCGCAATCGATGCGGACTCTACGCGAGCGAGTTCCTGCGGGGTCCGGCGAGACGCTCCAGCCGTCCCTGTCGGCCTCGACCCGCGACCCGAGCGCGCGGAGCGCGCCCGCGGTCCGGACCGTGTCATCCGATACGAGCGGGTTCTCCACCCGATACGCTCTCCGGGAAAGGTGCGCGACCACCAGGGCCCGATGCGTGTAGCTTTTCGAGGGCGGCGCCCGCACCGTGCCGGAAACCGGGCCGGGCCGGAGCCGTACCACGCTCATGCGACGGAGCCTCCGACCGGGGCGGATCCCGACGTGAACCGCAACGCCCGCCGCGCGCCGGCCGTCTGCGGGAGCGCCGAGAGTATCGCCTCCAGCCGTTCCCGTGGGGCGACCACGGCGAACGCCGGTCCGAGCCCCGTCGTGCCGGAGGCGGTGGCGCCCGCACGCCTCATCGCCTCCCGCAGTGGTGCGTACGGATATCCCATCGCACGCTCCACGAGCTCGGAGTTCAGTTCCATCGCCGACCACCACTCGCCCCGCAGGGCCGCCTCGGCCGCCTGCGCAGCGAGAGGGTCGTCCGCCGGGAAGCGACCGCGCACCCCGGGGGACGGCGGGTGGACGCCCGGAGGCATCCAGAGCACCACGCCGAGACCGGGCTCGACCGGACCGCTTCGCAACAGCTCGTCGGTGTAGTTGTTGGTCACGACCACACCACTCTCCAGGCCCGCGAGGGCGTCGTCGAACGCGCCGGTCGCGCTCACGCCCGTCTCCCGCGACACTTGGGCAGAGAGCTTCGCGATCTCGAGCGGCGGTCGAGTCGAGCCCGAGGCGCGCGCCACGGCGAGCAGGACCGCCGAGCTGACCGCGCTCGAGCTCTTGAGACCCATCGCGACCGGGATGTCGGACGCGACCTCGAGTTCCACGCGGACGTCGCGGGAGGGGAGGAATCGGCCGATCGCGGCCGTGAGCGTAGCGTGCACGAGGGGTGTCTGCGACTCCGCGGGTCGGATATCCAGCACGGAACCACCTTGCTCTCGCAGGGTGATCTCGGCGCTCGCCCGGACGGCCAGCTCGATCCCTATCGCGCAGCCGATCCCTGTCGACAGCGCGTTCACCACCGTGATCGCGGCGGTCGCCTCGCCTACACCGTGCATCCGCCCTCCGCGAGCGCGTCGGCGAACGCCGCGGGTTCGGGGTCGTTTCCCCACCAGAGCGCGTAGCTCGCCGCCGCCTGGTAGACCAGGAGACGCCAGCCGTCCTCGTACGTGGCCCCGGCTGCCTCGGCGGTCCGACGGACGGCCGGATCGCTGGCGTCGTAGACCCAGTCAACGACGTGGCTGCCCTTTTCGAGCAGACGGCCGAGCGGCACCTCCAGCGCGCCCGACCCCTCCCTTCCGACGTTCGTGGCCTGGACGACGAGCGGGAGCGGCCGAGGGGCGTCCGCCGAGCCCAGCGTCGCGGAGAACTCCTCCGCGAGGGCGCGCGCCGATTCGACTCGCCTCGCGTACACCACCGCCTCGGCGGAGAGTGTCCGCGCCGCCGCGAGCGTCGCCCTCGCCGACCCACCCGCCCCGACCACGCCCAGGGATCGTCCATCCCACCGGCCGGTCTCGCGGAGCTCGCCGAGGCGTCGAAGGATCGCGACGAGGTCGGTGTTCTCGCCCTCTATCGCGCCGTCCCGGAACGTCAGGCAGTTCGTCGCCCGGCACGCATCGGCACCCTTGCCGGAGATCGTGGCGGCCTCGAACGCGACCGACTTGAACGGGTGGGTCACGTTGAGGCCACGGAACCCGCTCGAAGCCAGGTGGGGGAGCGATTGGACGAACTCGTCGTCCGAACCGAACTCGAGGGGCAGGTAGATCCCCACCCGACCCTCGGCCCGCATCCACCGGGTGTGGAGGGAGGGGCTTTGGGAGTGCCCGATCGGCCGTCCAGCGACCGCGAACAACGGGGGCAGGCCCTCGGCGGCAAGGAACGGCCTCAGCCGGTCCACCGGTATCTGGCTCGGCTCGACCGGTACTGGCCCCGTGCCCTCCGGAAGGCAGGCGTAGACCATCGGAAATCCGAGCCGTCGAGACAGAACTCTCAGCAGAGGACCGGACGGGCCTACGGTGTGGACGACCAGGGCCGCCTCCTCGGGCGAGGGCAGGCGGGGGATGAGCTCGCGGAACGTTTCGAGGACGGAAGCGCTGACGACCAGCTTGCCCACTCCGCTCGCCGCGTCGGTGAGCAGCCCGATCCTCCGCGCCCACTCCGCGGGCGGCGCAGTCCCGAGATGGACGGAGAGAATCCGCCCCAGCTTCTCGGGCGGCGGGAGCGATGGGAGAAGCGGAAGGTCCCGGTCGTACTCGAGGTCGATCCAGCGGAACGGAAGGGAACCGAACTGGAGGAGGAGCCGCGCGCGCTCCGGGGTCTCCGCAGTACCCAGTCCCCCCTCGGCCCGGGACCGGTACGTCGCGAGCAGCGGCAGCGCCGAGGGGAACAGGCGGCCGAGGTGCGGGAGGTCCGACACCGCCCACCGGTCGAGCCGAACCTCGGCGACGTCCGCACCGCCGGCCCTGGCCGCGGCGATCTGCGATCGCGCGTCCTCGGCCGACCTCGCCGGCAGTGTCACGACGATCAGAGGCATCCGTCCGGTCATCGTTCCTCGATCGTCTCCTGGACCGCCGTTCCGAGGTGGCGGGCAGGCGCGAGGCGGACGCCGTGGACGGGAACCGGGGGGACGAGCTCGGTGACGGGGACCCGACCGCCCACCGTGGACAGCCGGACGGTCTCGGCCTCCTGGAGGAAGACCGTACGCTCTCGACCGTCGTCGTCGACCACCACGACGACCAGGGGCCTCCGCTCGATCTTGATCCGGCCGACCCGCGCGGTCCGCGCCCGCCCCGTGGGCGCCGTGACCAGAACGGCGTCCCCGGGACCGAGCTCGGAGAGATATCGCGTGGTTCCGTCGGCCATGAGCACGTAGGAGTGGGCCGCCCCCGCGTTGACGCGGAACGGCCTCGGCCGGCTGAACGCCGACCCGACCGCCTCGCTCGTGACGAGGAACAGGAAGCCCGCCGCGCTCCCGACCAGCATTCCTTCCTCGGGCCGAAGGAGCGACGTCGTGTCGACGATCACGCGGTCCCCGACCCCGGCTGAGCGGACGGACCGTACGGGCACGGTCGACCAGGCCAGCTCGCTCGGGAGGTCTCCCTCGAGAAGGGCCTCGAGCGCGTCGACCTCCGCGACGGAGCGCACCGCCGCGATCACCCGGTCGGCCCCGTGCTCGAGCGCGCCCAGGGCGGCCGGGACTTCCTCGGGGGAACGGGCGAACGTCCAGAGCCGGAACCGGCTCCCGCGTCGGGCGATGGCGTTCTCGAGGGGAATGATACGGTCCGCGGTCCATTCCACGAGCAACGTCGAGCCGTCCGCGGCGGCCGAGAGCGCTCGGTCGAGGCCGGCGAGGTCGGTCACGCGGTGGACGGGGACGGACGTCTCGGGGCCACCGAGCTCCAGTCGATCGCCGTCACGGACGGCGATTTCTTCACCGGGACCCGCAACAACCTCCGAACGGGAAGGCATCACGAATCGGCGGAACCCGCGCCGGCGGGCCCGTTCCACGATCGCCTTCCGGGTCTCCTCGTCGGGAGCCTGGGGAGCGATCGCGACCCGGTCCCGCGTCATGGATCCCCTGCCCTAGGCGGGTCCGTGGAGGATCGTCGCGATCCGCCGGGCGAGCGGTCCGACGGGCTGCCTCTGGAAGAGATTCCTACCGATGCAGATGCCAGCCGCTCCGGCCGCCATGCTCTCCTTCACGATCGTGAGGAACGCCGCCTCGTCGTCGAGTCGGACCCCGCCCCCGATGAGAACCGGAACCGGTGTGGTGCTGCAGAGGCGAGTGAACTCGTCCAGGGAACCCGGGTAGCTCGTTTTCACGATGTCGGCGCCGGTGTCCGCGGCGGCCCGGGCCGCGTGGCGGAGCTCGTTCGGCGTTCCTCCTCCCGACTTCTTGACGTAGGCCATGCAAAGCAGGGGGAGGCCAAGTTGACGGCACTGGTCCGCGGCGATTCCTAGGTCCCGGAGCATCTCGGGCTCCTCGGGGACGCCGAAGTTGACCTGGACGGAGAGGAGGTCCGCGCCCAGCCCGACCGCCTCCTCGGCCGTGCCGACGAGGACCTTGCGGTCGGACGTCGAGCCGAGGCTGGTCGAGGCGGATACGTGCACCCCGAGGCGGACCGAGGGACGGAGGAGCGGGGCCACCTCCCGAACCGCCCCCTTCGTCACGATCAGGAGGTCTGCTCCGTTCGCCTGGAGCTCTACCGCGAGCGGGCCGAGCTTCTCGAGCCCGTCGATCGGTCCCATCGAGACCGAGTGGTCGAGAGGCACCGAGAACAGTCGGCGCTTCGGGTCCGGGAACAGGCGGCTCAGTCGGATCTGCTTACCGTACATCGGTTCTCCCCTGTTTAGCGGGGCTCAGAGGGGGAGACACCCGAAGGGACCGACCCGAGTTATCGTGGACACATCGGGACGGCGCCCTCCCGGCGCCTCCCGCTCACCAGAGCCAGGCCCCGGCAGTCCGGGCCGACGGAGCACGAAGGTCGCGCGCCACGCCTCGGCCTGCCATCGGTCCCGGAACGCCCACCCCGCTATTTAGACCTCGCGGGGGCGCCTTGCTCCGCGGCGAGGACGCCGTCCACGAGGAGGGCGTGGATGCAGAATCCGCGGAGCATCTGCTCCCACATCTTCAGCCGGACCTCGGGGGTCGTGGCGAACGCCGCGACGATCCTCCCGATCCACTCGCTGTGCTCGACGTCCGCGGTCACGTGCAGGCGGTAGTACTCGAGGTGGTCCTCTCCGACGCCGTAGTGCGTGCGGAACGACGGCAGGAGCCGCGCGCACAGGTCCACGTTTGGCGGTTCGGACGAGCCCGCCGCCGAGATGTAGAACGGGTTGATCCGGTTCGTGTACAGGAAATCGTCGATGGCCACCATCGTGTTCGGGTTCACCGTCGCCCCCTGTACGTCGGCGCGGGGAACGCCGAGGCCTTCACAGAAGCGGAGCCAGAGCTCCGGGTGGCTCGGGGATTTCCCGTGCGGGTCGCCCGCCTCTTCGAGCAGCTGGTCTAGGATGAGCCTCCGGTAAGGGTCGTTGGCTGGATCCGGCGGGCAGTTCGAGTACCGCTCCGCCATCGCGATGGGGACCGCGGCCAGCCAGGGGTAGAACTGCTTGACCCAGGCTCGCACGAGGGGTTTCGGCGCCTTCCCGTGCTCCACGTCCGCGAAGAACGGGTGCGTCCGGAACGGGTGGTTCTCCATCTTGAAGCGGGTCAGCTCGTCGCGGAAGCGTTCTCCCTCGAAGCGGACCCACGGAGGTTCGGTCATTGGCCGTCCGAGCGGACCGTCGTATTTGGTCCGCGAGGTTCCCCCGTGAACCTCCCTGTTTAATGGGTTGGGTCGAGGTCGTGGCCCGTGGTCGACGGGGGTACCCCCGACCGGATCGTCCCCTCGTTCGGTCCGCTCACGGGGCTTCGCGTGCTCGAATCCGCCCGGTACGTGGCCGGCCCCTGGGCCGCGACCTACCTCGGCGAGTTCGGCGCTCGCGTGGTCCACGTGGAGGGCCCGCCGTTCGCCCCGCCGTACGCGGACCCGACGCGACGGCTCGTGCCACTCCTCTCGGGCAGCTCGCCGATGGACCAGGTCTCCGAGTCGTGGGTCCAGTACGCCCGCAACAAGCTCTCCGTAGGGTTGGACGCGCGGCGACCGGAGGGAAGGGCGGTCTTCCTGGACCTCGCGCGCGACTCGGACATCTGGATCGAATCCTCCCGGCCCGGGACGTACGACCGGTTGGGTCTCTCCGACGCGAAGGTCTGGGAGGCGAACCCGCGCCTCACGATCGTCCACGTTTCTGGCAACGGGCAGTCCGGCGACCCAAGCCGAGTGGCCTCTCCGTCCTACGACCTGACCGCACAGGCACTGAGCGGTTTCCTCTCCCTTCAGGGAAGGCCCGACCCGGAGCCGCCGATGCGCTCGGGTACCGCGCTCAACGACACGGTCACCGGCCTGGCCGCCGCGACCGCGGGCCTGATGGGATATTTCCACGCTCAGCGAACCGGACGAGGCCAGTCGGTGGACGTCGCGCAGTACGAGGTCTTTTTCGTCCTGCTCGAGAATCTCGCGATCGACTACTTCATGCGCGGAGTCGTCCGGGGGAGGCACGGGACCGGACACGCGCGCCTCCACCCCTACGATGTCCACGCAGCCTCGGACGGCTGGGTCGTGGTCGCGGCGCCGACCCCGTCCAGCTGGGCGGGGCTCAAGACGATGATAGGGTTCGCGGGGACCGAGTACGACGTGAGCGAGTACCGCCTCTCTCATCGTGAAGTCGTCGACCGGGCGATCGCGGAGTTCTGCCGGACCCGGACGCGCGCGGAGCTCGAACGTCTGGGACGAGAGCACGATGTGGCGATCACCCGCGTGTTCGACATCGCCGACATCGCCGGGGACCCGCACTACCGCGAGCGGAAGATGTTCCTCGAGTGGGACGATCCCGTCGCCGGACGCGTAAAGGGAGCCGGAGTGGCACCGAAGTTCTCCGCGACTCCCGGGGGCGTCTGGCGCGGGGCCCCCTGGCTGGGACAGGACAACGACCGGGTGCTGGGGGAGCTGCTGGGCTACTCTCACGACCGGATCGACGCGCTCCGCCAGGCGGGGGTCATCGGGGCGGATCCCCCGCACGGCCCGCCCGCCACCCGCGCGACCCCGTTCTCCGACCGCGAGGTGTGACGTGGCCTCCCTCTGGCCGTTGCCGCAGGACCCCATCGTCGCGGAGGTCACCTCGGTGGCTCGAGAGCTCGGCCTCGCGCGCCGCTACCGCGAGCTCGACCGGCACCCCGAGTTCCCACGTGCGGAGTTCCGGGCGCTCGGGAAGGCCGGGCTCTTGGGGCTCTCCCTCCCTCCTGCCCTGGGGGGTCGAGGGCTGCCTCTTCCGAGCGTGGGGACGGCCCTCTTCCACCTCGGCTACCTGGGGGGCACCACGTTCGCCAAGCTGGCGATCCAGCCGGAGTTCGCCTCGGTATTGGCCGACCACGGCTCCCCCGCCATGGTCGACGAGTGGTTCCGTCCCCTCGTCCGCGGCGAGCGGCTCGTGGGCAACCAGCTCACAGAGCCCGGCGCGGGCTCGGATGCGGGAGCGATGGCCCTCGAAGCACGCCATGACGGGGACCGGTACCTCCTCACGGGCACCAAGACCGAGGTCGCCTTCGCGGAGGACGCGGGCGCCGCGATCGTCTACGGGCGGGTGCCGTCTCCCGATGGGGAAGGCGGGATCACGGCGTTCCTCGTCGACCAGCATCTTTCCGGCGTGCGGTGCACCGCGGGCGTGGGAGACCTCGGCGAACGCTGGCAACGGCGCGGCCGGGTCGAGTACGAGCGCGCGGCGGTCCCGGAATCCGCACGGATCGGCGATGAGGGCGCCGCCTTCCGTTACGCCCGAACCGAGCTCGCTCGGGAGCGCGGCCTCCTGGCCGCCATCTACCTCGGGGTCGCCCGCGCGTCCTGGGAGGAGACTGTGGCCTACGTCGGGGAGCGGGTCGCGTTCCGGAGGACGCTCTCGGAACAGCAGGCCGTCGCCTTCCCCCTCGTGGACGACGGGGCCGCGCTCGAGTCGACCTGGTTGTTCACTCTCCGCGCGCTCGAGCGTCTCGGCCGCACTCCAATCACGGGAGAGGCGGCTGCCGAGACGGCCATGGCCAAAGCGATGGCGAGCGAGGTCGCGCTCCGGGCGATCGACCATGCGATCCAGTTCCACGGTGGCCGGGGGTACTCCCAGGCGCTGCCGCACGAGCAGCGGTGGCGTGACGTGAGGAGCGGGCCGATCGCTCACGGCCCCTCCGAGGTCCTCCGAGGGATAGCCGCCCGGCGGCTCTGGCCCCGCAAGTCTACCGGCAACCCTTAATCGGGGTCCCGTACCTCTCATTTCTCGGGAGACGTATTCGTCTAACGCACATGCGGCTGTGGCAGCCCCGGGACCGTCAGGGGCTTCCCGTGTTCAAGGTCGCCCTGACCGTCCTCGTGCTAGTTACCGTGTCTCTGGTGATCCCCGGAGCGGGCGGGGGACCGGTCCACGCGCTAGCCGCAAAGGCGACGGACGCCGTGCCCAGCGTCTCACCCTCCTCGCTGGCCGAAGTCGAGGCCCTGCCACTCACGGCAGTGCCCGACGCCGCGTCCGACGCGGTCGTCCCGGGGTCCACGGCCCTCGCGACCGTTCCGATCGGGGCACTCCATGTCCTCGTCACCTTCGCATACTCGAACTCGAGCGGGCTCACCGCTTTCCTGGCCGAGCTCTCCACGAGGTCCTCTCCCGACTATCATCACTACCTCACGGCCCAACAGTTCGTCGCGGCGTACGCGCCCCCCGCCGAGCCGTACTACACCGCCAGTGCCTACTTCGCCTCCTTCGGCGTCAAGAATCTGACGTCCCAGCCCGACCGGGAGTCGATCTCGTTCGACGCGCCGGCTACGACCCTGAGCCGGATCTTCCACGACGGCTTCGGTTCGTTCGAGAAGGGCGGCGCACGCTACGTGGCTCCCCTTACGGCACCCGAGCTCCCCGGGCCGCTATCGGCCGCGATACAATCGGTCGTGGGGCTGGGCACGGCCCCGGGCCAGTCTGCCGTTCCAGCGGCTCTCGGGTCCGTCCAGCGGGCGACTGCTCGTTCGGCCGGGCCGGTCGCCTCCGTGGTCCCCTCAGGGTACACAACCCCGCCGACAGTGAACGGAACCCAGGAGGAGTACCTCTCCGACATGCAGGTAGCTTACGATGAACAGTCCCTGTTCGCTCAGGGCGGCTACCCTACGAACGAGTCGATCGCAGCGATCCTCTGGTCCGGAAATTATACCGGCCCGACGATCGCCACCCCCTGCGGGCCGCTCACGAGCGGTTCGGCCGTCGGCCCGTGGGACCCCGCGGACGTCCAGAGCTTCTTCAACACTACACTACCCTCGGGAGAGCCCCGGCCGGTAGTGGTGCCGGTGGCCTTGGGGGGTGCCCCGGCTCCGACCTGCCATGCCTCCTGGGACACCACGGGCGCGACCCGGGAGAACACGGTCGACCTCGAGAGCCTCGGTTCGACCGCACCGGGTGCGCAGCTGTACGACGTCTACGGACCAAGCGCGGCTCCCGTGGAGCTGGACGCGGAGTTCACCGACATCCTGAGCCCTCCCGGAGTGCTTGGCCCGACCCTCGTACACGACCTCGACAACGTCTCGGTGATCGTGAGCTCGTGGGATCTGGTGAACCACTACGACGCCACGTGGTACGCCGATCTCGAACAGGCCCAGGCGCGCGGGATCAGCGTTCTCGCAGCGTCCGGTGACGCCGACGACAGCCCGGCCAGTCCGTACTGGGTCGGATCATTCGCCGAATTCCCGGCCGCGATGGCCTACGACACGTTCGGGGACGTCGCGGTCGGCGGAACGTCCCTCACGCTCGACCCTTCGACCCTTCACCTCTCGACCGAGGCGGTCTGGGACGTGCCCTTGTACGCTACCGGTCCGGTGGGCTCCGAGGGAGGCAGCGCCGGCACGATCGTCGCCGAACCGACCTGGCAACTGAGCACGTCCGCCAACCGCAACCTTTCGGGAAACGGGCGCGGAGTCCCTGACATCGCGGCCATCGCGAACAACAGCCTCATCACCCTCAGCGTCAAAGGGTACCAATATCGGGCGACGAACGCCTCCTCGGGCGGTGCGTTCGAGGCCGCGTCGGGCACGAGCGTGGCCGTTTCGGTGGTAGCCGGGCTCGTCGCCGAGATCGACCATGCGATGCGGTCCACCGGGGCCGCCCCGCTTGGGTTCTTCGACCCCGCGCTCTACTACTGGGCGAACCTGGAGTACACGAACCAGTCGTGTGGCACGAAGGTCCAGGGGGCGAGCTGCGAAGGCGTCTACCCCTCCTCGTTGCCGACCCTGCTGGTTCGCGACGTGGAGACGGGCCGGAACGCGCAGTATCCCGCCCGCTACGGCTTCGAACTCGCGGCCGGATGGGGCGAGCTGGACGCCTACAACTTCACCGTCTACACCCTGAACCTCTCCTCGGCCGGGGTCTACGGCCACCTGGCTGCCGTGCAGGACCAGGTCAACCTTGCGGGACTCAAGGTCACCTCGACCTACTCGGCCAGCTCGGGCGGAGGCGTGAACAAGGTCTACAACGCGTCGTTCCAGCAGAACGTCTTCCTGGCAGACAGCCTCGGGGCCCCTATCTACTGGATCCAGAACGTCGTCTTCCTCCACCGCGCGGCGGCCGGGTGGGCGATGAACTTCACCGCCTGGGTCTCGTACCCGTTCTGGGGGATCTACCCTACGTTGACCGTCTCCGAA
>DATGZQ010000077.1:0-36928 GCA_035297125.1 Thermoplasmata archaeon
CGAGCGCGCGGGCCCCCCGAACGAGCTCGCCGCCCTTTGGTAGGAGGGGCGGAGGGAGAACCAGGTACGGGGCTTCCGCGAGGTAGGTCGACTCCGCAGACCACGGGTACCGCACCCCTTCCGGAGCGTGGAGCCCCTCCCAGTGGGCGTCCCCCACCTCGATCGAGCGGTACTTGTCCCGGAACATGCCGGGGTCGAGGCTGGTGGAGACGAGGCGGGCCACCGCCTCCGCGGTCGGCCATAGCTCGCTCAGGCGGACCGGCTTGCCGTTCGACCCGGTGCCGATCGGCTCCCGGGTGAGGTCTAGGTCGATCCGTCCCGCCAAGGCGTACGCGACCACGAGCATCGGGGAGGCGAGGTAGTTGGCGCGGACCTGGTTGTGGATCCGGGCCTCGAAGTTCCGATTGCCGCTGAGCACGGCGGCGACGAACAGGTCGCGCGCCCGGACCGCATCGCCGACGGCGGGAGCGAGCGGCCCCGAGTTCCCGATGCAGGTCGTGCACCCGTACCCGACGACCCCGAATCCGAGGGCGGTGAGCTCGCGGAGCAGGCCGGCCTTCTCGAGGTAGTCGGTCACGACCTTCGACCCCGGAGCGAGCGACGTCTTCACGTGGGAGGGGACGGAGAGCCCGAGCTCCCGGGCTCGCTTGGCGATCAGACCAGCTCCGATCATGACCGTCGGGTTGGAGGTGTTCGTGCAGCTAGTGATCGCGGCGAGCACCACCGACCCGTCCTCCGCGTCGGTGGTCTGGCCCGGGGAGGACGGCCCCCCGGCTCGATTGAGCTCACCGTCGAACGGCCGGAGGGGGTCGTCGGCCGGATAGGGGTGGGCCGAGGCGGCCTCGGCGGACCGGGGATGGGCCGCGCGGTACGTGGCCAGCGCTCCCCGGAACGATTTCGGGGCCTCCGACAACGGCACGCTTTCCTCGGGGTTCCGAGGGCCGGAGACCGTCGGCACGATCGAGTCGAGGTCGATCGAGACCAGGTCGTCGTAGTCGATCTGGCCCACCGCCGGGGCGCCCCAGAGCCCGAGGGCCCGGGCGTAAGCCTCGACGCGGGCGACGACCGAGGCGTCCCTGCCGCTGCCGCGGAGGTACTCGATGGTCGCCGCGTCCACCGGGAACAGGGCGGACGTGGCCCCGTATTCCGGACACATGTTGGAGACGGTCGCGCGATCGGGTACGGAGAGGGAGGAGACCCCGGGTCCGAAGAACTCCACGAACTTGTCGACCACGCCCTTCTCGCGAAGGCGTCGCGTCACCGTGAGGACGAGGTCGGTCGCGGTCGTGCCGGCCGGCAGCGCGCCCGTGAGCTCGACCCCGACCACCTCGGGCCGGGCCAGGAAGTACGGCTCTCCCAGCATGACGGCCTCGGCCTCGATCCCGCCGACGCCCCAACCGAGGACCGAGAGGCCGTTGACCATCGTGGTATGCGAGTCGGTTCCGATGACCGTGTCCGGGTACGCCACGGGGGCGTTCGCGTCCCCGCCGAGCGTGACGACCTGGGCGAGGTACTCCAGATTGACCTGGTGGCAGATGCCGTTCCCGGGTGGGACGACCCTAAGGTTGGAAAAGGCCACCTTCGCCCACTGGAGGAGACGGTACCTCTCCGAGTTGCGCTCGTACTCCCGGTCGAGATTGATCGTGATCGACCGGGGCGAGCCGTAGCTGTCGACCTGTACCGAATGGTCGACGACGAGGTCGACCGGCACGATCGGATTGACCCGCTCCGGCCGCACGTGCCGGCGGGCGGCGGCGTCCCGCAGCGTGGCGAGGTCGACTATCACCGGGATCCCGGTGAAGTCCTGGAGCAGCACCCGCTCCGGATAGTACGGCAGTTCCACCGAGCGGGGCGACGGGCCCCCGTTCGCGAGCCCCACCAGTACGTCGAGCTCCAGCGCCTCCGGGCGGTAGTGACGGAGGACGTTCTCGAGGATCAGCTGGACCGTCCGGGGACGTCGAGCGAGACGCGCGGCGTCCACTCCGCTCAAGCGGTCCACGCGATAGATCGTCGCGGCCGCGCCCGGAAGCGGGAGCGACGCCGTCACGTTGAGCGGGTCGGGCAAGCTCATGGCCCGCTCAGGGACGAAGGCTTCTTGGGCTCTTTGGCCGGCGCGCGAGGCTCGGGCTTCCCTGAGACCGGCTCCTCGCGGTCCCAGCGAAGGCGAACGGTCTGACCGACAGAAAGGGGGGCGTCCGAACGTATCTCGACCCTCTCGCCGTCCGGTCCCTGCAGCACGGCCAGAGAGTGGCGTCCCGTGGTCCCGTGCGCCAATACCGTGTACACGGGACCGCTCACCGCGGCCCTGTCGATCACGAGGTCCTCGGGATGGACCGCGACGAAGCCCCCCGGTCCGGAGAACAGGTTGTATCCGAGGAATCGGGCGGCTCGGGCCGATCCCGGGTGACGGAACTGCTCCGCGGGGGGCCCCACCGACTCGAGGGTCCCCTCGAACAGGAGGCCGACCCGGTCCCCCAGGAAGAGGCCCTCCTCGCGATCGTGGGTGACGTGGATCGCCGCCGTCCCGGAAGCGCGCAGCGCCTCGCGGAACTCGGTCCGGAGGCCGGCCTTGATCTCCACGTCCACCGACGCGAACGGTTCGTCTAGGAGGACGACCCGGGGGCGGGCGGCCAGGGTCCGGGCGAGGGCGGTGCGCTGGCGCTCGCCGCCCGACAGCTCGTTCGGTCGCCGGTCGAGGAGACGCCCGAGGGAGAGGAGCTCCGCTAGGCGATCTACCTCGCCTCGGATCTCGTCCGTCGGTCGGCCTTGCAGCAGCGGCGCGTACGCGATGTTCTCGAAGACGGTGCGCTGGGGGAACAGCGCGGGGTCCTGGAACAGGATGCCGATCCTGCGCCGATGGGGCGGGGTCTCGCCCAGCTCCACGCCGTCCAGGCGGATCGACCCTGACGTGGGGCGTTCGAACCCCGCGATCGCCCTCAGAAGGGTCGACTTCCCGGCCCCGTTCGGTCCGAGCAGGGCGAGCAGCTCGCCCTCGCCCACGTCGAAGGAGACCGACTCGAGCACCGGAACGGCGCCCCACGCGGTGGAGAGGCGGTCGACCTCGAGGACCGGCCTAGAGCTCGACACGCCGTCCTCCGAACACGATCGCGGCATAGACCGCCAGGCTGAGCAGGAGAAGCAGGCCTGCGGCCGCGTCGGCCGCAGGGAACAGCCGGGCGTCGGTGAGGTCGTAGACGGCCACCGGCAGGGTAGTGAACGGAGGCGTCACAAGGAAGTACGTCGCGGTGAATTCGCCGAGGCCGACGGCGAACGCGAAGAGCGACGCCGTGACGAGCCCCCCGCGAACTCGCGGAAGCTTCGTATCGACGAACGCTCCCCAGCGAGTCGCCCCGAGGGCTTCCGCGGACTCGGAGACCGACCGCGCGAGTCCGGCGAGGGGGATCTCCAGGCTCTGGAGTGCGAGAGGGAGGGCGAGCATCGACTGGCTGAGGACGATGAGCAGCCAGACGTTCGCCTCCCCGCCCAGGATTGGCCGCCAGAACGATGCGAGGGAGAGGGCGAGGACGACGGGCGAGAGGAGCAGCGGGATGAACAGGACGAGCCCCAGCGGCAGGGACGTCCCCGGGTGCCTCGACGTCACGAAGCTCCCACCGATCCCGACCAACAACGTTACGACAGCCGCCCCGGCGGCGAACAGGAGCGTATTCCCGGCGGTCCCCGCGACGGAGATACCGAGGCGCCCCGCGGTGGCGGAGGAGAACAGCTCGGTCCACGAGCTCCCGAACCCCGCGAGCCCCGACGGCGCCGCCGACCGGTAGAGGACGGCAGCGAGGAGCGCCGCCTCGCACAGGAGCACGAGACCGGTGGTCGCTGCCATAGCCCATGCGATCGGGTGCTTCCAGGGCACCGCCCGGGACCGGGAGACCCGGACCCCGGGAGACCCGCGAAGTCGGCGGACCAGGAAGAGGTAGGCGAGGGTAGGGGCGAGGAACAGGCCGATCAGGACCAACGACAGGACGCCCGCCGAGGCCGGCTGCAGGAGGAACTCGAGGGACCAGACCTGGGCCTCCACGGTGTAGCATCGGACCCCGCAGAGGAGCAACGGGGGGGCGAAGGAAAGAGCGGAGAACACGAACGTGAGGAGTGCCCCGGCCGCCGCTCCCACCCAGCTCGGGCGGGCCCAGGTGTCCCAGTACACCCGGGAAGGCGCCCCGCCCAGCGAGGCCGCGGTCTCCTCGAGCTCCACCGACGCGACCTCGCATCCGGTCGCGGTGAGCAGCATCACGATCGGGACGTTGTAGAGAAGATTGGCCGCGACGATCCCGGGGAGACCACTCCCGAAGAGACCCAGGCCGGGCACGGCGCGGGTCGCGAGTCCCGCCGGGCCGAACAGGTCGAGCACTCCGAGAACGACGATCACGCTCGGAAGGAGGAATGGCACGAGCAGGACCGACCGGACGACCGAGCGGCCGGGCCACGCGTATCGCCCCAGGAAGACGCCCGGTAGGTAGCCGACCCCGACCGCGAGCGCAGCGGACACTCCCCCCTGGGTCAGGGAGTTCGCGAGGGCGCGCTGGTTGACGGGGTTCCCGACGACCGCCTCCACTCCGGCAAGACCCCCCGCGGACTCGAGGGTTGACGCGAACAGCACCCCCGACGGAAGGACCGCGAAGAGGCCCACGAAGGCGAGGATCGCGAGGAGCAGCGAGAGCTCGAGAGAAGGCCGCCGCATCCGCCCCCTACGCCAGGGAGATCCACGTGTCGATCCAGCCGGGCAGCGAGGCGGCGACCGCGGCGGGCGTGGTCTTGTCGTTCAGGGCCACGATCGAGCCCGGCGCTATCGCGCTCGCGAAGGAGGGCGGCAGTGCGACCGTCTGGTTCGCGGGGTACTCCCATTCGGTCGTCGGGAGCTCCGACTGGACGGTGCCGGAGAGGAACCAGTTCTCGAACTCCTGGTCCAGCCCGAGATGGCGGGTCCCGTTCACGATCCCGATCCCGTAGATCGTCTGCCAGCCGTACTGCGTCCCGTTCCACCAGCTGCCGGTAGAGTTGAACGCCCCGGCCTCCCCATAGTACGCCGCGTAGGCGGGGTCGGTCGAGTAGCTGACGACGAGCTGGTACGGGTCCGGGAAGAGGCCGAACGCGGTTCCCCAGTCGGGGGCGAGATGCGGGAGTCCCGCCGGCGCGTCGGTCCAGAAGCTCGTCCAATCCTGGTGGAGCACGTTCTCGTAGTACTCGATCTCCCAGACCAGGAACTCCTCGCCGGTGATGTCGACCGTCGGGTCCTCGACGACGAGCTGGTCGGCCCAGCTGGAGTTCGAGACGAGGTCGGGGAGCGTAGCGGTCGCGACCGCCCCGTCGGTCGCGTTGTAGAACGCTGAGCTGTAGTCGATCGCGAGATACCCGTACTCGTACGGCACCGCGGCGTAGTCCGGAGAGAGCTCTGGGATCAGCGGCGGGGGAATGTCCGCGAGCTCGGGGGGAGCGTACGGCACGAGGAGATGGTGTGCCTCCGCCTCCGGGGTCGTGATCTCGTCGAGCCCGATGACGAGGTCGGCCGCCGGCGCGTTCGACTGCTCGAGCAGGGTGTTCACCAGGGTCCCGGCAGGGCACTCGACGTCGATGCGCACGTCGTGCGCGCTCGCGAACTGCCCGAAGGCCGTCTGGAACGCGGGAGAGCCGCAGTTGACGCCCCCGAGAAGGCTCGGGTAGGTGTAGATCACGAGGGTCGTCCCTCCGAGGCTCGCGTTGACGTACCCGTAGATCCCCACACCCGCGAACACGAGCACGGTGGCCAGGGCGACGGCCCCTAGGGCGCGGCCCAACCGACCCGGGCGCCGGAGGGGGCGGAGAGGCAGGGTAGTAGCCGGGTCGGCTTTCATCCCTCCGCGGATCCGGCGGAGAGGTCTCTCAGTGCGCGCATTGCGTTCCCTTCGCGGGCATTATCCCGTGCAGGTTCCTGGGGTCGACGAGTAGGCTCTCGTCCTCTCAGCCGGTTCCGAGCTCCCCCTGCAAGAACGCCTACACGGCGCCGGGATAAAACGTTCCGGCGACCGGACCTGAGCGCGTCATATAGTGGGGCCGTTTCTTACGGAGTGGAGGCGAATCCCGTGGCCGACCCGATAGAAAAACTCCGCTTCGGGACCGAGCTCCTGAAGCGCGGCTTCGCCCGGATGCAGCAGGGCGGGGTCATCATGGACGTCACGACCGCGGAGCAGGCGGCGATCGCCGAGGAAGCGGGCGCGGTCGCCGTGATGGCGCTCGAACGCGTCCCGGCGGACATTCGCGCGGCCGGCGGCGTGGCTCGGATGGCCGACCCCCAGCGGGTACGGGAGATCCGCGACCGCGTGAGCATCCCGGTCATGGCGAAGTGCCGGATCGGGCACACGGCGGAGGCCCGGATCCTGGAGACCCTGGGGGTCGACATGGTCGACGAGTCGGAGGTCCTCACGCCGGCGGACCCGTTCCGCCACGTCGACAAGAAGCAGTTCAAGGTGCCGTTCGTGTGCGGGGCCCGCAACCTGGGAGAGGCGCTCCGCCGGATCGAGGAAGGGGCGGCGATGATCCGAACGAAGGGCGAGGCAGGCACGGGCAACGTGATCGAGGCGGTCCGCCACATCCGCCAGATCTCGGGCGAGGTCGAGGAGATCAAGAAGCTCGCCAAGCGCGACCTCCCGACCTGGGCGAAGAACGAGCGGGTCTCCGAGGCGATCCTCCTCGAGGTACGCACTCTCGGCCGACTCCCTGTCGTGAACTTCGCGGCGGGGGGCATCGCGACCCCGGCCGATGCGGCCCTCTGCCGGATGCTCGGGGTCGACGGGGTGTTCGTCGGGAGCGGGATCTTCAAGGCCCAGCAGCCGATGAAGGTCGCGCGCGCAATCGTCGAGGCGTCCCTGCACTACGACGACCCGGAGGTCCTCGCCCGCGTCTCGACGGGCCTCGGGGAGCTGATGCACGGGACCGAGATCGCCGCGATACCTCCCGAATCGATGTTCCAGGTCCGGGAATCCGCGCCCATGACGGGCGATGCGAGCCGTCGGGACCCGGCCTCGGCGTGAACCCCTCCGCGGCGAGGACCGTCCGGCGGTGGCCGTAATACCGAGGGGGCCCTAACCCCGCCCGTGCGGATCGTCCAGGTCACGCCGTTCTTCCACCCGCACGCCGGGGGCGTGGAATCTCACGTCCGGAGCCTTGCGGGCGAGTTCGCCCGTGAGGGACACGAGGTCACGGTGGTCACGTCGCGCTACCGCCGCGACCTACCGGCCGAAGAGGAGGTCGACGGGTACCGGATCGTTCGCACCCGGACCCTCGGGGTGGTGCTCAACACCCCGCTCGACGTCGGAACGGGACGGGCGCTCCGGACGATCCCCGCCGACGTGATCCACCTCCACTACCCACCTCCGCTCACCTCGTTCTTCGCGACCCGGGCGCTGGGAGCATCGTCCGTCCCGGTCTGCCTGACCTACCACTGCGACCTCTACCTCTCGGGCCTCCTCGGCCGGGGCATCGCCGGCTTGTACCAGCGGACCCTCCTCCCTCCCACGCTCCGAAGGGTCCGGCGGATCGTCGTCCACACGCGAAGCTACGGAACGACCTCGGCCGTGCTGCGGGGACGCGACCTCGAGATCATCCCGTCGGTGGTCGACCTCGACCGGTTCCGGCCCGGGATCGAGGCGGGCGACCTGCGCCGCCACCTTCGGCTCGAGGGGAAGCGGGTGCTCGCGTTCACGGGGCGCCTCGTGCCCCACAAGGGCGTGGACGTCATCCTCCAAGCGCTCCGGGACCTCCCCTCCGACGTGGTCTTGATGGTGATCGGAGCCGGCCCGCGACTCCCCGACCTTATCGGCCTCGCCCGACGGATCGGCGTGGTCGACCGCGTCCGGTTCTGCCCGTCGGTCACGGACGATGACCTTCCCCGCTACCTCTCTCTCGCGGAGGTGTTCGTCTTCCCTTCGCAGAACCGGCTCGAGGGATTCGGGCTCGCGGTCGCCGAAGCGATGGCCTCGGGGCTGCCGGTGGTGATCGCGGACGTCCCGGGGGTTCGCGAGGTGATCGAGGACGGCAAGGAGGGGCTGCTCGCCGAGCCGCTCATCGCAACCGACCTGGCCCGGCAGGTGAGCCGGATCTTGGACGACCCCGCGCTGGCGCGGCAGATGGGCGCCGCCGCTCGACGGAGGGCCGAGACCCGCTACGGCCTTTCGACCGTGGCCCACGCACTCATCCGGATGTACGAAGGCCTAGGCGCAGCTGGTTGATCTGGACCTTCAGCCGAGACGCCTCGGCCGCCGCGGCGCGTCGCCAGTTCGGGCCGGCCGATGCATAGAGGATGCTGCGCGACGCGTTCACAAGGAGCGCCCGGCCGTGGGCGTCCGCACCCTCCCGGACCGTGGTGGCAAGCGACCCCCCCTGAGCCCCGATCCCGGGGACGAGGATCGGGATCCCATTCCCCAACGTCGCCCGCGCCGATCGAAGGCCTTCCGAGAACGTGGCGCCGATCACGACTCCGACGTTGCCGTGAGCGTGGGCAAGGCGGCGGACCTCCCCGACGACCGCAACCCAGAGCGGTCCGCGAGGGGTCGGGATCTCCTGGAAATCGCCCGAACCGGGGTTCGAAGAATGCGCCACCACGAACACTCCGTGCGCCGGCTCCTCAAGGAACGGGGTCAGGGTCTCCCAGCCGTTCCACGGCGTGACGGTCACGGCATCGAACCCGAACCCACGGAAGGCGCCGTCGCGGACCATCCTCATCGTGTTCGGAATGTCGTTCGCCTTGAGGTCGAGGATTCGTAGCCGCGTCGGACCGATCTTCTTCGTCAAACGCTGGAGCGCATGGAAGCCGGCAGGCCCGTACTGGAGGTACGAGCCGAGCTGCATCTTGTAGGCCGCCGCGTGGGGGTAGGTGGCCGTCACGATGCCGCCCAGGAACCGCTCGAGCTGTGCGGGCGCGGAGAGGCGGCGGAGCCCCCGTGGCACGAGCGCGGGGTCGGGGTCTAGGCCCACGCAGAGCAGCGAGTTCCGCTGCCGGAGGATCCGGTCGACCCGTTGGTTGAACTTGAGCGGCAAGGGTCGAGGTCAAAGGGGGCTCACCTAAGAACCTATCCGAAATAGATCCCGGGGCCCGGAGCGCCGCCGGCCCCGTTCCTGCGAGTCCCGGATTCGACCCCCACGAGACCGCGCCCTCGCCCTCGGGCCAGGCGATCCGCATCCTCCATCGACCATCTTCCAGAGGAGGGTTTTAACCGACCCGCCGTTTCCTCCGCTCGGACTGTCGATGGTCGCGGACGATTCCCCGCCCGTCATTCCCGAGGTGCGCCTTCGAGATCTCCGGCCGGGGGCGGGTCCGGTGGAGGTCATCGGCCGCATCGTCTCGATGGAACGGCGGGAGGTCACAAGGCGCTCCGACGGCAGCCGTCGACCGCTTGTTTCGGGCCAGCTCAGCGACGGGACCGCCAGCGTCCGGTTCACGTGGTGGGACCCGCCGCGCGAGGGGATCGAACGGGGCACGATCCTGCGCGCTGCCGGCGTCGAGGTGGGGGAGTTCCGGGGACGGCCCGAACTGACGTTCACGTGGAGAACGCGGATCGGTCCGGCGAGTCCCGCGGAGCTTCCGAAGGTCGACTCGGAGGAGATGCCGATGCGCACCGTCAGCGCGCTCCACCCCTCGGACGAGGGGTTCCGTCTTGAGGTTCGTGTCGCCCGCATCACGCAACGCAGCGTCACCGTCGGCGAGGAGCGACGGGTCGTTTTCGACGGGCTCGTCGGAGATCGGACCGGAGCCATCGCCCTCTCGGCGTGGAGCGACTTCGCCCTCCGGGCCGGCGAGACCGTCCGTGTGGCGGGCGGGTATGTTCGCGAGTTCCGGGGACGTCCGCAGCTGATCGTGGACGAGCGGACGACCGTGGCCCGCATCGCGGGCGGCACGCTGCCTGAGGCCGCCGAGATCCTTTGTGCGCCGTCCCGGTCGATCGCCGACCTGGAGGATGCGGGCGGCGGCGAGGTGGTCGCGATCGAGGGAATCGTGGTCGGTCTCCTGCCGCCGAGCGGCGTGGTCTTCCGCTGCCCGACCTGTCGCAGGGCCGTGACGAGCGGGATCTGCCGTGTCCACGGGCAGGTGGAAGGATACGCCGACCTCAGGGCCCGGATCGTGCTGGACGACGGGACGGGTTCCGTCACGGTCTCCGCTGGAAGGGAGGCGACCGAGGTGCTCTGGGGCGTGTCGCTCGAACAGGCGAAAAGCCGGCTCCGGGAACAGCCCGACCCTACCCTCCTCGAAGAGGAGCTCTTCGAGACCTTGCTTGGGCGGCGCCTACGGGTGAAGGGGAGCGCGACGAAGGACGATTTCGGGGTCACCGTCACGCCCGAGTCGATCGAGCGGGGCGATGTCGACCTCGACGCGGCCGCCGACGAGCTCGGCGCCCGCCTGCCTAGCGGGGGCTGATGGCGCTCCGAGAGACCGCGTGGCGGGTCACCGCTCGCGAGCTGGAGAGCTCTCTCGAGGAGGAACGCGGCGCCGGCGAGCGCGCCCCGACGTACCTCGTGAGCCCGTTCGGCGCACGGATGAGCCGGGTCCTCGTCACGGGGACGCTCTCCCCGGGGGAGCCGATCGGCCGGGACGAGCCGACCACCTTCTGGAGAGCGCGTCTCTCCGACCCCACGGGAGCCGTGGCCGTCACCGCCGGTAGCTTCCAGCCGCGGGCCATGGCCCAGCTGCGTTCGGCCACGGCGTCACGCCCAGCGATCGTGGTCGGCCGGGCTCACCTCTACCGAGGCAGGGACGGGGTCGCGAACGTGTCGGTCCGTGCGGAGGGTGTCCGTTCCGTAGGCGAGACCGAGGAGCGAGGCGTGCTCGCCGACATCGTTCGGCACACCCTCGATCGCCTCGACCTCCTGGAGCGACTCGAGAAGGATCCCGGCGTCTCGGAAGAGGCTCTCCGAGCGGAGGGCATCCCAGGCTCGTGGATACGGGCCGGCCGCGAAGGGCTGCGACGCTACCCGAACGTCGACCGCGCAGCGTTCCGTCGGGAGCTGCGATCGGCAGTGCGCCGCGTCGCCGGGGACAGCGGGCCCCAGGCGCCGGCGCCGTCGCCACCATCGACCGTGACTCGGACCCGAGCGCCTCCGGCACGACCCGCCAGCCGGCCTCCGACCGCCGCGGAGAGGGCGGAGGAGTCGCTCTTCCTGGACTTCGTTGACGAGATCTCCGAGGTGTCGGCGGACGGGTATGCGGACCTCAAGGAGGTGATCCTCCGGACGACCGAGCAGGGGCTTGGGTCCGTACGGGCGGAGGCCGCTCTCAATCGGCTCGAGGAGGAAGGGGTACTCGAGGAACCGATCGTGGGCAAGCTGCGGCGGACCTGACCCGAACGGACCCGGGTCTCGATCCCCTTCGAAGCCGGATTCCGCGACCGGATACCCCGCTTGTTCGACCGAAGGTTCTAAGAACCCAGCCTATTCTGGGGCCCCCGGTTACCAAACATGGCGTACCAGCAGTACGGGGCAGGGCCGGGCATGCCCACCATGGAGCCGCCCGAGGCGCAGTCGATCAAATCGATGTTGCACATCGTGCGGATCCTCGCGATCATCTTCGCGGTCCTTCTCTTCATCGGAGGAGTCATCTACGTAGCGATCGCCATCTGGCTTTTCGACACGTGCAGTAGCGTACTGGGATCGTACTGCGCCTCAAGTCTCGGCGTGGTCTTGATCTGGCCGATTCTCATCGTCATCTTCGGCGTAGTCGACTTCATCATCTACACTCAGATGAAGGAGATCGAGTCGCTGGTCAACGCTCACCAGTATGAGGCTGCCAAGTCGAAGACTCTGATGTGGATGATCATCGGCTTCTTCCTCGGCGGCATTCTTCTGGGAGTCATCCTCCTGATCGCGTACATCAAGTTCGACCCCCTGATCACCTGGCAGCGGAACAGCGCCGGCGGCGCCGCGACCTCTTGGCCGAGCCCGCCCATGGGCGGAGCCGTCCCGCCACCCCCGCCCGGATCGATGGGAACGCCCCCCCCACCTCCACCCCCGGCGGCCCCCGCGGCGGCGCCACCGTTCTGCGCGAGCTGCGGCAAGCCGACCACCTACCTAGCCCAGTACGGCCGGTACTACTGCGCGAGCTGCCAGAAGTACGTCTGAGCAGCCGGCACCACCAACGGCGTGAGCCGGGGCGCGACCCCGAAAGGTCCGTTCGCGTCGCGCCCCCGCAATCCCCGGAGGCTCGGGTCTTCACCCGATCGCGAACTTCCCGGGGTGACCGAAGTTCGATCTCCCGGCCCGACGTCGGTTGTTCGGCGCCCGAGGATATATATACGCGCCAGACTCGGAGACGCGGGGGAATGAGGAACACCTGTCTCTCCGAATCGATGACGAGACCAGCGAAGAGCTGACCCCCACTCCCTCGTTGATTCCGTAACCCATGGTCGATCGGTCCCCGTCCTTCGCTCTGATAGCCATCCTCACCATCGTTGCCGTAGTGGCGGCAGGAGTCGGCGCCGGACTCCTCTACGAGCTCAATCACCCGAAGGCGCCGTCCGGCCCCCCCACGGTCCAGGTCGGAGACAACGTCAGCGTGAACTACATCGGGCTCTTCGGAAGCGGGCCGGAACAGGGCCGAGTCTTCGACACGTCCATCAAGTCGGTCGCGGAGAACAACGCGACATGGCCCAAGTCACTCCAGTACACGCCCCGCAGCGCATCGGGGTACACCCCGCTACCGGTGCACGTGGGACCGAACACGCCCAGCGCGGGCTACACCGTCGGCAACGTCACGTACGGGGGCGTGGTCACGGGCTTCTGGCAGGGTCTTCTGGGCCTTGCGGGGAACCAGACCCGCTGGGCGACCGTCCCGCCAAACCTCGGCTACGGGCCGTTGGTCCAGAGCTGCGTGCGGACAGCCAACCTCACGCTCACGCTCCCTTCGGTCGTGAGTTACACGCCGGTCGAGTTCAACACGAGCTATCCCGGGGTGCTGGCCCAGTCGGGGGCGCGTTTCACGGACCCGACGTACTCGTGGCCCGATCTCGTGATCAGCGCGAACCCGAGCGCGATCGTCGTGGAGAACCTCCCGACGATCGGATGGACCTCCTCCCCGAACGGCTGGCCGGTGGTCGTGACGAACGTAACCCCCCTCACGATCACTCTCCACAACGAGCTCACCACCTCGGACGCAGGCCTCTTCCAGGGGCACGTCGCTACGACGAGCCAGGTCTGCTCTTCGTCGGCGTTCATCGTCTCCTCGGTCGATCTTCTGACCGGAACGTACTCCGAGAATTTCAACCGGGAAGTCGTCGGCCAGACGCTGATCTTCGTGGTGACGATCGTCGATATCCACGGGCCGTAGAGGGCCCGGCGGCGTTCAGCCGAGGGTTACCTTCCCGCGCTTCATCAGTTCCTCGAGGTTCGATTCCGCGACCGCCGTCGGGTCGCTCCGGCGTGGGGCGGGCCGTGGCCTCGAGTACTCCTGGAGGATCTTGCGGGCGTCCTCCCGTCGCGTCCGGGAACGTGCGAGGAGCTCGCGCCCCTCCTTCTCGACCTCGGCGATCTCCCGGGAGACGGTGTCGACCTGGGTCATCAGCTCCGCCCGCGCCCGACCGGCGGTCCGCATCTCGGCGACCATCGCACCGGCGGCTTCGAGCTTGGCGCGGATATCGACCATATGCTTGTCACGGTCGGTCCGGGCCTTCCCCATCTCCTCCACGAGCCGGTCGACCTCCAGTCGTGCCGCAGCGATCGCCTCCTCGGCTTCGCGGCGTTGCTTCTCGTGTTCGAGCGCGATCGCTTTCCGGGACTCGATGTGCTGGAGCTCCTTCGCCTTGGAGCGCAGTTCGGCGATCAGGGCGTTCTCGTCTTCGATGGGGACCGCCCGAGTCTGTTGCCGGAGCTCGAGCTCGGCGATCTCCCGCTTGAGCTGCTCTGGGTTCTGCCGCTCCCCGCGCTCGAAGGTGAGCACGAGCTCGCGGCGTCGGACGACCGACTCTTCGAGCTTTTGCCGGGCCCGCTCACAGCCTCCGCGGAGTTCGGAGAGGCGCTTGCCCAATTGCCCGAACTCGTCGTGGAGGCGTTCCACCTCCGCCTGAGGCACCTGGCGGCGGTTGTAGAGGTCCTTCTGCTTCGCGGACAGGGCGCGCACCTGGCCGATGAGGCCGTGCCGCTGGTCGAGGAGCGTGTTGAGGCGGTCCTCGAGCTGGCGGAGCCGGTCTCGTTCCTCCCGGTCCTCCCGCTGCCACTGCTCTGAGAGGAGCGCGCGCGACGGCACAGGCACACGAGGAGCGGAGGGTCTCAAAAGGCCTTCGAATCCGGGCCGGGCAGGGCCCGGCACCCAGACCCGGGCCCGCGGACGCGGCCCGGACGCCACCCCGGCTCAGTGCGGGCGGCCCCGCTTAGGGGGAGATCGCCTTCTGCGAACAGTTGGCTTCGTCCCGCCAGAGGCACCCCTTTCGAGGGGTCGGACGGCGGCGAACAACCCCCGCGCCCGATAGGGACCCGAGAACAGCGCCTTGACCCGAAACCCCGCGAGCCGGAACGGGGCCAGCATCTCCGAGGGCTCGAGGAGGCACATCCGGTGCGTCTCGGCGACGTGGCGGATCCTCCCTCCCGGCTCGGCCGCCAGGTACTGCATCTCGATCAGGGAGTCGTTGCCGTCCCGGCGCGCCACCGAAAGCCGGGCCAGCTTGGCGTCGTCCCCGTCGTAGGTTTGCAGGTGGATGGCCCCCGCCCGCCAGCGGGACGAGCGGACCCAGCCCTCCACGAGGGCCACCCCGCCGGGTTCGAGATGGCGATAGAAATTCGCGGCCGCAGCCTCGCGCTCTTCGCGTCGCTGAAGGTACGCGAACGCGCTGAAGAGGCAGACCACAACATCGAACGACCGGCGCGCGTCGAACCGGGCCATATCGCCGCGGACGAGCGGAACGCCTGGGCCCAGCCGCCTCCGCGCGATCCTCAGCATTTCCGGGCTCCGGTCCACACCCGCGACGTCGAGCGAGCGTCGGAACACGGCGAGATGTCGCCCGGTGCCGCAGCCGACGTCCAGCAGTGAGCGGGGCGCCCTCCCCATCTCGCGACGCGCGACGCTAAGGACCCAAGCAGCCTCTCGGGAGTAATCTTTCGTCCCGTACACCCGGTCGTAGAATTCTGCCAGGGTCGAGTAGATCGCCTCGGGCACGATTGCCGCTGAGGGCGCCCGGCCGTATGAACGTGAGGCAGGCCGGGGCCGGTCGAAGGGCGGTGCCGACCCTGAAGGGCCCGGGGGCTGCCCCCGATCGCCACCGACGACGCGTCGAGGGATCGCCTACGGCCGGCCACGTTGGTGCGCCGTCGAGTTGCGGCGCGCGCGGCGTGTACCCGAGGGTTCCGTCGCGAATCGCTGGGCCGCAAACAACGCGGCGGGCACCGCCGCGTCGATGTTGAACACCGCGATCGGGGCACACGACTGGAGCATCGCATTCAGCGCCGCATGGCCCCGGCCGCCCCGACCGTACCCGATCGACGTAGGGATTCCGACCACGGGGGCCCGCACGAGACCCGCGACCACGGTAGGCAGCGCCCCTTCCCGGCCCGCGAAGACAAGGTACATCTCGGGCTTGCGTGGCTCGAGTCGTCTCAGAGCGCGGAGCAGCCGATGCAATCCGGCCACCCCCACGTCGAAGGCGCAGGCGACACGGATGCCCAGCTCCACCAGAACGGCCTCCGCCTCCCTCGCGACCGCGACATCGCTTGTTCCGGCCGCAAGGATCGCGACCGTTCCGTTGCGGTAGGAGCCACCCAACAGCCCCGGGATCCGGAGGATGCGGCCCCCCGCGAGCGATCGAGTCCGGAGATCGGAGTTCGCAGCGCCTCGGAGCGCCCGGCGTTGAGCGGCTGACGGGCGTGAGACCAGGGCGCCCAGCCCGCGAGCCCGGACCGATCTTAGGATCCCGACAAGTTGTTCTACGCTCTTGCCCTCGCCGAGGATCACTTCGGGCACGCCCGTCCGGCGTAGGCGGTCGTGGTCGATGCGAGCGTAGTCGTCAACCACGATCTCGCCCGAGCCTGAGGTGCCGGTCCCCCTCTTGCCCGAAGCGCGCACGCCGAGTCGACCGGCTTTGAAACTTAACTTCCGCCGTCAGCCATCGACCGTTTCTTGCGCGACGGTTTTGCTTTCGAGGGAGACCTGTCGAGTGCGGGGCTTTCCCCGGCGGCCGGAGGCAGGGGCCGCGCTCGGGCAAGGATCGCCTCGACCACTTCGGACTTCGCGTCGGCGTAGTTCTGAACGAATTTCCAGTCCTTGGCCGCGAGTTCCCTCTTGGTCTGTGCGTAGAGCTCGCGATCGGCCACGTTCGCCCGCAGCCTATCCCGGAAGGCGAGGTTCCTCTCGATCTCAACGGAACCGGTCGAGAATACGTGGATGTTGACGTTGGTGTCCGGCCCTTTGAAGAGGCGGTGCTGGTGCCAGTCGGGCTCCCGGATCCGGATCACGTACCCCGCCGCCTCGAGTGCCGGCACAAAGGTGGCCTCGTCGGAAGAGTCGGCCACTACCAGGAGGATGTCAATGATCGGCTTTGCAACGAGTCCGGGGACCGAGGTCGAGCCGATGTGCTCGATCTGGAGCGCACGTCGCCCGAGGGCTGACGTGATCCGTCGAGCCTCGCGAGCGAATTGCTCCGGCCATAACGGGTCGTATTCCACGAGCTGGACCGGGCCATCAAGGCGCACGGGTTCGCCGACGGTCGCCTTCCGAATCTCTTCCTCGGTAAGCGGCTCGAGGGCTGAGTCCGGCATCGCTTTCTGTCCGACGTCCTCGAGATGGAATCCGACCTTTACGTTTCCCGCGGCAAGCTACCAATCCCCACCCAAGCCGTGATATAGCGCGGGCCGGTGGCACGCCGCCTTCCTCGGAATGCCCGATTTCTCCCTCTCACCCGAGCACGAAAGCCTCCGGGATATGGCCCGGAAATTCGCGCGGAGCGAGATGGCGCCGCACGCTGCGGAGTGCGACCGGACCGCACGGTTTCCCGAGGAGATCTATCGCAAGGCCCACGCCCTCGGTCTGATGAATCTCAACGTCCCGGGCGAACTTGGCGGAAGTGGCCTTTCGGTGTTCGAGCAATGCCTGATCGTCGAGGAGCTCGCCTACGCCTGCGGCGGGATGACCACGTCGATCATCGCCAACTGCCTCGCGCTCGAACCGATCCTGTTGGGGGGGACGCCCGAGCAGAAGCAGCGGTACCTCCAGCCGTTCTGTGCGGATTACCACCTCGCTTCCTTCTGCCTGACGGAACCCGCGGGAGGGAGCGACGCCGGCGCTTTGCGCACCCGCGCCCGGCGGGAGGGAGAAGAGTACGTGCTGGACGGGGAGAAGTGCTTCATCACCAACGCGCCGCACGCCTCGCTGTACACCGTATTCGCGATGGTGAACCCCGAGCTTCGCCACAAAGGCATCTCCGCCTTCGTGGTCCCTCGCTCGGCCAAGGGACTCGTCCCCGGAAAGGACGAGGAGAAGATGGGCCACCGGGCGTCCTCGACATCGAGCGTCCGTTTCGAGGGCGTGCGCGTCCCGGTCTCGGACCGGCTCGGCGCGGAGGGGGAGGGATTTTCCATCGCGATGCGAACCTTAGACCAGACGCGGACTCCGATCGGGGCCCTCGCGACGGGGATCGCCCAGGCGGCGCTCGACCACGCCGCGCGTTACTCCCTGAAACGCGAGACGTTCGGCAAGCTGATCTCCGAGCACCAGGCGATCCAGATCAAGCTCGCGAACATGGCCCAGGCCGTGCATGCGGCTCGTCTTCTGACCTGGCACGCGGCATGGACGATCGATCGCGGACATAAGGGCACCCTCGAGTCGTCGATCGCGAAGTGCTTCGCGTCCGACGCGGCCCTCCACGTAGCCGACGAGGCGATCCAGACGTTCGGAGGATACGGTTACATGAAGGAGTACCCGGTCGAGAAGCTACTCAGGGACGCCAAGCTCACACAGATCTACGAAGGTGCGAACGAGATCCAGCGGACCGTGATCGCACGCGAACTGCTGCGCGGCTACTCCTAGGGGCGACCGCGCGTGGAGATCGTCGTCTGCCTCAAGCCGGTCCCGGACGCGGAGACCCGACTGCGGCCGTTGGCCGACGGGTCGGGGCTCGACCCCGAGGGCGTAAAGTTCGTCCTCGCAGGCTACGACGAGTCGGCCGTAGAACAGGCTCTGCTGCTCAAGGAGGCCAACGCCGGCTCGAAAGTGCACGCCGTCTCGTTCGGGTCCTCCCGATGGACCGAGGAGGTCCTTCGCGCGGCGATTGCGCTGGGCTGCGACACAGCCACGGCCGTTGAGCGTTCCGCCGGGACACCGGAGGACCCGCTCGCGACTGCGGCGGCACTCCGAAATGCGATCGAGGCGCTACCGCACGACCTCGTGCTCCTCGGAAAGCAGGCTGGAGACGACGAGGAAGGGCTCGTACCCGGTGCCCTCGCCGAGATGCTGGGCCTCCCCCATTTTGGCTTCGTGGTGGACCTGCGCTGGGACCCGGCCTCGCAACGCCTGAAGTTCGGCCGGTCGGCGGAAGCCGGACAGGAAACCTGGGAATCGCCTCTCCCGTGCGTGATCGCCCTCCAGCAGGCCTGGAACGACCCTCGCACGGCGAAGCTTCCGGCGATCCTCAAGTCACGCAGGGCGCTACTCGGGAAAGCGAATCCTCCCACACCTACGGCTGACCACGGCCGGAGCGAGCTCGAACGGTTCGCGCTACCACCCCCCCGCACCGGAGCCCGTATGATCGAGTACCGGACCCCCGCGGAGGCCGCCGAGAAGCTCGTTCGCATCCTCAAGGAAGAGGCGAAGGTGTTCCCGTGACGCCGAACCTGCTCGTCGTAGGAGAGACTGCCGGGGCCACCCTCTCCGCGGCGACCGCCGAGGCCGTGGGAGTCGCTCGATCCCTCGCCGGACCGAGCGGGACGGTCGTTGGGTTTGTTGCCGGCCCGGGGGCGGCCTCGGCCGCGCCCGCGTTCGGCGCCTACGGGGTGACACGGGTGTTACGCGTGGAGGACCCGAGGCTCGAGACCGCGCCGGTGGCCGCCCAGACCCGGTACGTCGCGTCGGCCGCGAACGCGGTCGGGGCGAACGTGGTCCTCCTAGGCGGCACGACGTTCGGTCGTGACCTGGTCGGCCGGGTCGCGGTGGCCCTCAACGCAAGCGCCGCCAACGGCGTCACCGAGCTCGAATGGGTCGACGAGACCCTCCGCATCCGTCGGCCGGTCTTCGGGGGACGGGCGACCGAGACCCGTCGTCTCCGGGGCGGACGATGCGTCGTCTCCGTGCGCCCCCATGCGTTCCCAATCCCCAACGGACCGGCCGTGACGAGCGCGGTCGAGGCCGTTCCAGCCGCCGACGTCCCTCCCGGTCTTCTCGCTGCGAAGCGCACGACCATAGAATCGGCCTCCGGCGGCAGCGGGCCATCCCTGGGAGACGCGTCGATCGTGGTCTCCGGGGGCCGTGGCGTGCGAGCGCCGGAGAACTTCCGGCTGGTCGACGACCTGGCGGCCTCCCTCGGGGCGGCGGTCGGGGCCTCTCGCGCCGTGACGGACGCCGGGTGGCGCCCGTCGTCCCTCCAGGTCGGCCAGACGGGCCGGTCGGTCTCCCCGCAGCTCTACATCGCCGTGGGGATCTCGGGGGCGATCCAGCACCTCGTGGGCATGATGAGCTCGCGCGTGATCGTTGCGATCAACAACGACGCCTCTGCGTCCATCTTCCGGGTGGCGGACTACGGCATCGTGGGGGACCTGTTCGAGATCGTCCCCGCCCTGACCGCGGAGATCCGCCGCGTCCGGGGGATCTGACGGTCCGTCAGAGGTCGCGCGCGACCGCGACCGCGTCGCGCACGAGCGCGGTCGTGGAGAGCCCGGCGGCGCGCTGCGCCGTACGGAGGAGCCGGCGCATGTGCTGCTTCGGCTCGCCGGTACCGCTCATCATCGCGTGGAACATCTGCGTCGCGAACCGCGGGTAGGCAGTGTAGATGCGAGCGTTCCACTTCACGCGGTCCATGCCGGCGAAGTCCCGGAAATCGGCGAGAATGCCGGTGGACGCCAGCCTACGGTCGTATTCCGCCAGCCTCGCGCGGGACGCATCGCCCGCGGCCTTGGCGGCGAGGGCCGTCTCTGCCGCCTCGAGACCGCTGCGTATGGCGTAGTTCATTCCCTGGATCACGATACCGTTCGAGAAGGTGAACCCGGCCGCGTCCCCCGCCACCATCCACCCGTCGCCGTGGAAAGCGCTGGGCCGGCTCGCCCAGCCCGAAGTGATGAGCTTCGCGCCGTACTCGACGAGTTCTGCGCCACGCAGGCGACGCTGGATCGTGGGATGTTGCTTGTACCGCTCGATCAGGTCGTGCGCGTAGACGCCCTTACCGAAGAGCGACGCCATGTTCACGATGAGCCCGATCGAAAGCGTGTCGCGGTTCGTGTACAGGAAGCCCCCCGCCATAACGCCCGGCGGGAAGATCCCCGTCACCCACTCCTCGGCATGACCCTCGCCCGGACCAAGCTGGAACCGCTCCTCGAGGACCGACGGGTCGAGCCGGTAGACCTCCTTGATCCCGAGCTCGGTCGCCTCGCTCGAAAGCCGGGTCTCGGGTCGTATCGGGGTCCCCAACGAAAGCCGCGAGTTGGTCCCGTCGGCCAGGATGGTGACCGGCGCGGTCATCTTCTCCCCACCTTGTACGACCCCGTGCACCCGCGAGCCCTCCCACAGGAGGGAGTCGACGGGAACCGAGGCGACCACGGTCGCCCCGGCCTCCTCGGCCTTCTTCGCGAGCCAGGCGTCCGTCCGTGCCCGGAGGACCGTATGGACGACGTACGGCTCCTTGCGCCACGCGCCGTCCTCGAAATCGAACGCGACGGAGTCCTCTGGGGTCAGGAAGCCGAACCGCTTGCGAACCACGTGCCGCTCGAGCGGCATCTCGGTCTGCCAGTTCGGAAGGATCGGGTCGAGGTCGCGGCCCCAGAGCACGCCGCCCGAGAGGTTCTTCGCCCCGGGCTCGGCGCCCCGTTCAAGGAGGAGAACGTTCGCTCCGCCCTGGGCCAGTCGGATCGCCGCGGAGCTGCCGGCCATCCCGGCTCCGACCACGATGACGTCGAACTCGTCCGCCATGGCCGGGCCGGCGACGGCGGAGAGGCGATTTAACGTGCGTTGCCCGGCGAGCCCCGAGGGTCCCGGCCACCTCTAACCCGCGAAATCGGCGTCAGCGCGGCGGCGGCCGGTTCGAAGGGTCGAGCGATTCCGCGACGTTCTCGAGGCGCCGCTGGAACAGGAACGGTTGGGGGATTCCCTTCCAGTCCTCGTTCCCGATGGCCGCGCCCCCCTCCGAGCTCACCCGCAGGGTACCGTACCGGAGGAGACGCTGCCCGAACGACTGGTGCACGTCCACGCCGCGGACCTGCGATACCGGGATCTGGTCGAAGTTGCGCCCGAGAATCCCCTTCTGGATGATCACGCGGTGGGACGTGACGGCGTAGACCGTGCTGATCCATCGGAGGTAGCGGACCACGAGCCAAAGGAGACCGGCGATCAGAAGGAGCGTGAAGAACGCCGCGAAGGCGAGCCGGATCGTGGAGGCCGATACGTGCACGTCCTTTCCGAGCGTGGTCAGGGCGCTCCAGTACGTGTGCGTGAACGTCCAGCCCATGCTCGCACCCCAGCCGAGGTAGGTCAGCGCCGCGGCCACCAGCAGGAAAACGACGGGTCCGGGGAAGTAGTACCACTTGGTCCCGCGGGTTTCCTCGATCAGGACCTCCTGGTCGCCAAGGTACGTGGCCTTCAGGTGCTTGGGCATGACCTTCGGGGTTTGCGGGACGGACATCGGCCGGCGACCGCCGGGCCGAGAGATAAATGCTCGCAGCCAGAGACATGGCCCGCCCGTCGCTTATATCAGGGGACCGTTGCCCAAGGCGGATGGGCGTCACGGACTGCCACGTCCACATCAACCCGCTCTGGGAGATGCACCCGGACGCGCTCGCCCTGGTCGGCCACATCGACCCCGAGAAGGCGCGGATGGTGAAGGAGCCGAGGCGGTTTCTCGAGTACCTCGACCGATCCGGCGTCGAACGCGCGGTGCTCGTGAACTACGTGGCTCAGGAAGTGATCGGGTACACCGAGGCGGCGAACACGTTCGTCAGCCAGTTCTCTCGCGAGGACCCCGACCGCCTGATCGCGGCCGGGGGGATTCGGCCGGACCACCCCGACCCGGACGGCGAGATCCGTCGCCTGGTCCACGACCTCGGCATCCGCGCCCTCAAGCTGCACCCGGCGCACCAGCTGTTCGCCCCGAACGCCTACGTCGAAGGGAAGTTGACCGGGCTGAAGGCCATCTACCGGGCCTGCGAGCGGGAGAAGGTCCCGGTGATCTTCCACACGGGTACGTCGGTCTTTCCGCGGGCCCGCAATCGGTTCGCGGACCCGATGCTCGTGGAGGACGTGGCGGTCGACTTTCCGGACCTCACCATCGTGCTTGCGCACGGGGGCCGCCCGATCTGGACCTCCACGGCGGTCTTCCTCGCCCGCCGGTTCCCCAACGTCTGGCTCGAGGTCTCCGGCATACCTCCCACCCGCCTCCTCGAGTACTTTCCGAACCTCGACCGCATCGCCGGGAAGGTCCTGTTCGGCACGGACTGGCCGGGCCCCGGGGTGAAAGATATCGGCGGGAACTTGGAGGCGTTCCGGGCGCTCCCCCTGCCAGCGGACGACCAGCGACGGATCCTCGAAGAGAACCCGCTCCGGGTCTTCCCTCGCCGGGGGCCCAACTGAAATACTGTCCTCGAATCATAACACCGTGCCCGAACCCCCCGAGCCCGTCGCGGAACCTCCGGTCCCTCCGGTCGTGGAAGAGGGGCCCCCGACGGTCGAGGTCCTCGAGGGCGGGGAGGATGTAGGTCGGTTGCCGCTCCCGCGACGCCCCCGCGGAGAAGTGTTCGGAATCGCGAGTCAGCTGCTCGGTGCCGCCCGGATCCGCGTGATGTGCGAAGACAACATCTCGCGGATGGGACGGATCACGGGGAAGATGAAGAAAAAGATGTGGATCCGCGCCGGCGATCTTCTCATCCTTCGCCCTTGGGGATTCCAGGAGGGCAAGGCCGACATCCTGTTCCGCTATAGCCGGACCCAGGCCCAGTTCCTCGCCCGGCGCAACCTGCTCCCTTCCTCGATGAACCTGTTCTCGGTGCCCGACGCACCCGCCGAAGGGACCCCGGCCCCGTAGGCCCCACGATGTGGGCCGCCTCCCCCCGACCGCTCTCCTCCGAGGAGATGGCGGTCGCCGAGCAGAACGCGGTGGCGCTCGGCGTCTCGCTCGACAACCTGATGGAGAACGCGGGTCGCGCGGTCGCCGAAGAGGCAACCCGTCGCCTTCCCCCGCCTCCCGCGCGTGTCGCAGTGGTGGCGTCCACGGGTAACAACGGCGGGGACGGCGCCTGCTGCGCCCATTACCTGCACCAGTGGGGCTTCTCCCCGGAGGTCTGGATCGTCCGTCCCCTCGCCGAGGTCCGGTCCCGAGCCGCCCGCCGATGCTTCGAGCGGATCGAGCATACGGTCCCCATCCACCCGAGGGCGCCTCGACCCGACGAGCTGGCCACGATGCCGCTCGTCATCGATGCGTTGCTCGGGACGGGCCAGACCGCACCGTTGCGAAGGCCGATCCAAGATGCGGTGGACGCCATCCGACAGTGTGGAGCCCCGGTCCTTTCGGTCGACCTCCCGACAGGAACCGGAGCGCCCGATGGCGTCCACCCGACGACCACCGTGGCGCTGACGGTACCGAAGCAGGAGATGGACCCCCGAACGGCGGGAGAGGTCGTCGTCCGGGACATCGGGATTCCGCCGGACGCGTGGCGGAGGACCGGGCCGGGAGAGTTCGTCTTGTTCCGGATCCCGCCCACGCGTTCGGGACGAGGCCGCACCGCGCGATTGATCATCATCGGCGGGGGGCCCTACGCGGGCGCCCCCGCGCTCGCCGGGCTCGCCGCACTTCGGTCGGGGGTCGAGCGGGCGACGGTGCTCGCGCCCGGCGGAGCGGCGGAGAAGGTCCAGGGATTCTCCCCCACCCTCGTAGTGCATGCCTTCGGGCAGGAGCGGTTCCGGCCGACCGACGTTCCCGAGATCCTGGATTTCGTCCGCGCCAGCCCCCCGAATGCGATCGCGATCGGCATGGGCGCCGGCGCCCATCCCGAGACGTTGGAGGCGCTCGGCACGATCGAACGGGCCCTCGCGGGGACCATCCCGATGCTCGTCGACGCGGACGGACTGGCGGCCATTCCCTCGCCATCGGAGATCCAGTCGAAGGGTTCGGAGCCGGTGGTCGCCACCCCGAACTCGGGCGAGTTCGCTCGCTTGTTCTCCGACGCCGCGTCGCTCACCCCTGCGACGCGTGCGGCCGCGGTCGGCCGGGTAGCGAAGGAGCGGCGCCTGTTCCTGGTCGCGAAGGGGGAGCCGGACATACTCTCGGACGGGGAGATGACCGTGGAGAACCTCCACCACCACCCGGCGATGACCGTCGCGGGGACGGGGGATGTTCTCGCCGGGGTCCTCGCGGGCCAGCTCGCCCAGGGCCTGGGCCCTCTGGCGGCGGCCCGGCTCGCGACCTACTGGGTCGGTGAGGCCGGGATCGTCGGGGCCTCCCGTCGGAGCTTCGGACTCATCGCGACCGACGTGATCGAGGAGCTCCCGGCGGCGTTGGCTGCGGGGCTCGCCCGAACCCGTCGCGGCGAGTGACGCCCGGTCAGGCGTACCGGACCCGCCCTCGGATCTGGCGGGCGCGGGCCCGGACGTCCTTCGCGCCCCCCGGATTCCCCACGGTGTATCCCTCGTAGAAGGCGCGGACGAGCGCGACCGCGCGCGCGGACAGGGCCTTGAGGTCCTCCTCGACGAGATGGAGATCGATCCCCAACTCCTCGACGCCCGGGTTCCGGCTTCCCATCGAGAGGTCCAGGAACGCGGGCGACCCCTCCGGTCCGTCGGGGAAGATCACGTTCGAGCTGGTGAGGTCCCCGTGGGAGATCCCACCGGCGTGAAGGCGCCCGAGCGACTCGCCCAACGACTGGACGGCCCGGACGACCCGGGTGGGGTCGATCGCGGGATCCTCGAGGATCTGCTTGAGGGTCGAACCCGGGAGCTCCTCGAGGATGATCCGGTGGCGGGGGAGGTCGACGTCGTAGATGATCGGCGTCCGGACGCCGAGGCGCCGCGCGTCCACCAACAGGCGGACCTCGGTCCGCGTCCGGTCCCGACGGAGGCGGTCGTCCAGGGCCTTCGGTCGGTAGGCCTTCGTCTCCCGCTCCTTCAGTAGAGCGGGGAATCCCCACCAGTCCACGGCCTTCAGCGAGGCCTCCGCTCCCCGGGAGACCGTGCGTCCGGTTTGCTCCTCGTCGGCCATGCTCTCGGGGCGTCTACCGGCCCTTACGGGAAGCGACCACCCGGACGATCGCCTCGCGCGCCAGTCTCGCGGCCAGAACGCTGGTGTTGCCCTGGTCGTAGGGGGGGCTCACTTCCATGATGTCGAGCCCCACGAGCCGGGGCGCAGCCTCGTCGATGATGAACTTCACGTCCCGCGGGGTCAGGCCGAACGGTTCCGGGGTCCCGGTCGCGCCCGCGTACGCCGGGTCGATCGCGTCGATGTCCAGGGAGATGTAGAGTCGCTCGGTCTTCAGCATCCCGAGCGCCTTGGAGAGCGAGGACTTGATCCCGTCCCGGGCGATCTCGTGGGCGCTCACGGTTTGCATGCCGATCGATTTGTTGTCGTCCGTTTCTTCGCGCGAGACCGACCGGACCCCGAGGACCACGATGTTCCGGGCCCCCACTTTCTCGAGCATCCGGCGGGAAGAGCAGGCGTGGCTCCGACCGTCCCCGAGGTAGCTCGACCGGAAGTCGAGATGGGCATCCAGGTACAGGACCCCGAGGCTGGGACCGCCTTTCGGATACGCCTCGACGCACGGGGGCGCGCACGCGTGGTCCCCGCCCAGAACGATCGGGATCTTCCGGTCCGCGTAGACCTTCGCGATCTCCCCCCGAACCGACTCGACCATGTCCGCCGCGCTACCGAACTCCTCGGTGTTGCCGAGGTCGTGGACGGGTACCTCCGAGAGGTCTATCCCGGTCTCGAGGTCGTAGGATTCGAAGTTCCACGAATGCTGGCGGATCGAATCGGGGCCGAACCTCGCGCCCGGCCGGAACGACGTGGTCCGGTCGAACGGCACCCCGAGGAGGACGAACTCCGCCGCCTCATAGCTGGATCCGGCGTCGGCGAACGTGGTGGGACGCGGCACGTCGCGGGGACGGGTCCCTCGCTATAAGAGGGTGCCCGAATCGGGTCCCTCAGCTCGCCGACAGCGGGGCGTCCGGCCGGCGGAGCCGGGCGCGGATCCCCATCTCGCCGTAAAGGAACTCCATCACGACCAGGGAGATGGCCGTCGTCGCGATGGCCATCACGAAGAGGCCCGTGAAGCCGGCCAGTGCGATCGCCACCGCCCCGACCAGGGGACCGACGCTCCACAGGGTGGAATTGATCAGCGTGAACATGCCGAGATACTCGGCACGCTGGCTCGGGGGCGCCATGCGCGCCACCCAGGCCTGCATCCCGGTGCCGACCATCGCGAGCCCGCCGTTCCGGACGGCCTGGGCCGGCACCGTCTGCTCCCAGGTGGAGGCCGTCATGAAGATCCCGAACGAGGCGAGGGTAAGCAGGGTGCCGTACCAGATCCCCCGGATCTCTCCGCTGCGGTCGATCCATCGCCCGAGGGGGACGGAGACGAGGGCTCCGGTAAGCAGGCCCGCGATCGCCACGATTCCGACCTCGAAGTTGTTCGCCCCCAGGCTCGCGGCGAGGTACCCGTAGAAGGTGGCGACCGCGCCGCTGCCAATCGCCCGGATCGAGACCGCGAACGAGAACGTGATCACTGGCTTCATCTCGCGGAGTGGCCGGCGCGCGTGGACAGGGGCGGCCAGCCGGACCTCCGGCACCACGAAGATCACGACCGTGAGAGTCCCCACCATCACGGCGACGACGAACGGGAACAGCGCTCCGAGCCCGTAGACGAACGTCACGTATCCGGCGAGCAGGAACCCCACGACCCCGCCGGCGCTCGAGGTGGCGTTCAGGAGCCCGTAGCCGAATCCACGTTCGCCGGTGTGCGTGACGTCGGCCACGTACGCCGTGTAGGCCGGGCCCCCGATCGCGAGCGCCAGTTCGGCCGCGATGAAGAGCGCCCCCGCGAGCAGGTACCCCGGCGCGAAGACGATCGACAGGAACAACGGGAAGGCGATCGCTTCGCCCGCGATCAGGAACGGTCTGCGACGCCGCGCCCGGTCGGAAAGGCGACCGACGAGTGGTCCGATCAGGCTCGCGGGAACGTAGGCGAGCGAAAGGATTGCGAGCGCGATCGGAAGGGAGGCGCCCTTTTCCTCGACCAGGTAGAGGGGGAGGAAGACGATGAACAGCCCCCCGCGATTGCTCGCGAGAAGGGAGTACAGCGAAAGCGACAGGAGCTCCCGTCGTGCCACGGACGCGCCAACCGCTCGGGCTTACTTACCGCCCGCGCCACCTTAGCCGGCTTCGGCGGGAGGTTCTCTTAAGAGCCGGCCCGGACCTCTCCGCGAAGAGGGGCTACGATGGCCGCGAGCGACCTTGTCGTGGAGAAAAGCGAGGAGGACGGAGTTCGCATCCTATTCCTCAAGAACCCTCCCGTCAACGCCCTCTCCACGGGGCTCCTTGCCCAACTTGACGCGCGCGTCACGGCGCTCTCGCAGGACCTGGCGGTGCGCGCCATCATCCTCGCGGGTGACGGACAGTACTTCAGCGCCGGGGCCGACCTCAAGGAGATGGCCTCGCTCGACCTCGCCAAGGCCCCCGAGGTCGTCCGAAAGGGACACGAGATCCTACGGCGGATCGAGGCGCTCGGGCCCCCGGTGATCGCTTCGGTGCACGGCCTCGCGCTCGGGGGCGGCCTCGAGCTCGCCCTCGCCTGCGACCTCCGGGTGGCCGGTGAATCCACGAAGTTCGGAGCGCCGGAAGTGACGTACGGCCTGATGCCCGCCTACGGCGGCACCCAGCGACTCCCTCGGGTCGTAGGCGTTGCAAAGGCGAAGGAGCTCGTTTTCACTGGGACGCTCGTCTCCGCCGCGGAGGCGCTCCGCATCGGTCTGGTGAACAAGGTCGTTCCCGCCGGGCAGGAGCTCCGGGCGGCGAGGGACCTCGCTCACACGATCGGCCAGAGGGCCCCGAAGGCGGTCCGCGCGGCGAAGCGCGCGATCTCGGCTAGCCCCGGGCTCGACCTGACGGAGGGACTCACGCTCGAGGCGAAGCTGTTCGAGACGGAGGTCCTTCCGACCGAGGACCTCGCAGAAGGGATCGCCGCCTTCGCGGAGCATCGCCCGCCGAAGTTCCGTGGGGAGTGACCGTGACGTTCGACTTCACCTTCTCGTCCGCCGAAGATGCCTTCCGGGCCGCCGTCCGCGCCTTCCTCGAGAAGGAGGTCGTCCCGATCGTGGCGGCGATGGACGAGAGCGAGGAGTTCCCCGAGGCGACCGTCGGCAAGATGCAGGAATCAGGGTTCTTCGGCGTCCCGGTGCCGGAGGAGTACGGCGGCCTGGGCCTCGGGAAGGTTGGCTACTGCATCCTCCTCGAGGAGGTCGGGAAGGTCGACGCGTCCCACGCGACGATCCTCGGGGCCCACACGTCGCTCGGCACGACCCCGCTGCTCTACTACGGCACCGAGGAACAGAAGCAGAGATGGCTCGTCCCCGCGGCAAAGGGGGAGAAGCTGCTCGCGTTCAGCCTCACCGAGGCCGGCTCGGGGAGCGACTCGGGTTCCGTGCACACCGCGGCCGAACACAAAGGCGACGGCTGGGTCGTGACCGGGAGTAAGATCTACGTGTCGAACGGCCGAGAGGCCGACACGGTCGTCCTCATGGCCGCGACCAATCCGAAGCTGGGGCCGAACGGGGGCGTGACCGCCTTCCTGGTCGACACGGACCTGCCCGGGTTCAAGGTCGGCCGGTGTGAGAAGAAGATGGGGTTGCACGGCACGTCGACCGCCGAACTGATCCTCGACCACGTGGAGCTCGGTCCCGACCGTGTCCTCGGCGGAGTCGGCCGTGGGTTCCTGGTCGCGATGACCGCGCTCGACGTGGGCCGGGTCTCGCTGGGCGCCGCGTCCCTAGGGGGGATGCAGGCCGCCACGGCATCCGCGCTCGACTTCGCCCAGCACCGGACCCAGTTCGGCCATCCGATCTCGGAGTACGAGGCGATCCAGTTCAAGCTCGCGGACATGGCGATGAAGGTCCACGCGCTACGACTGATGGTCTACCACGCGGCCGCGCGTCAGGACCGCATGGGCAGCGACCCGTCCCGCTGGGGGCGCCTCGAGCGGCAGGTCAAGACCCGCGAGGCGGCGACGGTGAAGTGTCTCGCCTCCGAATGGGCGAGCGAGGTCATCGACGAGGCCCTGCAGATCCACGGGGGTCTCGGCTACATCCGCGGAACGCCGATCGAGAGGGCGTACCGAGACGCTCGGATCAGTGAGATCTTCGAAGGAACGAACGAGATCCAACGCCTCGTCGTCGCCCGCGACCTCCTCGACCGCGGCCTCTGAACCGACGCGCCCCTGGGACTTCTCCGGCCGGCCCGCTCGCCCACCCGCGGGTCACGCGGGCGGCTTGGGTGGCCCGGCCGAACCGGGAGAGTCGACGTCACCGCGCAGGACGCGGCGGAGGACCTTCTGCACGCCGCTCCGGGGCAGCGCTTCCCGGAACTCGATCGACCGCGGGGCCTTGTAGTGGGCGATCTTTGAGCGGACGAACGCGATCAGTTCGTCCGCCTGCACGGAGGCCCCGGGCTTCCGGACGACGAACCCCTTGGGCACCTCTCCGTGGGCTTCGTCCGGAACCCCCACGACCGCGGCATCCGCCACGGCGGGGTGTTCGAACAGGACCTCCTCGACCTCCCGAGGATAGACCTTCAGGCCGCTGACGTTGATCATGTCCTTCTTGCGGTCCACGATGTAGGCGTAGCCGTCAGTGTCGATGCGAGCCAGGTCGCCGGTCCGGAGCCACCCGTCCTGCAGGACGCCGGCCGTTTCCTCCGGCTGGCGGTAGTATCCCAGCATCACCTGAGGCCCCCGGACCGCGAGCTCGCCGACCTCGCCTATGGCCAGCGACCGCCTACCGTCCCACGGGTCTACGATCCGTTGGTCCGTGTCCGGCAGCGGAAGTCCGATCGAGCCCGGTCTCCTCTCGCCCTCGGTAGGGTTGGCGTGGGTTACGGGAGAGGCCTCGGTCAGGCCGTATCCTTCGAGGAGGCGACCTCCCGTCGCCGCCTCGAATCGTCTCTGCACTTCCGCGGGCAGCGATGCGGAGCCGCTGAGGCAGAACTTGATCGAACGGATGTCGTGGCGATCGAGGTCCGTCCGATGGACGAACGCCTGGTAGAGGGCGGGAACGCCGGGGAACTGCGTCGGCCGGTAGCGGTCGATGAGCCCGAGGAGCTCGCCGACCTCGGGCCGCGTCTGGATCACGACGGTGGCGCCGTCCGCGAGCCCCATCAGGAGGCCGACGGTCAGGCCGTAGATGTGGAAGAACGGGATCGCGGCCACGACCACCTCCTTCCCCTCGACCCGAGTCGTGTTCCACGTGTTCGTCTGGAGGACGTTGGCGACGAGGTTCCGGTGCGTGAGCATGGCCGCCTTGGGGGTCCCCGTCGTCCCGCCCGTGTACTGGAACACGGCGACCGTGGTCGCCGGGTCGCCGGGGTGGATCGGTACGGTCCCGGGCGTGCGGACCGCGCGGGCCCACTGACGAACCGTCGGGCCAGCGGGGAACTTGGTCGGAAGATGCTGGCGGCGAAGGACGAGGTTGACAAACGGGCGCTTCCACGCAGGGTAGAACTCACGCAGACGGGCCACGAACACTGCGGGAATCCGGACCTGCGCCTCCGCCTTCGCGAGGTTCGGGTACAGGATCTCGAGGGTCACGAGCGCCTTCGGTTCCGAATCCTTCAGGACCCGGACCAGGTCCTCCCCCACGTAGAGGGGGCTGACCTGGACCGCGATCGCTCCCAGGCGAAGTATTCCAAACAGCGCGATCGCGAACCCCGGACAGTTCGGCAGGTAGATCGCGACGCGGTCCCCGGGTCGGACGCCCTCGCGCTCGAGCGACGCGGCGAACCTCTCGCTCTCCTCCCAGAAACGGGAGTACGACCAGCGCGCCCCGTAGTAGACCAAGGCAGTGCGGTCTCCCCACCGGTGCACGGCGTCGGCCACGAGCTGCGGAAGGAGCACCGGAGGGTAGTCGAGGCGGGCCGGGACGCCGGGGGAGTACCTGCGAAGCCATGGGCGGGAGGCGTCCTCGTCCCTCGCACTGGCCACGGCGGGGTCAGCGCTCCTCGCCCGGAGGCAGCTTCGCGAACTGAACCCCGGGTTTGTAACCGGGGACGAACCGAACCGGCGCCCCTATCGAGAGATCGCTATCGGCCTTTACGGCGGGCATCCAACCCGTCACGCGACCGCCCCCGTCGAGGTCGACCACCACGTAGGCGTAGGGGGCATCGTTCAGGAACTCCTCGCCGGGGACGCTCAGCACCGTGAAGGCGACGACCCTTCCCCGGTCGGACAGGGCAAACTCCTCGAGCTTGGGCTCCCCGCACCGCGAACAGGCGAGCCCCCACGTCGCGGTGACCAGGCTGCAGTTCTGGCAGCGGAACCCCCGCAGCCTCGCATCCGTCTCGTATCCCCGCACAAAATCCGCGATCGAATGGAGCGCGGACGCGCTGTCGTCGACCACGGACTTCCCCTAACGCCGTGAGAAGATGTGGACGGAGCAGGACCCTCCGGTCGCTCCCACGTTGTGAGCCAGGGCGGTCTCGGTCCGGGGCACCTCGCGCCCCTTCGCGCGGCCGTTCACCTGCTCGAAGATCTCGACGACCTGACCCGCGCCGGTGGCGCTGACCGGATGGCCCTTCGCCTTCAGACCGCCCGAAGGATTGACGGGGAGCTTGCCGTCCCGCGCGGTCGTCCCCTCGGCACTCTCCTTCGCCGCCGTGCCCTGGGGGAAGAACCCGAGGTCCTCGAGCGCCATCACCTCGGCGATCGTGAAGCAATCGTGCACCTCGAGGAAGTCGATCTGCTTCGGCTCGAGCCGCGCCTGCCGGAACGCCTTCGCTGCGGCCAGCCGGGTCGAGGGCAGGCCCAGAAGATCCGGACGGTCCTGCATGTCCGTGACGGCGCCCGCCCGAGCGGAGGCCCGGACGACGAGCGGTTCCGCCGTTGGCCGGTGGACGACCTCCTTCGCAGCGACCACGACCGCTGCGGCCCCGTCGGAGAACGGGCAGCAGTCGTACAGGCGAAGGGGTGAGGCGATCATGGGCGACGCAAGGTACGTCTCCATGGTGATCTCCTTCTGGAAGTGGGCGTGAGGATTGCGGGCGGCGTTGGCGTGGTTCTTGATCGCGATCGATCCGAACATCTCAGGGGTCGTCCGGAACGCGTTACGGTACGCGCTCGCGAGCGTAGCGTAGAGGCCAGGGAACGTCGCGCCGTTCTTCGTCTCGAACGGATAGTCCGCGGCGATCGAGAAGTAGCTCGTGGCCGCGAGCGTGTCCAGGTGGCTCAGCCGTTCGGCGCCTACCACCAGCGCCGCGTCCGCGAAGCCTCCCGCCACGTGGACGAACGCCTCGTGGAGCCCCGCGCTGGACGACGAGCAGGCGGATTCGAGCGTCACAGAAGGAACCTCGGGGATCCCGAGCCCGTTGTTGATGAGCGGTCCGACGTGCGCCTGGTGTTCGGCGAGGCCGAAGCAGTTCGCCACGAACGTGTGGCCGATCTGCTTCGGTTCGAGCCCCGCGTCGCGGATCGCTTCCATCGACACGCGAGTCGCCGCCTCGCGGGCGGATTCGGTCATCTTGCCGTACCGGGTCGACGCGGCTCCGACGACCCACGTCTCCCGCATGGCACCGACCCGGAGATATCCCGGAGACGGGCATAAGATGCCCGGTTCGGCCGAGGTCAGCCCGACTCGAGGGGGGGCAACTCGACCCATCCGCGGAGCCGGTCGAAGGCGCGCTTCGCAGCCGCGTGGTCCGGCGTCTTGAACAGCAGCCGTCCGGCCTTGGAGATGGTGACCTCGGGATCGAGGGACACGATGAGCATCACCCGTGCGTCGACCACCGGGATCCCCCGACCGACCAGGAGGATCCGGATCCGTTCGAGGTCCAAGGGGAGGACGCCGTCCGGAACGGCCTCGATGCCGCCGCCGTTCGAGCAGAGGCGCAGTTTCCGATACACGAACGTGGCACCCGTCGGGGGTAGGAGATGGCTCGAGTTAACGAACCCGCTCGCCCCGGACCCCGTGGGGGTGGACATCAGAGGATGACCGCGCGCCGGACGCAATCGTCGACGATCTGGTCCACGTCGACCCTTTCCTCTTCCCGAAGGATCTGGATCAGGTTCGACCGCGTCGCGGGCTTGTCGGGAACGGCTTGGCAGCAGACCCCCGGACGGGTCGAGATCGAGTAGGTCCCGATCTCCTTCGCCACCGCTTCGATCTCCTGCTTGTCGAAGCCGATCAGAGGTCGGACGATGGGCAGGCGGACGGAGGCGGTCGCCGTGCGCATGTTCGAGAGCGTCTGCGAGGCTACCTGGCCGAGGGCCTCCCCCGTGGCCAGGAACGTGGCTCCCTCCCGTTCGGCGATTCGCTCCGCGGAGCGCCACATGAACCGGCGGCACAGTACGCAGCCGACGTGCCGGTCCGTCTCGCGCATGAGCGTCGTCTGGGTGGAGCCATGGGGCACGAGGTACAGCGGGATGGGCTGCTGGTAGCGTTCCCGGAGGAGCGCGAGGTGGTCCACCACCTTCTCGAGAGGGGAATCATCCGTGAACGGTCGATTGTCCATGTGGACCGCGACGACCTCGTGTCCCTGCCGCAGGAGGTAGTGGATGGCCACCGGAGAGTCGATCCCCCCGCTCATGAGCATCACCCCACGCGCCATCGGGGTCGAAGACCCCGCCCTCGGTATTTAGGCCTACCCGGACCGGAGTCCGACGCGCCGGAGAGGTAAAATGCGGCGAGCGGTCGCCCGCGCGATGGCGGCGCAGCCCGCGGTCCCGACCGATCTGTACGCCCTCGACGAGGGGACGGGTCCCGCGCTCCTCCTGCTCCACGGGGTCGGCGCGAACCACACGGTATGGAACGCGATGATCCCCCGTCTTCTCCCGGGGTTCCGTGTGATCGCGCCGGATCTCCGGGGCCACGGTCGGTCCCCCTCGCCGCCCGGATCGGCGTACACCTTCGACGAGCACGTCGGGGATCTCCTCCGGCTCCTCGACACGAAATCCGTACCCGCGGCTCACTTCGTCGGGCTGAGCGCCGGCGCGCTCCTTGCCCTGAGGGCCGGCCTCGACCGACCCACGCGATGCCGGAGCGTCACGATGATCGGGGGGGCGGCGTACACCGACGCCCACACCCGGTCGATCGCGGAGCGCTGGGCGGAGACCTACGCGAAGGAGGGACCGGACCGATTCGCGCTTCGGCTCCTGAAGGACCTCTACTACCCCGACTGGATCGAAGCGCACATGGACTTCGCCGACCGGGTTCGCAAGGAGGTCCGCGATCAGGATTTCGGCCCCGCAACGCGCTGGGCGACGGAGGTCGCCACGTTCGACGAGCGGGCCCGCATCGCCACCCTCTCCGCACCGGCGCTCATCATCCAGGCGATGGACGACCAGGTCGTGGACGCGTCCCACGGACGCATCCTCCGTCAATCGATCCCGGGGTCCCAGATCCGCATCCTCGCCCAAACGGGGCATATGATACCCGTCGAGAGGCCGGCCGAGGCGGCGGAATCGATTCGGTCGTTCGTCCGCTCCGTCGAAGAGCGTCGGGGCCCGCCGTCCCGAGCTTGAACCTGCGCCCCAATCCTCAGGCTTATCTCCTCCCCGCCGAATTCCGGGAGGATGGCCGACGACTCTGCCGCTGAGCTCAGAGCTCGGCTCGACCGGCTCGAGGCGGAGCTCAAGGAGCTCCGGCTGAGGGTCCAGGCGCTCGAGCGCCTCGTCGGGACCGCCGGCGAGCACCCCGCCGACCGCACCGTGGTCCAGGGGAAGGTCTCGTACGATTGGCAGGCATGACGTCGGCGGTGGATCCGCGGGGGACGCCGTCGACGGCACCCCCGTCGGTCCCCAGCCTCCTCGAACCTTTTCCGGCCCTGACTCCCCCCGTGAGCACCGCGGGCGCGGCCGTGACCATCGTTCTCCGTGCGGGCGCCACCGAGCCCGAGGTTCTACTAATCGAGCGTGCGCCCAACCCCGCGGACCCTGCTTCGGGGCAGGTCGCCCTGCCGGGCGGCCGGGTTGACGACGGCGACGGTTCGCTGACCTTCACCGCCCTCCGAGAACTCGAGGAGGAAGTGGGGCTATCCGAGGCCGACCTGGTGGCGCCGCTCCGGTTCGTCGGCACCGCGGACGCCTACCGATTCGGGCTGAGGGTTGGGGTCTTCGCGGTCGAGCTCGGGCCTCGCGCGCGCGGCGCCGCGCCTCGGAGCCGCGTGGAGGTCGCCCACGTGTTCTGGGTGCCCCGGTCCGAACTGCTCCGAACTCGCCGGGTGATCGAGGAGACGTCGCGCGGAGCCATGGAGGTCCCCGCGACGGTCTACGACGGGCACATCCTCTGGGGCTTCACCCGGCGCGTTCTGCGCGAGTTCTTTCGCCTCCCTCCCGAAGGAGACTCGGGCGGGCCGCTGTTCACTCAGCCCCGGGACCCCTTAGACTCGCCGTCCGCCCCATCCCAAGCGGACCAGTACGGTCGACACGCTACGGATTGACGGCTGCGGGTTTGCGCCATAGGACGGCGGCGAGCCTCGGCGGCGGACCTAGAGGTACGGTGCCCGGAAATCGAACGTCCCGGAAACGGTGACGGTTTCGGGCGTCGCGTGGAGAATGGCGAACGAGTAGGTCCCCCCCGACAGGATCGAGATGTCTCCCAGTCCGTCCGAAGAGTTGACCGCGTAGACCTTCTCGGCCGATGGACCGGTGATCGTGAAGTTCAGGACGCCCGAGTTGTTCGAGTTCCAGATGAAGCTGAACGATCCGGAGTGGTAGAACGTGATGTTGTACACGTAGCGGAGCGTCACGCTTCCCGGATCCGAGATGGAGAACGACTCCGGGACGGACTGCGCCACGGGGATAAGAACCAGGCTCGCGAACACGGCGGCCAGCACAACGACCACCACGACCACGGCCACGACTGGGCGGAGAGATCGTTTCCTGGGAGCACGGCGAGGCGCGGCCTGAGCGGCCGGCGGCGGTGCCGGTTCAGGGGTCGGTGTAACGGGCGCGGGTTCTACCGGTGCGCCATCCATTGCATTCCACCCGGAGGAGGGACCCCGACTGTCACGGCCGCCCCGACCCAAGCCCTCGGAATAAGCATTTAGACCCTGTCACCCAAGGCGGGCGGCGATGGCACCGTCCATGACCACGGGCGGCCTCGCTGGCGGCTACGTTTTACCCCCACACGAGGATGGACGCGACGGGAGCGAGCCCCGGCCGAGCCGGCAGGGCGTCGAGCTCCGTGCGAAATCTCCCCCGGACCTCGTCAATCAGCGCCCCGGACGTTCGTCCTTCACGCGCGTCACAATTTCCCCCGGGACATTTTAAATAGCGGTTTAAATACTTCGGCGCCGGGGATACGGTTGGTCAGGATTCGCATCGAGAATGTGGTCGCATCCACATCCCTCGGGGACGCACTCGACCTCCAATCGATCGCGCTCGGATTGGACGGCGCGGAGTACGAACCGGAGCAGTTCCCTGGCCTCATCTACCGATTGAAACAGCCGAAGACAGCGATCCTCCTCTTTCGGTCCGGGAAGGTCGTCTGCACCGGCGCGAAGAGCATGTACGAGGTCGAGGAGTCGATCCGGACGGTCGGCCAACGGATCCGGAAGGGCGGCCAGAAGATCACCCTCCGCCCCAAGATCCA
>DATGZQ010000078.1:0-4545 GCA_035297125.1 Thermoplasmata archaeon
AGTTGCCTTGCTGGGCCGCGTCCGAAGCACACGGGCAAGCCGTGGAGCCTTCGTGGTCGCGATCATCTCTATGACCGTTCTGGCAGGGTTGAACATAGGAGGATTCTCCCACGGAGGGTCTCCTAGGAGTGGCAGCGGCTCGGGAGCAGTCGACCCAGGCCCCTCTCGCGCTGGAACCGTCACCCCAAGCACTTCGAGCACAAACCCTCGGGTGATTCTCAATGTCTCGGTCGGTAGAGACCCGCGGGACGTGGCGTATGACAGCGGAAGGGGTGAGGTGTTCTCCGCGAACGAGCTCTCGGCCAACGTCAGCGTAATCTCGGACTCGGACAACGAGGTGGTCGCGACGGTCCCGGTAGGTGCCTCCCCCAGCGGCGTCGCGTATGACAGCGGGACGGGGCAGGTCTTCGTCGCAAACTACAACGCGCACAACGTCAGCGTGATTTCGGACTCTGACAACACTGTCGTGGCAAACGTCGCGCTGGGCACTTACCCGGGCAGCGTTGTGTACGACGTTGGGAAGGGGGAGGTCTTCGTCGCGAACGAGGGCTCGAACACAACGAGCGTGATCTCCGATTCCACGAATTCGGTGGTGGCAACTCTGAAGGCCGGCCAGGGCCCGACCGGCGTCGGCTATGATGCGACGAATGGGGCGGTGTTCATCTCGGACGAAGTTTCCGACATTAGCATTATCTCGGACGCGACGGACAGCCTGGTCGATACGGTTACGGTAGGAAGCGGACCCGTTGGCGTCGCGTACGACAGTGGGAGGGGGGAGGTCTTCGTAGCAAACTATGGCGTGACCACTGTGTCGATCATTGCACTTTCCAGTGTCTTCATGGTGACGTTCACGGAGACCGGTCTGCCGAGCAATGCCTCCTGGTCGGTTACCCTCGACGGAGCCCTAGACCTATCAATTGTGTCAACGATCACTTTTGCGGAGCCGAGCGGGACCTTCAACTTCACGGTCGGGGTCGTCCCGGGCTACCGCCCGAGCCCGTCGTCCGGGTCAGTGACGGTAAGCGTGGTAGATCCGGCCCCGGTAAGGCTGGGCTTCGCCTCGAACTCCTCTGCGGCCGGTGGCCTCTCTACACTCGACTATGTTTTAGTCGGCGTGGCGGCAGCCGTTGGCGCGATAGGCGTCGTGGCAATTCTGTTGCATCGTCGAGAGAAGGCACCTCCCACAGGAGTGTCAATGCCATCCCAGCCCACCTACGACGCACCCCCGACAAACCCGTAGTCAGGGCGCCGGTTTCGTCAGAGATGGCTGAACGGCAGCTCGGTACGTAGAGAATGTGTGGGTTAGCCGGGGAGGGGTTCCGTTCCTTCCTCAATGTGGGCCTTCCGGGTCCGACTTGTAACTCCCCGAGGTCTACTCTGGCTCTGAACGGAGAAGGACTGCCCGATAGCCGCACGGGGCGTCGACCAGGCTCACGGGTTCGGAACCCCCGTATCGTGCACGATCAAAGGTCAGCTCGAGGTGCAGACTGACTGCGATCCTCTCGAGGCCGGCTTTCAACTCAACCGCGAATCGGTTCAGCTCTCCAGATCGGCCATCGGTCGGGAGCAGGCGGAGCTGCCCCTCGTTCAAGGTAGTGTTGACGTCAACGTACAGAGAATAGACGTTGACGAAGATGTCGGGTTCGTGGAGTTGAAAGTTGGATCGGAAGAGCTGGGTGCCGAGTACCACGTCGCGGACGGCAGCAAATACTCGAAACTTCAGCCGCTCCCGGCCTTTGATGACCCTTTCCTGCTCTCTCCGAGCCCGCTCTTCCGGGTCCACCGTTATTCCCGACGTCTGGCATCTCGCCTCAGCCTATAGACACTCGGGTCGAGGGGGGTGGCGTGTCGGACCTGGGGTCAGTCCGCAGTCCAAAGTGACGCAGGGGCACTCGGACGGCCGCCGCCGACCCCGAGTCTCGGCTGCCTAGTTTGAAGCAACCTACAAGTGCTTCCGAGGCGTTACGCCCGTCGTCGGGGTTGTAGGTCACTAGAGGGGGGTTGGAGGGCGATGTCGAGGAGCGGACCGTTCCACCATATTGTGGTGGCCTACGATGGCTCCTCGCAGGCGCGAATCGCGTTGGACCGCGCCGTAGATCTGGCCTGTGGTTGGTCGTCCCGCCTCTCGATCGTCACGGTCTACCAACCCCCCGTAATGTGGTCTATCGGTCCGATGATACCCCCGGAACCGCCGGGGGAGGTCGAGAGGAAGGCCTACCGCGAAGCTCTTGCCCAAGCGGTTGACGCGGCCGAGAAAGGCGGGGTCTCCGACGTCCGAGGGGAGCTTCTGGAGGATCATCCTGCGGAGGCCATCCTACAGTTTGCTGACTCGGAGCACGCCGACCTGATCGTGATGGGCTCGCGGGGGCGATCGGCTGCGCCCCGTCTCCTCCTGGGCAGTGTGTCTGACGCCGTCCTCCACCACGCTCGCATTGCGGTCCTCGTGGTCCGGCCCCCCGTATCCCCGTAATCCGTCGCGGACGGAGGCCTTCGCGGGTCCGCGGGCAGTTCCGGGGTGATCTACCGGCTCGAGTACCTTCTCGCCGGTCAACCAGAAGCCGACCGGGCCGTCGCCCCGAGGCTGCCGATCACCCCGGGATCGAGCCTCAGGGGCGGGAGGCGACCCGCTCGGCGGACGGTTTTGGGGTCCCCGCGTCGGCGCTCCCATCGGTCTGCTAGTACAAATCCCGAGCCGGTGCGAAGCGCCTCCCCCCCGACGTGGCGAGCCGTGGGCTGTTTCCCCGCGCTCCGCGGAGGGGGCGCGGGCCGATCGGTCGGTTCGTCGACTAGTATCGTGCGATACTCCCGGTGGAGAGGGCACGTCGTTCGAAGACCTTCCAGAGGAGGATCGCCGCGGCCAGTGTGATGCCCGCGGCGAGACCGACCGCGCCCCACAGGACGAGGAGCGTGGACAAGGGGTCACCGGAGACCGAGGCTCGAATGGCAGCGACCCCCCACGTGAGCGGCAGGGCGTCGCCCGCGTACTGGAGAGGGAGCGGGAGCTGGGAGAGCGGAAAGTTCACACCGGAGAGGAGCAGGCCCACGAACAGGAAGATGTTGCCGAGGATGAGCGACGTCCTGAGGTAGAGCGCGACACCCCCGAGGAGGAGCCCGAACCCGACCATCGCGACGGCCGTGAGGACAACCGACACGGCGATCGCCGGAACGGCCGCCGCGGCGATATGGACGCCGAACAGCGTCGAGGCGTAGACGAGGCCTACCGTGACGGTCGCGAGGGAGAGCAGAATGGGGATCAAGCCCCGGCCAAAGTAGAGCGCGAGTCGGTTCGCAGGCGAGACCAGGAGGTGCTCCAGGGTTCCCTGGAACTTCTCTGAATCGGTGGTCTGGGCTACCGAGAACACGCTCGAATAGGTCACGGTCGCGACCGCATTCCCAAGGGCTGTGAACGCGACCGCGCTGGCAGTGGTGCTGGCTCCGCCAGAGCCAAGCTGGACGACGAAGGCGAAGAACACCATCTGGGTCAGAGGGATGACGAAGACGGTGCCGAGAACGAAGTCGATCCGCATGAACCCGAGGCTCGTCCGCGGCGCGAAGACGGCGTTCGTCCAGAACGTCCTCCAGAAGGATGCTTTCGGTACGTTCGCAGCGCTCACGGACGTTCGACCCACCGTTCAGTAGTCGGAGAGGTTCCCTGCCTCCAGGACCCGGCGCTCGACCCTTCGGAAGATGCTTCCGGCGATCGCGAGGTAGACCGCGGTCGTACCCACTGCGCCCGCCAAGTCACCCCAGAACCCCCAGCCGAAGCCCTGGTAGCCGGGGATCGCGAGATACCGGAGCGCGTCCAGCGCCCACGACGGCGGGAAGAGGAGCGAAACCGGCCAAGCAAGGAACGGCAGGATAACGACGGGAAACATGCATCCGGTCCCCACGTAGAACGCGAACTCGCCGATGTTCTGGATGAAGCCGGCGTAGCGCGTGTAGACGTAGAACGCGGCGAAGACAACGCCGACCGCGGCGAGGGTCAGCATCACGAAGACGAACATCACGAGCGTCCCGAGAGGGTTGCTCAGGGCGGGAGGCTGGCCGGCGGCCAGCACCACCACCACATACACGATCAGGCCGCCCAGCAGCCCCGATACCACGTTCCAGAGCACCCTGCCCAGGACGACGTACAGGTACGGCGAGGGAGACTGGATGGTAGGCTCGAGCGTCCCGAAGTTCCGGTCCTGGCTCGTCGCCCAACCGCTCCCGTAGAGGGTCTGGCCCCACATGCTCATCATGCCGGCGCCGAGGATCGCGTAGATCAGGAAGTACTGACCGTAGCCGCGGAACAGCTCGAACGACACGACGCCGAAGACGATCGGTGCGATCATCGACGGGACGAGCCATTGCGGGTCCGCCATGAACTGCAGGATCGCGAGGCGGAGGGAGGCAACGGTCGTCCGTCTCCGGGAATAGTGCGCCGGCGCGGCCGCCATCTACGCCGCCTCCTCCTCGACCAGGTCGAGGTAGACGTCCTCGAGCGACGCGCGCCGTTCGCGGACGGAGAGCTCAGGATGGCCCGGGAGCCTCGAGCGAACGTCA
>DATGZQ010000079.1:0-21568 GCA_035297125.1 Thermoplasmata archaeon
CCCTGGAAAGGGACTACCGCGCGGATCGGAAGAAACCCTCCCGCTGAGTGCGGCCCCCGTTCGCGAAGAGACCCTCGAGGAACGGTCCAGGCTGCCCTCCCTTGGCAATCTCGCGCACCGAGGTTGGGAGTCCGCGACAAGACGGCAACGTCTTTACAAAATCGGAGCGTCAGCCCTGACGTGAACGCTTCCTGCATCTTCTGCCGGATGATTTCCGATCGTTCTCTCGTGCCGCATTGGATCGCCGAGTCTGACCGCGCCCTCGCGTTCCTGGACATCAACCCGATCCGACACGGTCATGCGCTGGTCATCCCCAAGTCGCACGCGCTCGACCTGTCTGATGTCAAACCTGAGGATTGGCGCGCGGCCTGCCAGCTCACGTTGGAGGTGGCGAGCTTACTGAGAAGGCGCCTAGGCACCACCGGTGAGAACCTCCTGGTGGCCAGCGGGCCGGGATCCGAACAATCGGTTTTCCACCTTCACCTCCACGTCATCCCCCGGCTGCCGAACGACGATCTTCGCTGGAACGACTGGTGGCAGACGAAGGTGCAGCACCCGGGCGATCCGGCGCTCACCGCATTGGCTGCCTCAATACGAGGGTCCGCCCAACCGAGCAGCCGGTAGGATACGCCAGCGCGAGGAACGACCTGCTTCCCCCCCCGACCGCGGGGCCACCCGAGCGCGAGGAGTTCAGGCGGCAGTCGACTCCCGGTGGTCAACGGGTTGAGAGGGACGTTGGACCCGATGCCCTCCCGGACGAGGCCTCCCAACCCCGCCGGCGGCTCAGGTCATCGGTGCGAAGGTGGATAACGACCTTTGCGATTCTGTCTATGGGGTTTGCAGGATGGTAGGGAGGCCAGGATTCTCACCGACCCTGCTGATCATCGGGACCCTCGCGATCGCGGCGGGTTCGGCGGCGGGCCTCCTGGGAGTCATCGGCTCACGATCGACGCTAGTTGCCGCGACCTCCTCCTCCTCGCTGCTGGTCGACCTGATTCTCATCGTGCCCGTCATCGCATTCTTCGGCCTGATCGCCACCTCGCTGCCCCGACCGGGAGGAACGACGGTGGGCCTCGCCGCGGCGTCGGGACTGCCCCACGGGCCGGCCGGGGCCTCGACCGCAGCCAGGTCAGGTGGGTTCAGAGTTCGATCCGGATCGGACTGGGCCGCGAGAAAACCCAACACCGTGGCCGCGGAGCTCGCGGTCGTCGTGATCATGGTGGTCGGGCTCGTCGGGGTCGTTTTCCTTACGTATCCGCACCTCTCCGGCTCGATCGGGGGCCTGGTTGGGGCCGGCGGCGGTTCGGGGGCGGGCGGGGGCGGCTCTGGCTCCGGTGGAGGATCCTCCGGAAAGGGCGGCACCGGTAGCGGGGGCGGAACGGGTGGCCTAGGGGGCGGAAACGGGTCGACCGGAGGAGGCCACGGAGGTACGGGAGGCGGAGGCAACGGCACCACCAACGGGAGCGGCGGCGGAAATCTCTCTGGCAACGGGACGGGTGGAGGCAACCAGTCCGGCAACAAGACGGGTGGAGGGAATCAGTCGGGCAACGGAACGGGTGGAGGCAACCAGTCCGGCAACAAGACGGGCGGAGGGAACCAGTCCGGCAATGGGACGGGTCACTCCGGCGGAGGCGGCTCCTCAGGACGGAACAGCACGCCCCTGACCCTGCTGCCCGTACAGGCGCCACCGCTGAGCGACTGGCCGGTGTTCGTCGTGGCCGCCGGTCTGTCCCTCGTTCTCGGAGCGATCGCCCTACCACGTCTTCTCTCACGCTCGGTCCGAGGTCGAGGAATCCCCGCCTCGGACTCATCCTCAGAGGCTCGGGCCGCGGCCCGTAGGTCGTTCCTTGAAGCGGCGTCGAGCCTGGCAACTTCCACCGACCCCCGCGCGGTCATCCTGGGCCTGTACGCCCAGCTGATGGCGCGACTCGAGCCCAAGGAGGGGATCGGGACCTATCAGACGCCGGAGGAGATACGGCAGGCCCATCTGATCCCGCTCGGCGTGCGCCCGGAGGCGGCGGAGCACCTCACTCGCCTGTTCGAGGAGGCATGCTACTCCTCGCATTCGATGAACGCGGAGGCGCTCCAGGTAGCCCGGGAGTCGATCCGCGTCGCGGAGTACGATCTGCGCGCGGCGCACGCGATCGGATGACGAACCCTTTCCGGTGGACCTTTCCGATATTGGCCCTCGGGGCAACCTTCGTGGCCATCCAGGCCGGGTCGAACGAGTTCGTTTCCGTTCCGCTGGCCACCATCGCGGTGGCGGCCGCGGGGCTCGCACTCTGGGACTCCGTACGTTCTCCCCCACCGGAAATGCTCTACCCCTCGTACGTCGAGGACGGCACGCCGGTCGGCTCGAGCGACGTGTGGTTCCGGAGCGGAACGATGAGCCAGGAGTCGATCGTCATCCTGCTGGACCGGATCGACCGCGCCCTGGTACGACCCTCCCTACCGACCCGCACGCCGCGCGAGCTCGAGCAGCTGAGCAACCTCCCGTGGGAACGGTTCCTCGAGTACGTGGAGTCCCGACTGGCGCAGCTCGAGGCCAACTCATGAGCCAGCCCTCGCCTCCGCCACTGCCGTTCCGCTGGCGCTCCCGGGGGTATCTGCTGGCGGGAGCGGGCGCTGCGTTCCTCGTGGCCGCCGTCGCCGCGCGGGACCCCGTCCTGATCCTCATCGCCGTGCCGCTCCTGGTCGCACCCGTGGCCGCGGCCCTCGTCTCCCCCCGCCCGGCCACGACGGCCGATCTGGCGTGGCAAGCCACGGGCGACTCGGGCGCCGTCCGGATCACGGGGGTGCTGCGAGCAACGCCGGCATCCGCGGTGGACGACCTGATCGTTTCCTTCGTTCGCCCGGCGTCGCTCTCGGAGGCAGAGCCGTCCCGGGTCGAGTGGTGGCCGGGCGCCGTCCGATTCGAGCTCGCATGGCGCTCCCCTCACATCACCGTTGAAACCGTCTCGCCCCCCGCGGTCGATTGGCAGGACCCGATCGGCCTGGTCGAGCGGCCGGTCGGCGGGCGGCGGTCGGAACTGGTGGTCGACCCGAGCGAGCTCGACGCCCTCCGATTGGGCGCGGTCCGCTTGGATCGGGTCCGGCATCTCATCGGGCGTGTGAGCAACCGCCACCTCGGCTCCACCGGGGAGTTCTTCGAGATCCGCGCCGCGGCCCCGGACGATCCGCCGCGCCGGATCAACTGGTGGGCGAGCGCCCGCATCGGGAAGATGCTCGCCAACGAGCTCGAGTTCGACCGCAGGGTCGACCTGGTCCTGCTGGTCGACACTCGCCCGACCGTACTCGGCGAGGTCATGGACGAGAAGTTCCTCGGGGTCGCCCGAGCTGCCGCGGCGGGCATCTCGGGAATGTTCCTCCGCGAGAAGACCCGCGTCGGGTACGCCTCGTTCGGGGAGTTCCTGGAGGCGGTGCCGCTCTCCACGGGCCGGACCCATGCGGTACGTATCCGTCACGCGATCCGGACGACCCGCCGAAGCGTCACCGGAGGTCCCTCGGAGCGGTGCGCCGTCTCGCTCCGCCGGCTGTTCCCCCTGAGCGTGACGGTCGTGCTTCTCTCGAGCCTAGGCGGCGATGACGTCTGCGACGTCGTGGTGCACCTACGTCGCCGGGGCTTCCCGGTGATCGTGCTCAACCCGTCATGGCAATCGCTCATCCCGCGCGGAACCACGCTACCGGCCCGCGAGGATGCCCTGGCGACCCGCCTCGGCCAGCTCGAGCGCCGGACGCGACTGGCCGCCACCCGCACTTATGCTCCCGTTGTCGACTGGGAGGACCTCTCCTCCCTCGGGGAATTCATCCGCTGGCTCCAGCACCCGACGCGGGGGAGGGGTTAGGTGGCGAGCCCGGGCCCCCGCCCGATGGCGACGCCCCACGTAGGGATCCCGGGGGTCCTGCTCGTGGGCGCGATGGAGTTCTTCGCCATCCAGACCGCCTTCCCGCTCCTCCTGTCCGTTCTGGTCGCCGGAACGGGTGCGGGGGCAGCGATCGTCCTTCGAACGACGACGGGCGGTCGCCGGACCGACGCAGCGGCCCTCGTGATCCTGCTCGCTCTAGGGCTGCTTGCGGTTGGAGCACCGTACACTTGGGGCGCCGGACTAGCTGGGGGCGCGGTCGTGCTCACACTCCTGTTCTGGCTGGCGGACGAACCCGGCCGGGTCTCCGGTGGGACTCGTCGCGCCCTCCCCGCGGTCGGGGTGACCGCCCTCGCCTTCGGCATCGCCTGGGTCGCAGCGTTCCTGCTGCCGTCAGCGCCCACCTCCGCGGGGGTCGTCGGAGGGATCCTCGTCCTGGTGATACTCCTCGCGGCGATCCTCTTCTCCCGGACCGACCTCATCGAGCGGGAACCAGCCCTCATTTCGTAGCGGGCGCTCTGCGAGCGTGTTCGAAGGCTCGCGAGTTAAGGGACGGGGGCAGCGGAGCTCGAATGAGCGCCCCGTCTCCGAGGCTTGATACGTGAATCGTTTACTCCGGCGAGGGTCGACGGGGACGGGCCGAGCCCACGCGCGACCCGGCGCCCGTCAGGGGCACTCTAGGTGGGACCCTTCGTGATCAGGGCCCGGATCTCGCTCATCACGGCCTCAAGGGGACGGGCGGCATCGATCTCAACCCCGTAGTGGAACGCGGTGGACTTTGCGAAGACCACGCGGGCTGCCTCGCTTCCGTGAGGGGGCGAACGTCGGCTGTCTCGTTCGACGCAGACGCTCAGTGGCAGCTTCAGCGTGAACACGAAGTGGTCGCCTCGGAGGCGGTTGAGCAGGTCCTCGAGGACGGACCTCCAGTAGAAGTTTCCGTCAAAGATCACTGGCGTTCCTTGCTCCAGGAGGGGACGCGCCTCCTCGACCGCGAACTCGTTCGCTTTCAGGAACTCGGATTCACGGCCCTCGTCCCAGAGACCCCGATCGTCCAGAATCTGGTCGATGAGGACTTGTTTGGCCCCGATCTCCTTCGCGAGCCTCTCCGAGACTGTGGTTTTCCCGGCTCCCAGGGGCCCTCGTATGACAATGTAGTAGCTCATCCGCCAGCCGGGGGATTGGACCGCCCCTAGATAGTGGCACCGAGGTCGGTGTTGCCCGCCGCCTCCCCCACCGACCGTCCGATCGCGGCGTGGACGCGACCGGCCCGTGCCGCGCGAAACGCGCTGGCCTTTTCCGGTTGGACTGGACCGGAGACAGGAGCGAACCATGCGGAGTCGTGCTGAGGCTACGAGTGGCAAACGCCGCCGAAGGATGTTATACGTACCGCGATACGTCTTTATACGCATACATGTGTATTTCGATTTGCCCCTAAGGCAGGCGGACGTAATGAGAATTCGAACGACACGGAAAGTGATCTATGCGGTGACAGCGCTGACTGCGATGGCCCTCGTGAGCGGGTTCGCGGTCGCGTCGATCGCCATCGGCGGCTCGAACACCTCCCATCAAGGTTCGCAGACCACGATCGTGGCCAACGTCACGGGTCTGAACTGGACCTCCACGAGCCTCGTGGAGCTGGGATTGAACGTCACGAACACCACGTGCACGCTGCTCGGCCCCTGCAGCGTCACCTCTGCCCCGGCGACCGACTGCGCCGGCGGTGTGACGGGCCACGCGGGCTGCCTCACGGGAGACTTTGTCGAGCAGGTCCTGCTGACGACCACCAGCCACACGCCGTTCTCGGGAACGTTGAAGATCACGATGTACGTCTCCACAGGGTCGGGGACGGACGTCGGAACGAGCTTCTACTACACGCAGCCCTCGGCGGCGAACGGAGTCGAGACCATCATCCAGGACTTCGACATCGGATCCTGGTTGACCGGACCTGGCCCCGTGACCGCGGTCAGCGTCGTCATCAACGGCTGAAGAACCGATTCCGGGGAGGCGCCAAATAGCGCGCCTCCCCAACCCAGGCTATCTGGACGCGGAGCTTACGTCGGAGGGAAAGCTCGGCGTGACGCAACCTCCCTCCGCGAAGAACAAGGTCGCCCCGAATCGGCGCCAAGACGCCCTCACACACATGAAATCTGCCGCACCCCACCCTGGACGGTCGTGGTTCAGGGAGAATCTGCGACAAAGCCTCCCTATGTTCGGAGCCGGCGGGGCGTGTCTAGGCCTTGGCCTCTGGTCTCTGAACTCGTGGGCCGGCGCCGCGGGGAGGCTCCCGCTCTGGATCCTCTTGGCCGCGCTCGGGGCGACGCTCACTGCCTCGGCGATCGCGCTCACATTCGTCGAGGAGGGTCCTCCCTACATGCAGACGCGGCTCGACTCTCGCTACATCTTTGTCGAACGGGATCGATGGGAGAAGCTCCTCGGCGACGCCCAACGCGCGGTCAGGGCTCCCAAGACCTCGGCCCAGCCGTCGGCCACCCCCTCGCCGACCGCCGCGTCTGGCTCGGTCGCGGCGCCTCCGACCCCCCCGACCGTGCCCGGCCCCAGCCCAGCTAAGGGAACGTCCCTCCCGCCGAGCCTGCCGAAACCCGGAACCGCCGGGCCTTCCCCCCCACGTCGCGCTCCGGCGTGGGAAGAGGGCGATGGGAGTTCGAGCACGGCCCCGGCGTACGATGAATCGGTCCTCGATTCGGCACTCGATTCCATCCTAACCGTGCTCGAACCGATCGGTCAGCTAGGCTCTGACGGTGTGCAGCGCTCTGGGAGCCCTGTCGCTGGACCTCGGTGCACTTCCTGCGGTGCGGACCTCCAGTCCTCGGGAACCTCGAACTCGTGTGTGGTCTGCGACCGCCCACTGTGCCCGAACTGCCAGGCCCGATCGTTCGAGGCGGGACATCCGGGGATGTGCCTCTCCTGCGACACGCGACGGAGACACGCACCGGTGGGCAGTCTGTAGCGCGAACAGGCAGTGTTCCGTTCGAGGCCGGGGTCGGTGGGCTCGCGGCCCACCACTTCTAGGAAGACTTGGCAAGTGTCAGGCGTTGAGCCCTAGATGGTTACGGCAGCGGACCGCCGCACCCCGGGCAGAATCGGCTCGTCAGCGGGCTCTGCCGACCGCATGCCGGGCAGAACTTGGGACCCGAGGGGATGGGAGCAGTCACCCACGCCGGTGCGGGGGGAACTCCCCAGGCTGGAGCGGGTTGGCTCCATTGGGGCTCGGCATCTCCGAGCTTCACGTAGGCGATGATGTACAAGATCCCTGAAATGAGGCCGAAGGAAAGCAAGGAAAGGATGCCGAACACGAGCGTCGGGGTCCGCGCGTCGCTATAGTCGCCCTCTACCGCCCGTTGGTACGAAAACGAGTAGACGAGTACCAGCCAGATGATCCCGATGACGGCGATTCCCAGGACGACCGCTCCAAGGAACGGAACGATGAGGAAGACTAGCCCCACCGCCAAGAGGATCACGACCTCGATCCCTTGAAGGATCAGGCCAATGAGGATCAGCGTACACGCCGTTTCGCCCGAACGGTTCCGCGAGCTCGGCTCGAGCATCAGCCGCGTATCGAATCCGCCTATTTACATGCCCCCGGCTACGTCGGATCGCCGGAACGCCAGTTGCTACCGAGGACCCTTAATCTGGCGGACCCTCCCCCGGCATGCCCGGGGTCCGATTCGACTTTCACTCCCATTCGTTCCTCTCGGACGGCATGACTTCCGCGACCGACATGTGGCACGAGGCACGGTTCCTGGGCCACCGGGCCCTGGCCCTCACCGACCATCTATCCCTGGACGACCCTGAGCCTTTGATGAGGCGGCTGCACCGGGAGGCCGCGGCCTGGAAGGGCGAGCGGTTCGTCCCGCTGGTCGGCGTGGAGCTGACAAAGCTCCCCCCGCGAAAGATCGCGAGCACGGCTCGGGCCGCCCGGAAGGCCGGGGCCGAGATCGTCCTGGTGCACGGCGAGACGGTTGCGGAACACGTACCCAAGGGAACCAACCGAGCCGCGCTGGAGTCGCGTATGGTAGACATCCTGGCTCACCCGGGCCTCCTGACGCCCGAGGAGGCGCAGCTCGCGAAGGACAATGACGTGGTTCTCGAGATCTCCGCGCGCAGGGGTCATTCCCTGGCCAACGGCCACGTCGCACGGATCGCCCGCTCCGTAGGGGCCGAACTTGTCGTGGATTCCGATGCTCACGCACCCGACCAGCTCGTGCCCGCGCCCCAGGCCCGCAGGATCGCCCTGGGTGCAGGGATTCCGGAGGATCGTATCGACCGTGTGTTGGAGGCGAGCCCGAAGGCTCTCCTCCGTCGTTGCCGATTGAGCTAGACCTGGCGGGTTTGGCCAGAGACACGCGATGTCGGCGCCCGAGGCATCGAGTCAATAGGGGGTGATGCGATGCCCCCTCAGGATGACCGGCGCCCTGCGGATCGGCTGCTCGTCGTGGACATCCAATGCTTGGCTGGGCAAGGTCTACCCCGAGGCCATCCGCCACGAAGACCGGCTTGCGGCCTATGCCAGCTTGTTCGATGCCGTCGAGATCGACGCGACCTACCACCGGCCCCCGAACCCCTTCGTGATGGAAGGCTGGAAGGCGAAGACGCCGGCCAACTTCCGGTTCGCCCTGAAGCTGACGCGGGACTACGTGGACCCGCGCAAACCGGTGGACGGGGCTCGGCTTGCCTACTTCACCGAGGCGGCCAAGCTCCTCGGGGAGAAGCTAGGGCCGATCCTGCTCCAGTTCGCGCCGTGGGTCAAGCCGGGGCGCGCGGCCACCTTCCTCTACGCCCTCCTCGACGAGCTCGATCCGTCGCTCCGATACGCGGTCGAGTTCCGGGACCCGGGCTGGTACTCTGGAGAGACCGGGCAGTCGCTGATCGAGGCCCTTTCCACTCGCGACGTCGCCCTGGTATGGTCCTGCCGACCGAACGTCGCGGTCCCGCCGGCGCTGACCAGCGATTTCGTCTACCTGCGATTTGCCGGAGACCTTCACACGATACCCCGGGAGGAGCACGGCGAGATCCGGGTCGACCGGACGACGGAGACCCGGGTCTGGGCGTCGCGGCTCAAATCCCGGCTCAGCGAGGTCCAGGAGGCGTTCGTGGTCTTCAACGACGACTTCGCGGGTTTCGCACCCGAGTCCGCGGACCTCTTCCGTAGAGAGCTCGAATCGGCACCGCTCCGCTACCACGCGGAGATCTCGGAACCCCTGATGGGCGCGTCCGCATTCTCCTCCGATCTAGGAAGCGCGACCCTCGTCCAGCCCGCGGCAGCGGTCTCGAAATGGGCGAGGCCGGCCCCCAAACTTCCCGCGCCCGGTCTTCCCGGCGCGGTGACCGGCGGACCGGCTCGCAGGCCGGTCGCAGTGTGCGGGCGGCTTCCTCTCCCCCGTTCGAGGCGCGTCCGCGGGAAGGGCGACTCGCTCGGTGTGTTCTAGGTCGAGGGACTCCCCCGTCACCTTCCGGGGCGTCTCGGAGCCGAGGGTCGGGGGCCCGACCTGACGAGCTCCGATCGTGGCTTCGCGTTCTTCAACGAACGCTGCGGACCGTGAGCCGGGGGCAAGCTTGTCCCTCAACCGGACCAGCCAGGCGCGAGTCGTCGCGGGAAAGAGAGCCACCAGCCAGACGGCCCAGAGGTAGTAGTCCCAGTGGGGAAAATCGCCGACCGGAGTTGCTTGGCCCGTCCCATATCCCCCACACCCCGCCCCCGCGTTGAGCACGACCGCGTGGCACCAGAACGCCTGAGGCTGCCAGAGCACGAACGGCAGCGCGATCGCCACCGTCCCGGCCACTACGCCAAGGAGGCGCCACCATCTCCGATGGACCGCGAAGTACCCCACCCAGAAGAGATTCGCGAACTGTTTCAGCCCGTACGTCAGGAACTCCGCGACCTTCGTCGCGCGCCCGACCGGCCCCCGGAGCGCGAGGGTCGTCAGAAGGAGCACCGGTAGGTCGTTGAACCCGTTCGCTGCCACCAGGGCGACCATCGGGGTCGCGAGAACAAGGGCCGCAAACTCGTCCTTGCGCAGAACGTAGACGAGGCTCGCCCACGACCCAAGGCATACGGCGTCGTATCCAAGGTATCCCGTGCCCGGGATCTGGAGGAACGTCAGGAGCGGCAGGTACGGCTCGTAGCTCGCGGATGTCACCGAATGTGGCAAGAGGTTCAGAACGTCGATGCGGTAGTGGAGGACCAGCAGGGTGGAGTACGGGTTCTCCCCCCTCCACAGTTCGCCCAGGAACGCCGGGGTCGTCCGGTTCTCGTCCGTCCCGTTGTTCCCGATGCCCGTGACCACGCTCACGACCGCGACGATGGCCGACACGAGCAGGAGCCCGCGGAGCGCACGCTCCCAACGGACTCCCGACCTACGGACCGCATACGGCATTCCGAGGGAGCAGAGCGTCACCGCGCCCAGGATGGTGGCAAAAATCCACTGCTGGACGCCCACCAGCGCGAACGTCGTGTAGAGGCCGAGCCCCATCGCTCCGAGAGCCCCCACGACAAGGATCTCTGGAAGATGCCGCTCCCTGCCGCGTGGGCCGGGCGTTCGGTTCGGAGCCGCGTCGACGAGCCCGGGGCGGGTGTTTGGGCGGGGCTCGGTAGGGGAGGAGTGACCCGTATCCGGCTTCGAATCCGCGGAGTCCAGCTGCGCCAACCCCCTAACGTGCCACGGTGACGGGGAAAGCCCCAAAGCCTCCCTACCTCTTCAACCCGTGGCCGCCGGGCCGCGCGTCATGAGGATCCTCTCCGAGCGCCTCCCCATCAAGTACTTGCTTTCGGACCACGGCCTCTGCCTGGGCATCGATACAGTGCGCTGCTCTTTCCTGTTCCTTCTGCATCGTGGAGGCATCGTGCTGCAACGCCGTCCCGTCGGGGACCGGATCGTCGAGGACCTCGACTATCACATCCCGGACATCGCGATCGCCTTGCTCGACGAGTCGCGCGAAGTCCAAACGGGATCGTGACCCGGGGCGAGGTGCACCGTTGCCCGTCGTTGTCCGGGGTCCCCCTCGCTGAGGGCGCGCTCATGTCGGTCGGGTTCGGGCCACCATCTCCCACTCCGGTACCGACGACCGGGCCGGCGCGACCTTGCCGAGAATTTCCGGAGATGCCGCCGATAGACGTTCTAGTAGCCACGTACGAGTCGGCCGGGACGCTGGATCAGACGCTCACCGCCGTCCGCGCGCACGTCCCGGTCCACCACCTGATCGTCGTGGACCGTTCGAGCCGGGACGGGACGCCCGAGATCGCCCGGGCGCACGGAGCGCACGTCTACGACGATCGGATCGGTCTCGGCCGGGCTCGAAACCTGGCGCTCGCCACTGCGGATACCGACCCGGTCCTGTTCGTGGACAGCGACGTTGTGATCGAACGCCCGGATTTCTATGCTCAGGCGGTGCGCGAGTATGCTCGACCGCGGACGGCCGCGGTCGTGGGAATGTCCCTGGGCCATCGGTTCCGGTACGGTCTGCCCCTCGGACTGACGCTTGTGGGCCGCCGGTGGGCGCTGGACGCCAGGATACCGGACGCGGCCCAAGGACGAGAGACCTACTACCTCCAGCTCGCCGCCCGCCGGCAAGGGCTCGCGACCCGCTACGTCGCGGAAGCGATGGTGCACTACGGCACGTACCGCGCGGCCCCCCACTGGCCGGAGTTCCAGGGCGCGGCGATCCGCCGCTCGTCCGGCTGGAACCCGCGTGAGCTCGCGTACTCCGCCGAGGTGGTGCTGCTGATGCATCTCAACAGCCGGAAGGTCCGGAACGTCCTCTACAGCCCGGTGTTCTATCTCAAGCTCCTGCGAGGGTTCTCTGACCCCGCTCGCTGGTCACGCCTCGACCGCTCGCCGGGCCCCGCAGTTCCGACCCATGACGGGCTGTGAGCCGGACCGATCACGCTGCCGCGGGGCCCAGCTTCTCGCTCCGTAGCGTCAGCAGGAAGTGGTCGCCGAGGAGGGAGAATGGCCATCGTTCTGCGACCGCTTGATCCCAGTGGTCCAGGGCGGCGAAATGACGCCGGAACCGCTCTGCGTACGCAACCAGGTCGGACGGAGGGAGCAGGACCGGCGCCGCTGCAAGCCGTTCCCGAACGAACCACGGGGCGAAGGTCCGCTCGAAGGCCGGCGGGGAGTGGGCGTACACGTCGACGCAGAACCGGGATGACCCGACGCGTACCGGCCGCCCGGCGCGACCGAAGGCCCGGTCGAACCGGCCGGTGAGGGAGTACCCGAGCAGCTCGAACGCGCACCATCGGTTGTAGACGCCCGCGACAAAGCGGCCGCCGGGTCGGAGGAGCTCGTGGAGCGCCGGCGGGATGGGCCCGAGGTCGGCCTCGCAGTTCATCGCCCCATACGTCGAGTACGCGCCGTCGAACGATGCCGGTCCGACCTGTTCGAGAAACCGCGGCAACGCGGCGGCAGCCAGTTGCGCCGTCTGCAGGCGCTCGAAGACGCCCTCCTTTCGGGCCTTCTGCCGGACGACCTCGAGCATCCGCTCGGAGATATCGACGCAGAAGACCTCGTGTCCTTCCACGAGGAGCGGCAGGGTCTCCATGCCGGAGCCGCAGCCGATCTCCAGGAGCCGAGGAGCCCGGCCGAACGCCCTACGGAGCTCCGTCAGGGAGCGGTCGCGCAGCAGCCGATTCATCCGGTTCCCCAGGATGTGCCGGTCGTAGTCGTCCGCGATGTTGTCGAACTCGGAGGCGAGCCAGCCGTAGTATCGTTCCCCGCCGTCCGTCGGGGGTTGGGGTGCGCCGAGGCGTATGCGAAGGACTCGCGCGGGGTCTCCGTACCATCGGGCGTACTGTTCCGGGCCGTACTTCTCCCGAAACCGGTCGAGCGTCCCCTGTCTCTCCAGTGGGTCCGTGATCAGTTCCGCCGAACCTCCTGCGGTCCGGTCCGAGATCGAGAGCAGCGCGTATCCCTGGCGAAGCAACTCGACCGGCCATCGAGCCGACCGGTCTCCACCCACGAGGTAGACGACGTTCCCGTTCCGGACGAAGCCGAGGGGCACGTTCCTGCCCGGAAGTATCAACTCGAGGCTTAGCGGCTCTTCCGAACCGAGCCCCCTCCCTGACGCAGCGAGCGACGGGGCGCCCCCGCGGGTGCGGGCCGCTACCGACATGACCCACCTGGGCCCGGTCTCTCGTCCGGGCCGCTCACCACGGCCGGGATCCGTCGGGGCGTCACTCCGAAGCACATACCTGAGGCGTCTCCGAGGCCAAAGGGCGGGCCGTCGCTCCACGCTGCGCTTGCGGGGTCGGTCGAGGTGTCGCGGGGCCGCTAAAGCTCTCGCGCAGACATTCGAACTTACGCGACGCGAACGCGAGCCTGCGCCAGCGCGTCTCGACCCGGAATCGTTCGTCATGCTTGGCCGCTCTGCGGAACCGCCCGTTCCGGCGGAGCCCGACTGCCTGAAGGTACGCCGCAAGCCAGGGAAAGAGCGCCAAGTTGAGCAATCGTACTGCGAGCGGCGTTGGAGGGGCGCTTCCGTCGGAGGTGACGAGCCCCCGGTTCTGCTCTGAGTAGAGTCGAGGGATCTCATCGGCCATCCAGGAAGCGTGCGATAGCAGTGCGCGGTAGTACCCCTCTCCGCTCACGGGCCTGGCGGTCAGGGCCTCTCGCGCGAAGAGGAATCCCCGGTTACCGGCGAACTCCCTTGCGGCTTCGACGTCGTCAAGAACGAAGTTGAAGCACGGGAGAGGCTCGATGGGGGTTCCGTTCCGAATTCGCGTGATACGCAGCGTCAGGTAGACGTAGCAGAGGAACCACCACGGGGACCCCCGACGGGTCACGACGAACAGGTCGAGGTCGTCACCGCGGCCGGGCTCCCCGTAGGCAGCCGACCCGGTTACGTAGACGCACCGGGTCCACCGAAGGGCGCCGCGCAGCGGGCCGGCGAACAGCTCGTGAGCTTCCTGAAGGTACTGGAGGCCCCGGCTCGCCCGTTCGACCTCGCTCTCCGTCGCGGAATCGGGGGCGAACGCCCGCTCGCCGTTGAGGCGAGCGAGATGGGGCCGGGACTCCAGCCAGCTTCGCACTTCGGGAACCGTCGCGGGCGCTTCGTTCGGGAGGAGTCTCACGAGCTCGGGCAAGGCGACGCCGGTTCCAAACTGGGAAGCTACGCCGATGATCGTGGAGACCCGGCCTTCGACGTGAACCGGTGAGGGGTGGGCACTGGAACCTCTTAACCGGAGGGCCGAGGAAAGGCCGACCGACCCGACGGCGGTCGTGGACCGGATCCGTCGCCATCGGACGTGATCGGTGGGAGGGGGGAGGCGGTCCCAGTTCGCGAGCGTGACCGCGACCGCCTCTACCGCAGCGAGCCGAGCGAGGTGGGTCCAGCCGGTTCTCTTGGGGAGATGGGCCCGGCGGAGAAGCTCAACCGCGCGGGCGGGTGAGCGAAGCGCGTATCGGACGAAGGTGCTGGGGGCTTCGCCGAGGGCGAGCGTCACCTGATGGTTCCCGTACACGATTCGGCGTCGCTGCTCGAGATGATCCCGGACCGACCCTGGAACGTCGACCGTAACTCGTGCCTCCGGCGCGTAGAGCCGGGGACCCCCGTGCTGGGAGAGCCATACCCCGAGATAGGAGCCGTCGTTGATCGTCCCATCGGGGAGTATAGGGAACCCCGGCAGGCTGACCAACAGAAGCTCGTCCGAGAGATGGGCCCCTCCGCCGAGGCGCTGTAGCTCGAGATGGAATTCGTGGTGGAGCGACCACATCAGCCGAAGTTCCTCCGACCAGCGACCCTCCGTGCCGCGGGGGAGCACCGGGCGGCCCATCACCGCGAACGGAGCCGGGTGGTCGCGGGAGACATTCATGAGGGCGCGGACCGCCCCGACCTCGGCGCGGGCGTCCGCGTTGAGGAGGACCAGCGCCGATCCTTGGGCCCGGAAGAACACCTCTCGCAGCGCGTGGGCCTTTCCCCTGCGCTCGGGCTCGACCAGCACCCGCACGCGAGGCTCCTCCTTCGCGAGGCGTTCCGCGACCGCGACCGTGCCGTCAGTGCACCCGCTCGCAACGATCCAGAACGAGCCCCACACCGCGTCTTCGGGCAGGTCCTGGTCAAGTAACGAACGGAAGGCGGTCTCGAGTCCCCGCTCCTCGTTGTGAGCCACAATCCCCGCCGACAGGACCGTCGGGGTTGGAGCGATCTTCGCCTCCGTCGGTGGACACCCTTCGGCCAGGGCGGATGTCAGGGCCGGGTCCACCGCACCGTCCACTTCGATGGATCTCCCTCTGGTCTGGCGATGGACCGTCAGACGGTCAACGACCTCCGTGCGGGGCACGGATGGGCAAGGAACGGTGGGCGGTCCCGGGGCCGGTGGCTCGCGCGAGGAGGTCCGCCATCCGCATCTCCACAGGGTCACCTACGATAATGGTTTCAAACCCTACCGGAGTGGCATACTCCTGATCTCCACCGTACCTTCCAGCGCTCCGGGCCGCGACTCCCCATCCCAAGACGGTCCCGTTCTACGGCGCGAAGGAGTCCGGGCGCAACGCGCTCTCGAGGAGCTTGCGCTCGATCTGTGCCATCGCCTCCGAGACGGACGATTTGCTCCGATCCAGCTGTCGAGCGAGGTCCGTCAGCGAGATGCGCCGGGGCACGGCGAAGTAGCCCGCCGCCATCGCTTCGCTCAGCAGGGTGCGTTGGATCTCGCTCAACAGGGGATGGTGGTCGCGGAGGGGGTGGCTCCGTAGGGAGACGACCTGCGCCCCGGGGTCCGCCTGGCGGGCGAAGTGCAGGATGCGTCGAAAATCGCGAGCCCGAGCGACCACTTCCCACCGGATGAATCCGCCTTGGATGCGGAGCGGCAGGGGGAAGGGCAGGCGTAGTCGCCGGTAGAGGTACACCACGGGCGGGTTCCTGAAGATGATGCGGTAGAGGGACCCTTCGCCGACCTCCGCAAGGCAGTCCACGTTCACCACATCCGGATAGGCGGCGATCTCCCTTCCCCAAACCCCCGGCGGCTGGCCGCTGATCCAGTGGTCGGAGACCGAGACGTCCGTCGTGACCACGTGATGGTTGAGGATCTCCACACACTCCTTTGGATGGCGTCGGGAGAACGAGCCGGTCCAGATCTGCTCGCGGACTCGGACCCGGAGCGACGCCAGAAGTACCCGGTCCGGATCGGTACCCATGTCGGGCAGCGAGACTTTGGTGGGCGGACCCGGACGCCGGTCACGGGGCGACGGCTTCGCCCGCGTCCTGACGGGCCGGATCGCAGCGCGGGTACTACCGGACCGGCCTCGCGTTCCCTTCACGCCTTCTCCCGGGGGCGTACTGCCTTCGAAGACCGGCCCCGTCGAGCCGCATCGCCCCCACCATCCGGGTCGAGATCCGACGCATCGTTCCAGCGCCCCGCGGGGGGATCAGGCCGGGGCGAAGCGGGCAGTGAAGTGCGGCAGCCGTTCGGGCCGATAGACCATCCGGACCCCTCGAACGCCCGATCTGCGTGCGAACACGCGCCCCACCACCTCCGCCACGTAGGCCAGATGGCTGGCGGAGTAGACCCTCCGGGGGATGGCCAGCCGAACCAGCTCGAGGGAGCGGGAGGGACCTTCGGCGCTGGTGCCGAACATGAGGGCACCGACCTCCACCGCGCGGACGCCCCCTTCGCGGTAGAGCTCAACCACAAGGGCCTGTCCGGGAAGGTCCTCGTCCCCGAGGTGGGGGAGGAACCGACGCACGTCCAAGTACACGCCGTGCCCTCCGACAGGACGGAAGAACGGAACCCCAGCGTCGTCCAGCAGCGCGGCCAGGTAGCGGACCTGGCCGATCCGGTGCTCGAGGTAGGGGAGCTCGGTCGCCTCAGTGAGGCCGACCGAGATCGCCTCAAGGTCACGGCGGGCGAGGCCGCCGTAGGTCGGGAACCCCTCGAAAAGTATGACAGCCTCCTTCAGCCTCTCCGCGAGCCGGTCGTCGCGGGTCGCGACGAACCCTCCGATGTTGACCAGCCCGTCCTTCTTGGCGCTCATCGTCGCGCCCGCGGCTAGGTCGAAGAACTCGCGACCGATCTCGGGGATCGACCGGCCGCCCATTCCGGGCTCTCGTTCCCGCACGAGGAAGGCGTTCTCCGCCCACCGACACATGTCGAGGTAAACGGGCACCCGATGGGCCCGGGCTATACGGGCGACCCCCCGGAAATTCCCGACCGAGACCGGTTGGCCGCCGCCGGTGTTGTTCGTGATCGTGACCATCACGAGCGGCACCTTCTCCGGGCCGGCGTCGCTCAGCAGCTTCTCGAGCGCGGCCAGGTCGACGTTCCCCTTGAACGGGAAATCGCTCTCCGGGTCGTACGCTTCCGGGACCGCCAGGTTCACCGGCGTGGCACCCTGGTGGACAACGTGGGCCTGCGTCGTGTCGAAGTGCATATTGTTGGGAACGATCGAACCGGGCCGGCAGAGGCTGGAGAACAGGAGGTTCTCCGCAGCCCGGCCCTGGTGCGCGGGCACGATGTGGGGAAACCCGGTCAGGGAGCGCACCGTCTCCTCGAAGTGCGCGAAGTTTCGGCTTCCCGCGTACGTCTCGTCCCCGAGCATAAGCGCGGCCCACTGGCGGTCGCTCATCGCGCCCGTACCGGAGTCGGTCAGGAGATCGATCCGGATCTCGTCCGACCGTAGGTTGAACAGGTTGTAGTGGGCCCGTTTCAGCGCCGTCTCCCGCTCCTCCCGGGAGGGGTTGGGGATCCGCTCCACCACCTTGGTCTTGAACGGCTCGAAGGGGGGTCGACGCGGATCCGATTCGTTCACTCGACGCGCGACAGTCTGAGGCTATTTATCTCGGGCTCTCGGAGACGCCCAAAGCGCCGGAGCCGGCGCGGATGCTTCGGACCGCGGGCCGAGGATCTAGAACCCGTATAGGGGGATGGCCGCGATCAGGGTGGCCGGAACCGAGGCCGTATCCGTAAGTTCGATGGTGCAGGCCCCGGGCACGGTGAAACACCACGGCGGCCCCCCGTGGTAGTCGTCCACGTCCGGCGTGTTCCAGGTCGACTGGGGCTCGATGGGGCTGGGTGCCTCGAAGATCGAGTTCGGGGTGTGGATGTAGATGATGATCGTGTCACCGGGCTGGAGGATGTCCCCGTTCTGGTTGAGGGGCTCGAAGAATCCGAGCCGGTTGTAGTAGACGCCGTTGGCGCCTCCACCGTAGTTGCTCGCGTTGAACGTGGCGCAGCTCGCGAGCTTGGGTGCATTAGCGGAGAGGTTCGACTGGCTCTCTCCGGGGAACCAGGACATCGCCGCGAGCGACCCCTTGACCAGGTCGTTGCTGATGTAGGTGGGGGTCAGGTTCGTGCAGACGAAAGCGAACTGAACCGCCGCGAGGGGGATGATCCGGGAGACCTGAGTGATGATGATCTGGCTTACGTTCATCTGGTTGTAGTGACCCGTATTCCCGTTCTCGCACTCGTTGGTCCAAGCGTTCATGTACGTGTTCCAGCGAGGGTCGCCGGACCCGTTGCCGAGGTAGTAGCTGGGCAGGTTCGGAAGGTTCGGATAACAGTCCGTGGGGTCGCCCCACGCGGGCAATCGGAGGTTGCTGACCACACTGTAGCCGATGGACGGCGGCGAGGTGGGCAGCGGAATGCGGATCGCGTAGAGAACGCCGACCAGAACGACGGTGATCGCAACGAGGAAGACGGCGGAAATGATCGTGCTGACGCCACGGCGACGGTTGGATCGGCGCGGTCGGCGGCGCATCATGGCAAATACATTGTCAGCTCCTGCTCTTGAACTCTTGGGCTCGGACTTCGGTTCCCGGAGGCGGCGACGCCCCCCCCCAAGCTGATTCCATGGCCCCCTGGGGCGGTGTCGGCCAGACCGCTACATGGCGTGCGATTGCCGATTCCCCGATAGGGACGGGCGAGCCTCGGCGGGCTCACCGGCCTTGGGCCGTACCGAGCCGCCTACGGGTGGACCCGCGGTCCTGCCGGCCCGGCCGATTCACGGCGATGTCGCATTGAAGTACAGCGCCATCCCGGCGGGGCCAACGTCGGGGATGGAAGCGGCGTACACGAACGCGGCCAAGTTCATCTCGGCGCCCGGAGTGAACCCCACTCGGATCGTCACTTCCGAGTAGCTGGGAGAGCAACAGACCACCCGCGACAGCGTGAAGAGGGCCGGGTCACTTCCTCGGGTGGTCACGGTGAAGTTGGAGAGCGTCACATACGCCGATGCCGAACTGGTGACGTTAAAGTAGAACCAGAACCCGGACACGGCGGGCGTGTAGTTGTAGTCCGTGGTAGGGAGGGTAGGGCAGGGCCCGCAGAGGTCCTTCCCATCGAGCGCCGCGAAGTACCCACTCGACGCGCCGTTGTAGGTCACCGACGAGTAGACGGCGCTAATGGTCTCGTTGTAGGGGTTGGGGCCGGGTCCGGAGTGCCCTCCACCCCCGCCGCCACCGCCCCCGCTCGAGGGGGCGGAGGCATACCAGAACCAGTTCGTGGCCGCCCCGACCGCCAAAACGATCACGACCGAAGCAACCGCCGCGATGACGAGCGGCCATTTCGCAGAACTGGCTGCCCTCTTGGAGCGACGGAGCCGATAGCCTCCCGGGGACCGGTCGGCAACTGCGGGCGAGGTGTTGGCGATCACGAGAACGGCGCGCGTCTCCTCGGGAAAGTGATACCGAGCTCTCGGGCGATAATACTTGCCTCGTTGGCGAAGGGGCCCGGACCCGGGTCGCAGGGCCAAGCGGCACCACGGGTAGCAGAGTGTCTCCCGCCGTGTCGACCCGCCTACGGAACCGAGCCTCAGGGTCGAGGGGTGCCTAGCGGGACCCGAACGAAACATTCTTTGAAGGGAGCACCCCTCGACTACCCATTGACCGGTGCCTTAGTCGTGGCCGCTGCGGTCGTCGTGCTCCTGCTGACGGTTCCGGTCGCGCAACCAAGCCTCGCCGCTGCCGGGCCCTCCGGCACGGTTGCCCGGACGATGACCGAGGTCGTCCCAGTGGGGGTCTGGCCGACGTATATGCAGAACCCCGAGCGGACCGGCGCGAACTTTGCGGAAAACACGATCGCCCCTTCGAACGTCTCGGGCCTCCTTCCGGTATGGTCGCTCACCTCGAACGGGTCGGATTTCAGTGCCCCGATCGTCGTGAACGGCACGGTCTACTACGGGTCCTGGAACGGGTACGAGTATGCCGTGAACGGCGGTACCGGCAACGTGCTTTGGAGCCACTACCTCGGAACGGACCCTGCCTGCGGAGGGTACACGCCCATGGGGATCTCCTCCACTGCCGCGTACGCCGCCGATACGCTGTATCTCGGCGGTGGGAACGGGTACTGGTATGCGCTCAACGCCACGAACGGCCACACCGACTGGGAGTACTTTGTCGGCAACGGCTCGGACGGCTTCTATGACTGGGCCAGTGCCCTAGTCTACCACCATTCCCTCTACATCGGGATCGCCAGCTGTTTCGACGAGCCGCTCGTCCCGGCCGGACTCCTCGACCTGAACGTCAGCGGCGCGTCTCCGACCCTCAGCGAGCGGTTCAACACCACCCCGCCGAATCTCACGGGGGAATCGCTCTGGACAACGCCCGCGCTCGACCCTCAGAACAATACGCTCTGGCTCTCGACCGGGAACGAGAACCCACCCGGGTATCCGCTCTACGCGAACGCCATCATCGGGCTGAACGCCACGACGCTGAACGTGAGCGGGTCCTGGCAAGTGCCGAACGTCCAAGGGGAGGACTCTGATTTCGGGTCGACCCCCACGCTCATCCAGGCCGGCCCCGGCGCCCCTCTCGTCGTAGCGTCCAACAAGAACGGAGTCGCCTACGCGCTCAATCGGAGCAACGTCAGCGCGTCAGGGTCTTGGGCCCCGGTGTGGAACCTGAGCACTGGGGGTGGGTTCTCGGGGGGCGCCTTCGATGGCCACATGCTCTACCTAGCGGGTGGAAACACCGTCAACGCAGTCTACCCGGCGAACGGGAAAGTGGCCTGGACCGCGGGGATGGTCGGTGGTGGCACGATCCTCGGGTCGCTCTCCTGGGCGAACGGCCTCGTGTACGCCGCCGGTGGCTCGTATATCGAAGCGATCGATGCCGCGAACGGGACCGTCCTTTGGAACCACACTCTGCCGGGAGGCGACTCCGGCGTCACGGAGCCGGTCGTTTCCAACGGTCGCCTGTACGTCGCCTCGGGAAATTACGGAGCCTACGGGAACCTGACGGCGTTCGGCCTCCCGCTGCTCGCGAACGCTTCGGCCTCGAAACTCAACGGTTCCGCGCCGTTCCGCGTCAACTTCACTGCCCAGGCGCACGGGGGAATGACTCCGTACTCGTTCCGATGGACGTTCGGGGATGGGGGTACCGCGAGCGGACCGTCCACCAGCCACACCTACGCGTCGGGCGGGACGTTCACGGTCCGGGCCTGGGTCAACGATTCGTCCAACGGCTCGAAGATGTTCGTCTGGCTGGTGACGGTCACCGGCGGGTCCAGCTCTGGATCGGGATGGCTCGCGGTCCTTGCGCTGATCGTGGCCGTTGCGGCGGTGACGATCGTCGTGGCTGTCTGGAGAACACGTAGGCGCCCGGGCCCCCCGGAGAACAAAGTCCATGTTTGAGAGTCTGCCCCGGACGGCCGCGGACCGGTCGTGACCGTCCGACAACGGGGAATCCTCAGCGTGACTCCGCATCGACCCCGCTGGCCGGATCTCGGGAGTGAGCCTGGACCGGATGTTTTCAAGGGG
>DATGZQ010000080.1:0-8689 GCA_035297125.1 Thermoplasmata archaeon
GCTGGGGGTCCTCGCGCGCGGTGTCGAGCATCGCCTCGACCGTGGATCGAACACGCGGCGAGAGGGCCAGCTCCTGGGCGAACCGCCCCAGGAATGCCTTCGTTCCGACGCCAGGGATCGAGAGCCTCGCGCCCCGCTGGATCATCTTGAAGGTCCGTCCCACCTCGGACCGTCGGGTCCCCAGGGCCGTGGAGACCTCGCCGAGAGTACGCGGGATCGTGAACCGGCGGCACGCCGCGTAGACCGCCGCGCCGACGCAGGCGGGCAGCGCCCGGCCCCGGAACAGTCCCTTGTCGCGCGCCTCGCGGAAGATCCGCTCGGCCTCCGTCACGACGATCGCCGGGAGTCCCATCTTGTCGGCCAGGAGGATGATCTCCCCACGGGCCGGGGAGCGGTCGAGCGGCCCGTCGGCGACGCGGGCCGTCTGACGTTGCATGACCCGTCGGAGATGCTGGAATTCGTAGCGGCGGCGCCAGTCGAGGCGCTTTCCCTGGCCGTCCCGGGCGAGCGACAGCGTGGACCCGAGCGATCGCCGCGTCCCTCCGGGGCGGACGAACGGGCCTATGCCGCGGCCGCTGCCGTCCGACTGCTCCACCTGGGGAGGGGCGGGGGCGGTCGCGAGAAGAGTAGTGTCGTCGAACACGAGGCCGCACTCCGCACAGGAGACCTCGGACCGCATCGGGTCCATCACCCGGTGCGTGCTATGGCACATCGGGCAAGGCGCTACGCCTTCGGGCTGGCCGGACCCGGACCCCGGCTCTGGCATGGGGGGTAGGTGGTCCTGAAGGGATATTAACATGCGTCTAACGGGTTGGAACGGTCTGGGCGGGAGGAACCCCCCTCCGGTCCCCCGGAAGCCGCTCCGAGCCTTGCTCGGTACTAACGCAAGGATAAGTGGGGTGCAAGTATACGAGGGAACCGTGAGAATTGGCCTTATCGCCGTCGGAGCCGCCTTCGCGATCGTGGGGGCGGGCGTGATCGCCGCCATGGCCCTCACGGAGCAGGGGCCGTCCGCGACCCGCACGGGGGAAGCTTCGCTCGAGCAGCTCGCGCCCGCTACAAACGCCACGATCCTCCTCCCCGCCGTGGCGACCGGCGATGGTTTGGCCAATCTCGCGTGGAACGCGTCCGCGCCGGCCGAAGTCTATTGGTACGCCGAGGCGCCGTGCAGCCCGCCGCCCGGCTGGTGCTTCGAGGGAGGGGCGCTGGCCAACTGGTCCGGGATCATGGGAGGCGAGTGGTCGTGGCAGGGCAACGTGGCCAGCCTCTACTGCCTCTACGTCGTGGACAAGGCGGACCATTCCGTCAACATCACCGCGTCGTTCGTCGAATCGTACCCTACTGCGATCCACCGGCTTCCGCTCGTCCCGTTCCTCTGGACGATGGCCGGCGGCAGCCTCCTCCTGGGTGTGGGAGGCATGGCGGTCTACCTTGGGGCGTTCCTTCCCGCGGGCATCTACTCGACGCCTGCCGCGGTCCCGCGGGATCCGGACCCGGACTATCGATTCCCGCCGCCCCGCTGACCGTACGGATCGCTCACTGACCCCAGAACGGGTGCGTCGCCCGGCGTAGTCGGATGACCTCGTCCAGGATCTCCCGCTCGTGTGGGGTCAGCGTCTGGTCCTTGAGCGCGCGGGCCGCGGACTCCGGCAACGCCACGAGAAGGATGTCCCCCTCGCTGAGGTTTCGGCCCACGATCGCTCCGTCGATCGACGCGGCGAGCTCGGCCGACTCCGCGGCCTCCTTCAGGGATTCGTTCTCCTTCTGGAGGCTGCGTAGGAGCCCGACCTCCGTCCCGTCGAGATGCATGAGGCGCACGCCGGGGCGCAGCGTGCCCCCGAGGACCTTGATCCCCACGATCGCCGGCTTCGAGGCGTGGAAGACGAACCCGCGGAGCACCTCGATCTTCGCGGGATGGATCGTCTCCGCGCGGAGGGCGGCCGCGAGCTCCCGGGCCCGCGCGCCCTTCCAGGTCTCGTACTCCTCGATCGCCCGGTACATCACGTCCGCGCGGAAGATCCGGACCGCCGACTCCCCAGCCGCGACCGCGTCCGGGAGGATGGGCACGGCGAACGCGATCACCGCGCGGTGCGTGGGGTCGTGCACGGTCGCCATCCGCATGACGGTAGCGTGGCCGACCGGGCCGACGCCCGCCTCGTGGACGGGGATCGAATGTCCCGCGCACTCGAAGGCGAGCGCCTCGAGCCCGCCCAGTGTGTCCGCGAAGATCGCGACGCCGCTCTCCGCCAGCTCTGCGACCGGCTGGGCTTCGCGCGCGAGCTCGATCCGCACCGCCTGTTCCTCGGCTGGGGTATGAACGACCCGGAGCAACCCGCCGGGCATCGCTTCCTCGATCCCCGGCGCGGCCAGGTAAACCCCCGCCGCCGCCGAGACCTCGGAAAGGGAATCCAGTCGGACCTGCTTCGAGGATCGGCCGGCCTTCAGCTGCACCGGACGGTAGATTCCCCGGATGCGCGTCGCAAACGGTTCGGTGCGGCCGGTGACGACGATATCGTCCCCGACCTTCAGCGCCCCGCTGTAGACGATCACGTTCCCGACGGGCCCCACTCCCTTCTGGTCGCTCCGTTCGAGGATCGTCGCCTCGCCCCCCTCGTGGCTTAGCTGCAGTTCGCTCCCCAGGAACCGCTGGGCCAGCCCGATCAGGAGCGCGATCAGTTCCGGGACGCCGATGCCAGCCTTCGCCGAGACCGGCACGATCCCCACGTTGTGCGTGAAATCGCTGACCCGGTCGTACCGTTCCGTGCTGAACCCGAGGTCGACCAGCTCCTCCGCCACGGCGTACAGCCGGGAATCCAGCAATCGGACGAACTCGGGCCCGCACCGCTCCAGCTGGTCGAGCAACCCCACTACGCCGGACGGCTTCCGCCACCCCGAGAGAAGGTCGATCTTCGTCAGCGCGATCGCGAACGGCGTCTTCTCCTTGCGGAGGATCTCGATCGATTCGCGGGTCTGGGGCATAGACCCCTCCCGGACGTCGACCACCAGGATGGCGAGGTCCGCGAGCGCCCCGCCGCGCCGCCGCATCGTCTCGAAGGAGCGGTGTCCCGGCGTGTCCACGAAGAGGAGACCCGGGACGACCAGCTGCTCGGCCTTCAGGATCGGGCCGCACAGGCGCCGGATCGCCTCGCCGGGGACCTCGATCGCACCGATGTGCTGCGTGATCCCTCCGGCCTCGTGCGGGGCACGCACGCTCCCGGCGATCCGGTCTAGGAGCGTCGTCTTGCCGTGGTCGACATGACCCAGCAGCGAGACAATAGGCTCTCGGAGCCCCGGCACGGGCCGACCGACGGACCGCGAGCCCTTAGGATTTCCCGGTGGCCGTATATCCCGGCCCGGGCAGGGCGATCCTCACGTTTCGGGGGGCCTGTGCGTCGGGCGGTAGTCGTCCAGGGACGCCTGGCGCTGGGTTCGCTCGGCGAGCCGCTCGGCCCGCACCGACACCGTGCGCACCGCACGTCCTCGGCCGGCCCGTTCGGCCGTCCAGAGACCCTGGGCGAGGCGCACCGCCTCTTCGACCAGCGACGCCGGCCCTTCCCGGGCCCCGACCATCGAACGGCGCCGCTCGGTCCGGTCGAAGTCGCTCCATCGAAACGCGACGCCCACGCTCCCGTACCGGAGCCCCTCTCGGTCCAGAGAGGCCCCGAGCTCGCTCGCCAGAAAACGGACCGCGCCCAGGAGCGGCTCGAGGTCTTCCTGGTCGCTGTCGAAGGTGCGGTCCGCGGACCGGGACCGGGGCCCCGAAGGCTCCTCCGGGGTCTCGGTCGGCTCTCCCTGCGCCAGCGCGATCAGCTCCCTAGCGAACCCTCCAAGGTCGCGCAGGAGTTCGTGGGGCTGGCGCGTGGCGAGATCGCCGATCGTCCGGATCTCGTGCCGCGCGAGGATCTCCTCGGTCCGCGGGCCGACACCGGGGATCGCCCGGACGGCGAGCGGCGCGACGAAGGAGGCTACCTCGGCGCGGGGAACGACCAGGATGCCGCCCGGCTTCGCCCGGTCGCTGGCGATCTTGGCCACGACGCGCGTGTTCGCGACCCCGATAGAGGCGCTAAGACCGAGGGAGGTGCGGAGGTCTACCTGGATCGCCAGGGCCCGCTCGCGGGCCTCCGCGGCCGACCCGACCTCGGCCAGGACCACCGCCTCGTCGATGCTGTAGGGGACCACATGGTTCGAATGGTGGCGAAGGAGCTCGCGAACCTCGTGCGCGATGCGCTCGTACTTCTCGAAATCGGGGGCTATCCAGACCGCTTGGGGACAGAGCCGGGCCGCGGTCCGGACCGGCTGCGCGCTCTTCACGCCGAACGCCCGCGCCTCGTAGCTCGCGGAGAGGACCACGCCCCGACCGGGGTGCTCGGAGGGCGGGGGTCCGACGATCACGGTCCGCCCCTTGAGGTCCGGCCGGTCGCGCAGCTCGCACGCCACGTAGTACGCGTCGAGGTCGACATAGAGGATCCACGACGTGGACGGCGGAGGAGGGGGCCCGGTCCCCGGAAGGGGGCGCGGGGCGGTTCGCCGAGGCGGCGTTCGTCCTTCCATACGACGTGGACGCCGAGGGAACGGCGGGTCGTCCCGAGGACGACGGGGTCAGTAGCTCCCGAAGTCGACGGCCTTCGAGTCTACCGTGAGACCGGCCGGCCCGATCGCGTACGGCTGGACCGTGCGGGCGTGGGCGGTCCGCCGCATCTTGAGGACGCGCAGGGAGAGCCCGATTCGGTGCCCGTCGGGCCCGCGGCTGTAGCCCAGGACCAGGACGCCGTCGGCGACGTACTCGGAGAGGCCGTCCCGGCTGACCTCGGGGTGGATAGGGTCGGCCTCGGCGGTGAGGACGGTGGTAGCGCCCGAGTCCCGGCACGCCGCGGCCAGGGCGAAGAGCGTGGCCCGTCGGTTGGGTTCGTCGTCGCTCAGCATGTTGAGGAGAGAGACGGAGTCGAGCGCGATCCGCTTGGCGCCGAGGGTAGCGAGCTCCCGGCCGAGCTCCCCTTGGATGCGGTGCAGGCTCTGGCGTGCGTCCTTCGGGTCGAGCCGAACGATCTTGAGCGTCCCCTTCTCCACGGCCGCGTCGACCGGCCAGCGGAACTGCCGAGCCGTCTCGAGCAGCTGGGGAACATCCTCCTCGAGCGAGAGGAACACTCCCTTCTCGCCGCGGGCGACCCCGTCGAGCAGGAACTGGAGCGCGAAGCACGTCTTGCCGGTTCCGGGGAGCCCCGTGACCAGGACCACGTGGCCCGCGGGGAACCCGCCGCCGAGCATTTCGTCGAGGCCGGCGACGCCGGTCGGGACCTTCGCACCCTTCGGTTCAGATCCGCTCATACTGTGTGGTCACGAGCCCGTTCAACGCGTTCACCCGGATCACGAACCGTCCCTGGTACTCCGCCGGGATCCGCGAGAGCACGGGCATGAACTTCGGGATTATCATCGACCGCTGGCGGTGGGAGCTGCTCGGGCCGGTCGTCCAGCGGAAGTGGAGAACCCCGTCGACAGAGTCCATCACGGCCTGCTCCGTGGCCGGAGAGGCGACCCCCTGCGTCAGCAGCAGGTAGACCAGGCCGTTCCACTCCTTCGCCCGTCGGCGAAGGCCCTTGAGGAGCGTGAGCACGTCGTTCGCTTCCACGCCGCGGCGGACGAGCAGGTCCGTGAGGGAATCGACCACGACCAGGTTGTTCGGGCCGCTCGTGTCGATCGATTCGGCGGCGGCCCCGAGCGGCCCGTCACCGGTCTGGCGCGGCCCGGTCGCATCCCCCAGCAGGGGGCTCGGAGGCAGCGACGACCACGCCGTCGGGACGACGGTGTCCCGGAAGTAGGCGGGCGAGAGGTCGTGGAACGTGAGGTGACGGACCAGGATCTCGGGGTAGATCCCCGCGAACGACCCCCGGACCTCGTTCAGCACTTGCTCGCGGGAGCGGCTCGTGCTGATGTACGCCACGCCCTCGGGGTAGACGAACGGCCCCTTCGCGCTCCCGAGGTAGAACCGGTGGAGCGCCGGGTCGTCGTAGCGCAGCATGAGATGCACCGCCGAAGTGAGCGCGAACTCCTGGTGGCCCGCGCCGGCCTCGCCCAAGAGGAGTATGACGGACCCGGAGGGGACTCCCCCGGTGAGGTAGTCGAAATCCGGGACCCCGGTCGGGATCCGGGGGGGCTGGCCCGCAAGGTCGGGTGCCTTCAGCGCGGACGAGAACGTCGGCGGAACGAACGGACGCAGTGACTCGATCGCCATCGAAAGGGCGCCCCGGCGGTGTCCGACTCGGGTGTCGGGTATTAGAAGGCTCGGCTCGATAGGCGGGCAAGGGTCAACTTCCGGCCCCCATCTTCAGGAACTCGCGGAGCAGGACGGTGGCGTACGCCCCCTTCGGCAGCGAGAAGCGGAACCAGACGGATTCTCCTTCTTCCACCAGGCCGAGGGGGGGGACCGAGAGCAGGGCAGGGCGCCATGCTCCTCGGCTCGCGAGCTCGGGAGAGACCCGAACATTGAAGTCGGACGGCTCGACTTTCTCCTCCTTCAGGAGGCCCGCGAGCCGCGCTCCTCCGGTGCCGGGGCCGACCGCGGTCTCGGAGCCGACCAGCGGACCCGCGACGAACGCCCGCCCACGCGACACGAGGTCCGTGCATTCGGGCAAGTTCTCCTCGGCGACCTCGACCGAATCCTGGCTTCGGATCGTCCCGTCGCGACCCACGCGGACGATACGGTCCCCGGCCTCGGGCCGGTCGAACGGGACACAGGCTTCGTGCCGCAGGGTCATCCACCGATTGAACAGGTACGCCTGGAAGGCGTGCACGAACAACCGGCGCAGCTCGTAGGGGAGCGCGCGCATCGCCCGCTCCGGCGAGGCCCCTTGCGCGAGACGCTCGAGGAGCGACCTTTCGAACCGGTACTCGGGAGGGAACTCCCTCAAGGCCTTCGCCGGGTCCCGGTGCAAGGCGTAGGCCGCGCGGGCGAGGTCGCCGACCCCCTCGCTTCCCCCGACGGGCCGGGCGATGAGGTAGCACTCGACCGCGCCCGCGAGGTCGCCCCGGACGAGGGCCCGTCCGACCTCGTGGGTCACGGGCCGGACCTCCCCGAACCGTTGGGGGCCGAAGAAATTGGGGAATCCTCCCGCGCGGCGAAGGTCCGCCTCGGTACGACGGTAGGCGCGGACCGCTTCGGCCGGAGGGGACCCGAGCTCGGTGACGCGCACCTCGAAGGCGTTCCCGTAGTGGTGGCCGAGCACGAGGCCGTCGCGGGCTCGATACGCCTCGAGGATCGTCGCGTTGGTAAGGCCAAGGTCGGTCGTCGGCGGCCGCCCTTGGTACGACAGGAGACGTTCGGCGACCGCGCGCCGGTCCTTCGTCCCGGACCAGCGCACCGACCGGGCCGAGAGGCCCAACCGACGGGCGATGGCGCTCGCGAGCTCGTGCTGCTCCCAGCCCCGGCTCTCGACCCGAAGGACGGTGAAGAGCCCGTCCGGGTCGGGCATCGGATAGCTCGAGATCTCGTTGACCCGGAACGATTCGTCGGAGGACTTGATGCGGCCGGCGACGCCCGGAGCCGTCGAGAGGTAGAACCCGAGACCGATCGCGCGCTCGGGCGCGGGGGGCGTTTCCTCGGGAGAGCCCACGACAGCGCGACCAGGACGGGTGTTATTACATCGAGGCCGGATTCGGACCGGACGACGGATGATTCAGGCGACAGCCCGAGTCCTGAAGAATGTCATCGAGATCCGGGTCGGCGACTCGGCGTGGCTCGGCCGGCCGGTCGAGGCCGAGCAGCAGGGCCTCGGATCGCGCGTCCGCGCGCTCTTCTCCACAGAGTACCACCTCTACCGTCCGGAGGAGCCCGGGACGGTCGCCGCCACGATCTCCTACCGCGCGAAGAGCGACGAGATGCGGATCCAGGTGGGCGACGAGTCGTGGAAGACGAAGTCGACCACGTTCGGGCCGCTGACGATCGACTACGGCGGCGCGGCCTACACGATCAACGAGCGCCTGACGGGCCGGTTCGCGATCCTGGACGGCACGACCGTAGTGGCCACCGGTCAGCTGGGCTTCCGGTCGTGCGTGATCCGGGACTATCCGCCGTCGCTCGAGACGTTCCTCGGATACCTCGCCCTCGGGTACGTCATCCGGACTCTCACCTGGGAGATGTTCGGCTAGCGCGGCGGGAGCCAGGGCTTCGAAGGGGGCCGGGGCGTGGCCCCGCGCATGCTCCGCGCGAGCGGGTTGCGACGGGCCGCCCGCTGCGGGACCAGGAAGACGTGGTACGGGATCGGGAGGAGCAACGCCGCTCCGGCGATCACGGTCAGGGCTGCGACCGAGTAGGCGATGTGAACGCCGAAGTTCGCATAGAGCCAGCCACCGGCCAAGGTTCCGAACAGTCCGCCGGCGCCCGCGACCGCGTTGTAGAGGCCGAGCGCCCTTCCGCGGGCGGAACGGCCGACCAGCCGGACGAGGAACAGCGTGCTCGCCGTGCTGATGAACGCCCAGGTGACGCCCAGCAGGGCGTTGAGGAGGGCGAGCCAGGCGAGCAGTGCGGGAGACCCGAGGCCAAGGAGGACGTAGACCGGGCCCCACAGGAAGAGCAGCATCAGACCCACACGGCCGGCCAGCGACCCGAGGAACAGCGACTTCGGCGAGTGACGCTCCACGGCCTTTCCGGAGTGGAAGAAGAGCGCCGTCGAGGCGGCGGCGGAGCCGAGGTAGA
>DATGZQ010000081.1:0-5219 GCA_035297125.1 Thermoplasmata archaeon
TGCGCACAAACAACGTCCCAATGATCGTAGCGACGATGGCCCAGGCGCACACGAGGAGCGGGAACAGGATTGCGTTCGGGAACACGGCGCCGAGCGGCGAGGCTCCCGGAACGGCTTCGATGAGGAACGCGAGTAGCATCGCCGCGAGAGCCGTGACCACGTACGTCTCGAACAGGTCGGCGGCCATACCGGCGCAATCGCCCACATTGTCGCCGACATTATCCGCGATGACCCCCGGGTTTCGCGGGTCATCCTCGGGAATTCCTGCTTCGACCTTTCCGACGAGGTCGGTCCCCACGTCGGCACCCTTCGTGTAGATACCCCCGCCGACCCGCGCGAACAGGCTCATCAGGGAGGCTCCGAACAGGACGCCGACCATGTCGAGAACGTTCCCGCCGAACGCCCAGTAGAATCCGATCAGCTCGAGGAGCGCCAGTCCGGCGACCGACATCCCGGTCACGCTCCCTCCACGGAAGGCGTAACTCATCGTCGCCCCGAGGTTGCCCTTCATGGCATGGGCCGCCGTGCGAACATTCGCACGGATGCTCACGAGCATGCCGACCGCGCCGGCAAGGGCGCTTCCGGCGACCCCGAAGATGAATCCGACCGCGAGTCGGGCCCCGTCGCCCGTGATCCCGAAAGCGAAGGCGATGATGACCGTGAGCGCGCCGGCCGCGGCGAAGACGAACGTGTACTCGCGGCGCAGGAATGCGATTGCTCCCTCTCGGATCGCCGCCGAGATCTCCCGCATCCGGTCGTTGCCTTCGTCCTCTCGGAGAACCAGAACGGTCTGAACCCCGGCATAGGCGAGACCGAGCAGTGCGGCCAGCAGGATCAACAACTCTAGTTCGCCGGTCGACAGGTCCATGAGGTCCCCTCGAAATCTGACGCCGCTCTAGGGGGCACGTAATTAAACTTTGCCGACCGCTCGCGCACCCGTCTCGTCGCGCGTGGCGCTGGTGGGTCTTTATCCCTCACCCCCCGTCCCTCGACTGATGCAGCCGACCAGCCCCCGGGAGGCGGACATGCGGCGTTCCCGGGTCCCCTGCAAGGTCTGCGGACGGCCGGTCGAGCTCGTCCGGATGCGCGACCATCTGCGCTCGGAACACCAGGTCAACTCCGGCGAGCTCGAGACGATGTACCTGGACGCGCGCATCGAAGCGCGGCGCTCGCGACGCTCTCAGCGGTAGGGCTACGGGTCGAATTCCCGTTTGCGCACTCGCTCGGCAACGTGGGCGAGGAACTCCGGTCGCGAAAAGGGGCGGGTCTCGCGAGAGCCGCGGACTCGAAGCGCGACGGTGCCCTCGGCCACTTCCTTGTCTCCCAGGACGACCACGTACGGTACCCGTTCCACCTCCGCGGTCCGGACCCGCTTCGACAGCGACTCCTCCGTTCCGGAGGCGTCTGCTCGGAGGTGGCTTGCGCGAAGCTCCTCCACCAGTCCAAGGGCTGCCGGGGCATGTCGGTCCGTCACCGGGAGGACCCGGACCTGCTGCGGGGCGAGCCAGGGAGGGAGACGACCGCCTACGTGCTCGAGCAAGACTCCGAAGAATCGTTCCCAGGTCCCCAGAATCGTGCGGTGGATGACGACGGGGGCATGCAACTGCCCGTCGGCCCCCTGATAACCGAGGCCGAAGCGCAACGGCATCTGGTAGTCGAGCTGGATGGTGCCGGTCTGCCACGGGCGCCCGAGGCTGTCGCGGATGTGAATGTCGATCTTCGGGGCGTAGAAGCCTCCTTCTCCCGGCGAAACGCGGTACTTGACCCCCGACTCCTTGAGAACCCTCTCGAGGTCGCCTCCGCCCGATCCCAGACCTCCTTCTCCCCGAGGAACTGGGCGGGGCGGGTCGAGAGCTCACAGCTCCAATCGAGGCGGAAGGTCGCGAACACCTGACCGATCAATGCGAGGAGGGTGCGGATCTCGGGCTCCGCCTGCTCCTCGGTCACAAAGATGTGGGCATCGTCCTGGACGAACTCTCGAACACGAGTGAGCCCGTGCAGCGTGCCGCTCGCTTCGAGGCGATGGAGCGGAGCGAACTCTGCGAGTCGCATCGGGAGCTCGCGATAGCTTCGGGCGCGGGAGCGGAAGATGAGCATCGAGCCGGGGCAGTTCATTGGCTTCCAGCCGAAGGTCCTGCCCTCGACCTCCGTGAGGAACATGTTCTCGCGGTAATGGTCCCAATGTCCGCTCGTCTCGTAGACGGATTGCGCGTAGAGCAGCGGGGTTCGGATCTCGACATACCCCGCGGCGTCAAGATGTTCCCGGATGAACCTCTCGAGTTCGTGGACCACGATCATCCCGTTCGGTAACCAGATCGGGAATCCGGGCGCCTCGTCGATGAAGGTGAACAACTCGAGCTTCGCGCCCAGAACCCGGTGGTCCCGGGCTTCCGCCTCGGCCCGCAACTTGAGATACGTCTCGAGCTCGCCCCGGGTCGGGAACCCTACTCCTCGGACCCTCTGGATCGATGGTGCGTCCGGACCTTCCTGGGCGATCGCGGAAAATCCGAGGACATGCACGCCTTCGAGCCATCCCGTGTTCGGTACGTGCGGGCCCCGGCAAAGGTCGGTGAAGCTCCCCGTATCGTACACGGAGACTCCCTCTCCCTCCGCCCCCTCGGAAATGTAGCGGAGCTTGTGCGGGTTCCCGGAGAAGATCCCCTGCGCCTCCGCTCGAGAAATTTCGCGTCGCCGGAACGGCTCCTTTGCGCGGACGGCTCGCTCCATCGCCGTTCGTACGGCGTCGAGGTCCGCCGGAGTGAGGGGTCGGACGTCGAAGTCGTAGAAGAACCCCTCTTCGGTCGGGGGGCCGTGGGTGGGGCGAGCCTCCGGGATCACCTCTACCAGCGCCTTGGCGACGAGGTGGGCGGACGAGTGCTGGAGGATGTCGCGGCCGGCACGGTCCTCGAAGGTGAGTGGGGCCAAGCTGCCATCCGAACGAAGAGGGGTCGCGAGATCGACCGCGACCCCGTCCCATAACGCGGCGAGGGCGGACCGGGCGGTCACAGGGTTCCACCCTTCAAGCGCCGCCCCCGCGAGAGACCCGAGGGGAAGCGTCTCTTCCTTCCCGTCGGGAAAACGAATTCGTATCGAGGTGGGGTCCGGCATGGAATTGTTGGCGCCGAGCGACCGGTCCCCCCCCTAAAAGGCTTCGGCGGTCGCTCGGTCCCGTCCCGAAGGAACCCGATTCAGTGTGGAACGACTGGGGATTTCGGCCGGTGTGCAGGAGCCCAGAACTGCTCGCGGCCGCCTTCAGAGAAACGGGGACGAATAGTGCCCGGTGACCGTCACGGTCTCCGGAGCGGGCGACGTCATCGATACAGTGTACGGAGAATTGATCGCCGTGAACGAGAAAGATCCGCTCGTCCCGTCCCCGGCGTAGATCGCGTGACCGAGAGAATCCGTGATCTGCAGAATGACGGATGCTCCTGCGGCTGTCCACGACCCCGACACTCCGCTTCCGCTGGGAGGGGCGAAGGCGGTGGCTCCGGTGCCGCTCAGGGACGAGGTGACCTTCAACGAAAACGGGTGTTCCACCGGTACCAGAAAGAGGATCAGTATCACGGCCAGCGAGGCGACAATCACCAGGATGATCGTGACGTCGCGACCTCGATGTTTGGCCCGATACGGGGTGAAGGAAGGGGAGGCCTCCACGGGAAAGAGATGGGTTCCCGGCGATAAGAGCGTAGGGTTCCGCGAGGCCCGAAAGCTCCGGTCCGACCCCGGCCGCCCCAGTCCTGAGTTACCTCCCCTGATGGGAATGAGGTCCGATTCCCTCCATTCGATTCGCCGGCGAGGCCTTCGAGTGACGGTCATATCTCCGGGCGGGCATCGCTGGGAGGGGCGGATTGCGTGTCTACGCTTGCGCGACTACGGCGCGTGATCGAGAGCGTTCCTCGGGGGAAGGTGATCACCTATGGCCAGGTGGCGGAAGCGGGGGGTTTCCCCGGGGCGGCACGGCTGACCGTGTGGGCGTTGCAGGATGGCGTGGGCTTGCCGTGGCATCGCGTCGTGGGCGCCGGCGGTCGTATCGCCCTGCCCGGAGAAGAAGGACAAGAACAGCGATTGTTGCTAGAGATCGAGGGTGTGAGGTTTCGCGGGGGAAGAGTCCGAATGGACCTCCATAACTGGACCCCCAGGCCTCGGAAGGTGCCCCGGAATCGAAGCGGTGAGCCGGGGCCGCTCGCTAGCATGCGGGGCCGGCGAGGGTCGAAGCCACCAGAGTATGGAGATCGAGTAGATCGGTAATCCTGGACACGGAGTTGGGGGGGGCGATAGCATCGAGAGTCTCAAGTGTCTCTAGGAGGAAAGCCCGCAGGCACCTCCGCGAACAGAAGGCACCGCCCAGGAGCTGGGCCTGCAACGACCAGGGAACTGCCGTGAGGGAGACGACGGGCTCACCGCGACGAACTTGGGTTCCGCAACGGCATTGAACCTCGACCGGGGCGTAGGTCTGTAGTATTTGGCTGATTGGAGGCAGGGTGAACTGCGTTTCGATTAGTTGCACATAAGGCTCGACTGATAACCGCGCGACCCCACGATGACGTGTAACGACCGTCTGAATCGATCCGCACCAGATTGGGGGCCAGGCCGGGTCCCGCGTGGCCCGCAGCGGCCCAATGGCGCGTCCCGGCGGGGCGTCCTTGGCCTGGGCACGAACCAAGCCAATTACGTCATGCCCATTTCTGCGCTCATGGCGGTAGCCACCTCGCCCGCGCGCCGATTGCGGTCCCATCATCGGCCGCGCGCGTCCCCCGAGACTCGGAGTGGACTCATCCGGGGGCAGCGGGAAGCCCGTAATGCGTGAAGGGGCCCTCCATGTATTCGAGAACCTTCTCTTCTCCAAACTTTTGCCCTATGTCGTACGCGAGGCGGAGCGCGGACGCGATTTCCTCCGGAGTAAGAGGTGCGATGATCGCGGAGGTGGTTTCGACAGGGCTAGCGTGCCGATTAATGCAAACCAGGACAGTCTCGAACCGCGGAAATGCGATTTGAAAAAGTCGCAACTGCAACGCTACGTCGGGAGGCGGAGGGATCGCGGGGTAGCTCTTCATCTCGTAGATCCGGGTCCTGCCATCCCAATAATCCGGTTGTGCGTACACGCCAACCTGACCTGCAATCATGATGACCCGCGTTTTCGGGCGCGCGAGACCAAAGATTTCGCTCTGACGGTACGCTTGCAGCATCCCTCGGAGTTGAGTCACTATCTTCTCCCTCTC
>DATGZQ010000082.1:0-7051 GCA_035297125.1 Thermoplasmata archaeon
AGAACCCTCCGCCACGAAGTGTGAGGGATCTTGCGGACCGAGACGTGCGCCCCGGGTTCCATCTTGAGGTCGGCCGCCACCCTACATCCCCCCAAAGATCTGGGCGAGCGGGCCCATGGCGATCACGGGAAGGAACAGGAGCGCCGTGGTGATGATCAGGAACAGCGTGAGGTAGATCGTGAACGTTCCGCTCGCGGTCCGAAGGGTTCCCACCCCGGCCGGAAGGACCTCTTGTCGGGAGAAGAGGTCCGCGACGGCCAGCATCGCCCAGATCGGAACGAACCGGCCGACGAGCATGACCAGCGCCCCCGTGATGTTGAAGAAGAACGTCGTGTCGTTGAACTGGCTCGTGGAGAGCGCGCTGCCGTTGTTCGCCGACTCGGACGTGAACTCGTAGAGGACCGAAGTGAAATTGTGCGAGGTCGCGCCGATCGTGGACCCGTCGACGACCACGAAGTTCCCGGCGACCGCTACGACGAACGGCAGCAGGATCGTGGCCGGGTGGATCAGGAGGGCCATGGCCGCCCACTTCACCTGGGACGTGCCGATCTTCTTCCCCAGGTACTCCGGGGTCCTTCCGACCATGAGGCCGGCGACGAAGATGCCGAGGATCGCGAACAGGAGAAGCATCCCGAACCCCGTGCCGACTCCTCCGGGCGTGCTCTGCGTGAACATCCCGAAGAGCAGCACGAGTTGAGCCACCGGCGCGATCGAACCGATCTGAAGGTTGTTCGCCCCTACATTCGAGAATACGCTCACGACCTGGAAGGCCGACGACTCCGGCAAGCTGAACCGGGTCTCCTGGCCTACCGGGTACCCGCTGGTTTGCACTCCGAGGCCCCCGACGGTCGCCAGGGCGGGATTGGTCGCCGCCTGGAACGCGATGAACAACGCAAGGGCGACCCCGAGGATGATCAGGATCGTGCCGATGTAGGGCCATGCCTCGTTCTTCCGTCGTACGATCTCGGCAAAGGCGAACGGAGCGGAGAACGGGAATATCAGCATGAGCCCGACCCCCCAGAGATTGGAGAGCGCCGAAGGGTTGGCGATGGGGGATGCCATGTTCGCCGAGTAAAAGCCGCCCCCGTTGGACCCGAGCAGGGAGATCGACTGGAAGCTCGCCACGGGGCCGAGGTAGATCGTCTGCGTGTTCGGGAACCCCGCGAGGTTTCCGGTCAGCGGGTGGGCGACGACGTAGGCCGTGAACGTCTCCGGAACTCCGAGAAGGACGAACACGAGCGCGCCGAGGACGGCGAGCGGCAGGAGGAGGCGCGTGATCGACCGGGTCATGTCGACGTAGAAGTTCCCGAGGGTCCCGTCTTTGCGAACGAAGCCGCGCACCATCGCCGCGAGGACGGCCAACCCCGTGGCCGGGGAGACGAAGAGGGCGAGCGGCCAGGCGACCACGAGGGAACCGAGGCTCACCTGAGATTCGTTGGTGAAGTGCGTGAAATTGGTGTTCGTCGTGAAACTCGATGCGGAGTGGAACGCGAGGTCCCAACTCATGCTCTGAATCCCGAGGGGATTCAGAGGGGTCTGCGCCTGGAAGTAGAACCAGAAGAAGATGAACGCCAGTGTCCCGCCGTTCACCAGCAACAGCGCCAGCATGTACTCGCGCGCTTTCATCGAGTGCCGCGGGGAAGTCCCCAGCAGTCGGTAGACCGCCGATTCGATCGGGGTGAAGAGAACGTCTCCGAACACCGGGCGATTCATGTAGACCCGGCCGAGGTAGCTCCCGAACCAGGGGGCGATGGCCAGCGCGAGCGCGAGTACCAGGATGACGTCCCAGAGGGACCGAAGATCGAGTGACACCGCCCCTCCCTCAGAATCGTTCGGGGTGGATCATGCAGTACACCAGGTACAGCGTGAGGCCGACACAGATGAAGGTCAGCGTCAGGAGACCCAGGTTCTGCACGACCCAATCGAGGGGCCCCATCGGTTGCCTTAGAGCGTTGGACCCGGACCTGGTTATTTAGCCTCCATCACCGAGCGGCAGCGTGGCACGGCGCGGCCGAAAGTTTATAGACCGTCTTCGGTGCCCGAGCCTCCTCCGGACGGCCCGCGTTTCGAGGACCGCGCGGAGCGTTCCCGCCCCTCGCGGGAGAGCCTCCGGACGATCCGCCGCATCGATTGTTCCCGCCGGATCTCGGCCGCCTGGTACTGTACGTCGCGCGTCTCGCGCGTGAGGAGTACGGTCACCCGGCCCAAGGAGCTCCGGCCGGTACGACCGCGCCGCTGGATCGCCCGGATCTCGCTCGGGACCGACTCGAAGAAGACCACCAGGTCCACGTCGGGAACGTCCAGCCCTTCCTCGGCGACACTGCTGGCCACGAGGATGGGAAACCGACCCTCTCGGAAACCAGTAAGGATGCGCCCCTGGTCCTTCTGATTCATGCCCTTGTCCTCCACGTCGCGGGTCGCCTGACCTACGAACCGTCCGGTCGCCCATCCCTGGAGCTCGAGGATCGACTGAATGGTCTGGATCGTATCTCGATACTGGGCGAAGACGAGGATCCGCGGAGGATGGTCCCGGGGACGGGCGAGGGTCTCGCGGACGAGTTCCACGAGGGCGTCGAGCTTGGGGTGGGAGGACTCCCGCGACGTCCGAAGGTATTCCTCCGCCTCGCGGCGAGCGGTGACGACCTCCGGCAGCTTGAGGACTGCCAGGTCGCCCCGGCTCGGCTTTTCCTTGCCGGCGAGCCGGTCCAGATACTGGACGAAGGGGGCCAACCCCTGGGTCTCGAGACGCTCCTGAGCGTGGTGAAGGTGGAGGAGCACCAGTTGGTGAAAGAGGGGTCCGAACCGGCGAACCATCGGCCCGGGACGGGCAAAGATCTCGGCCCGCAGCGCGATCAGGTCCTTCACGGAGATCGAGCGGATCGGCTTCTTGCGCAAGTACCCCATCTTCTGGAGCTTGCGGGCCGTAGTGTGGGCCGCCGATTCCAGGAGCTCTCGGATTCGTTGCGCCTCGGGTGGAAGGTCGACCCACCGGTAATCGACCTCCACGGCCTGGACATATTCCCGAACCCCGTCGTCCTCCCGGCTTCTCGCTTCGATCCGTTGCACCCCGAGGTGGCCTACGACCTCCTCGATACGCTCGTCCTTTCCGCCGGGAGAGGCCGTAAGCCCGAGGACCCGGCCCCCCACCGGCCGTTCGAGGCGGTACTGGGCCGCGAGCGGAACGTAGGCGTACTTCCCCACCGCGTGGTGCGCTTCGTCGAACACCACCAGCGTCGCTTCGTTGAGGCGGTAGCGATTCGCGGCCAGGTCGTTCACCACGATCTCGGGGGTGGCAAACACGATGTCCGCCGAGTCCCAAGCCCCCTCCCGGACGGGCCGGCGGACGGTGCCGGTAAAGCGCGCGGACCGCAGGGGGGTCAGCCATCGGGCAAACGAATCCGCGTGCTGCTGGACGAGCGGGCGAGTCGGAGCCAGAACGAGGACCTTCCCCTCCGACCTTCGGAGCACTTCGGCCGCCAGCAAGGCGGCGATGACCGTCTTGCCGAGCCCCGTGGGCAGGACGACCAGCAGATCCTCGTCCAGCCCGACCCGCGCGAGGTCGAGCTGGAACGGCAGGGCCCGTACTTGCCCGCCCCTCAACAACGGATGAACGACATGGCCGTCAACGACTTGCCAAACCCCCGGCAGGCCCGGAGGGTGGGACCGACCCGCAGGGGGTTCCGGGACGAGCGGACCCGCAGTGCCCGAGAAGTCGTCCAAGAGTCGTTGCTTCGGCACCGAGGACCGCCCGGTTTCGCCCAGCGAGCGCACCGCTATGCGGCTTTCCCCCACGAGGTTCCCACGCGTAGGGCCGCCCGATCCTTCGTGAGCCCCCGCTGGGGCCGGCTTGGGATCGTCTCCCGGCAGCCTTTTACACAGCCGCTTCTCCTGCGGGCCGGTCGAGAGATATGGCGGTGAAGGTGGAGCAGTTCGGTCACTTCATCAACGGAAAGTGGGTCGTCCCGCCCCGAGCGAAGCGGTTCGAGACCGTGAATCCCGCGACCCGGGAGGCGGTCGGCTCGTTTGTGGCCGGCACGCCCGAGGACGTGGACTCCGCGATCACGGCCGCGGCGAAGGCGTTCCCCGCCTGGCGCGACACGCCCGCCCCCAAGCGAGGCGACATTCTCCTCGAGGTCTCCCGTCGGATGCGGGCGGCCAAACCCACGCTCGGGCGGATCGTGACCCAGGAGATGGGCAAGGTCATCAGCGAGGGATTGGGGGACGTACAGGAGTCCATCGATTTTATCGAGTACATGGCCGGCGAAGGGCGACGCCTGGCCGGGGAGACCATCCCCTCCGAGCTCCGCTCGAAGTTCTGCCTCACGGTCCGGCAGCCGAAGGGCGTCGTTGCGTGCATCACGCCCTGGAACTTTCCCACGGCGATCCCGAACTGGAAGATCGCTGCGGCCCTCATCACCGGCAACACGATCGTCTTCAAGCCGGCGTCCAACACCGCTCGCTGCGGAGCGGAGGTCGTCAAGATCTACGAGCAGGCGGGAGTGCCGCCCGGGGTCCTCAACTTCGTGACCGGGTCCGGCAGTGTCGTGGGGAACGCGCTCGTCGCCGACCCCCGGATCCGTACGGTCTCCTTCACGGGCGGGGTCGAGGCCGGGAGGGACGTCTACGTCCGCGGAGCCCAGGGCCTGAAGATGGTCCACCTCGAGCTCGGGGGCAAGAATCCGGTCATCCTCATGGACGATGCCGACCTCCCGCTCGCGCTCGACGGAGTGTTGTTCGGCGCGTTCGGAACGTCCGGTCAACGGTGCACCGCGACCAGTCGCCTGATCGTCCACGCGAAAGTCTACGACCAGTTCCTTCGGATGCTCACGGAGCGTCTCAGCCATTTCACGGTCGGCGACCCGCTCGACCCATCGACGGGCATGGGACCCGTGGCGTCCGCCGATCAGGAGCGCAAGATCCTCGAGTACATCGAGGTCGGCAAGAAGGAGGCGAAGCTCCGGCACGGGGGCCGGAAGCTGACGGGTGGCCTCTACGACCGCGGGTTCTACATCGAGCCGACCATCTTCGAGACGAATCACGGCACGAGGATCTCGAAGGAGGAGATTTTCGGACCGGTCCTCTCCGTGATCCGCGTCCAGGACTACGACGAGGCCGTGCGGGTCGCGAACGACGTCGACTACGGTCTCTCCTCCTCGATCTACACGCGGGACGTCAACCGGGCGTTCCGGGCGATCCACGACCTCGAGGCCGGGATCACCTACATCAACGCGCCCACGATCGGGGCCGAAGTCCAGCTCCCGTTCGGCGGGGTGAAGAACACCGGCAACGGCGGCCGCGAGGCGGGGAGCGTGGCGATCGAGGAGTTCACCGAGATCAAGACCGTCTTCGTCGACTTCTCGGCGAAGCTCCAAAAGGCCCAGATCGATACCGTCTCGGACGCATGAGCCGCTTTCGCGCGACCGACGAGCAGCTCGACCGGGAGATCGGCGCCCTCGAACGGATCGCCCGGGTCCGATTGCGCCGCGCGGCCACCGAGATGAAGGGCCTCGACAAGGACCTGCGGGAGCTGCGCAAGGAACGGGCCCGACGAGCCGCCCGCGCGAGCGAGATGGTCTCCACCCAAGCTTCCGCATCGGCCGAGGTTACTTCGACCGACGGCTGATCCTCCGCCCGAGCCCCTCGGGCCGAGCGGGCGGACGAGAACCGGGGCGGGCTCAGAAGGGGCCCGTTCGCGCGGGGTTATCGAAGTTCGTGAGGAGCATCTGCCCGCGCGGCTTCGGGCGGCCGACCGCTGAGATCAGTGGGTCCTCCTCGAGCGCCGGCATCGTTTCCGAGATCGGCACGTCCACGATGATCTCCCGGGTGCGGCCGCCGCGACCGCGCGAGACGATCGTCGCCCGGATGAGCCCGAGCGATTCGAGCTCGGAGACGTAGTTCGAGATCGAGCGCGCATGCAGCGGCTGGAGGCCGAGGCGCTCGGCGAGGCGGCGGTAGCTGTCGTAGACCTCGCCCGTGAGCACCCCGCTGCGGCGGCGCTCGAACGATTGGAGGATGGCGTAGAGGAGCACCTTGCAATGCGGCGGCAGAGTGCGACAGCAGTCAATGATGATGTCCTGCTCGAGCCGGTTCTTCGCCTTCACGACGTGGTCGGGGGTGATGCGCTTCGCGCGGTCGCGCTCGGCCATCTCGGCGGCGAGCCGGAGGAGGGCGAGCGCCCGCCGTGCGTCCCCGTTCTCGAGGGCCGCATACGCCGCGCACCGCTCGACGACCCCCGGGTCGACCACGCCGTCCCGGAACGCCTCGCGCGCGCGGTCGCGAAGGATGTCCTGGAGCTGCGTTGCGTCGTACGGCGGGAAGAGGATCTTCTCCTCGTTGAGCCGGCTGCGGACTCGGGCGTCCAGGTGGTTCGTAAACTTGAGGTCGTTCGAGACACCGATGATGGCCAGACGGGCCGTTTCGAGCTCAGTGTTGATCTGGCTCAGCGTGTAGAGGACATTGTCGCCGCTGCGCGCCACGAGTCGGTCGACCTCGTCCAGGACGAGGAGGATGATCCCACCGTAGGCGTCCATCAATCGCCGCATGCCGGATTGCACGCGGTCGAGGGACCAACCGGTGGGGATCCGCTCGGCCTCGGTCTTCGCGAAGGAGTTCCCGATGGTCTGCAGCAGGCTGTACGGCGTGTCGATGTTGCCGCAGTTCAAGGTGACGAACACGAGGTGGGAGCCGAGGTCGGTGCGCCGTTGGAAGTCCTTACGGACCTGCGCGACGACGGCGGTCTTCCCCGTGCCGATCTTCCCGTAGATGAGCAGGTTCGAAGGGAGGTCTCCGCGTAAGGACGGAGCGAGGATCTCGCCGACCTGGCGGATCTGTTGTTCGCGATGCGGGAGCCGGCTCGGTATGTAGGAGTCCCGAAGAACCTCCCGGCTCGCCCGGAACAGCTCGCTCTTCGAGGAGATGATCGAATCGAGGATCCCGCCGGAGGACGCGGGTGGGTTCCCGGGCGCGGACGTCGAGGGGACCGGCACCGGTACCCCTGCGCTGTTCGCGCCCGGGTGGCGGTCGCTGACAGGCGCGACCGCCGGATTCGTGG
>DATGZQ010000083.1:0-5035 GCA_035297125.1 Thermoplasmata archaeon
CCACGTAGTAACCGTCAGCGGCGACGGAGGCTTCCTGATGAACGTCCAAGAGCTCGAAACGGCTCGCCGCGAAGGGTGCCGTACGACGAACATCGTGTTCCGGGATGAAGGCTTGGGAAGCATCCGCATCAAGCAACTCGCGAGTGCTGGCCGAACCTTCGGCACCGAGTTCGGGAATCCGGACCTGGTCCGACTCGCCGAGGCATTCGGCGCGCGAGGATTCCGGGCGTCCAATCCGCGTGAGTTTGCCAGCGTTCTGCGGGAGGCGATCGACTCGAAGACGCCCTCTGTGGTGGACGTGCCGATCGATTACGCGGAGAATCCGTTCTGAGCTGTGCGTGTCTACCCAGGTGTCTGTCAGGGCGAGCGGGCGCCCCGCGGTTGTTCCGGCTCTTGGATGGGCGATTGTGGGACGTCCCTTCCGAGAGCGGGGCCTCTGAGATCCGAGGCTAGAATCGGGCCCTTATCGAATCCTCCAAGTCCGCAAGCCATCCGTGGAAGGTCCAGGCCGTCGTGCGGGGCGGGCACGGTACCGGTCCTTTATCCGCGGTTGAATCCGTTGCCGGGACTCACGAGCGGTGAGACCCGAGCTTTCAGGGAAAGGTGGTGGGTTCGATGAGTGATGGCACGGAACCTACCTCGCGACTGCTGAGGGGCGATCATGAAGGGCTCGACCAGCGGTTCGAAGATTTCCGGGCAACCCCTCCAGCCGCGTCCGGCCGGCGCAACGTGCTGTTCGACCAGTTCGCGACCGACCTGCGCCGCCACATTGCGGTCGAGGAGCGTTTCCTCTTCCCCATCTTTGGGGAAGGGGACCCCTCGCGTCGCCTGCTGGTAGACCTAATGCTCGACGAGCACCGCCGGATTGAGGAGGTATTGCAACGCATTCACCTCCGGCTGGACGCGGCCGCTGCGTCGACCGAGGACCTCGAATCTGAGCTTCTCAACGTTCTCTGGGCCCACAACGCTCGCGAGGAGGAATCGGTCTACCCTTGGTTCGATACGCACCTTTCCGTCGACCTCGCACGTACGGTGAGCCGGGAACTCCGGGGGGCTGGGGCGAATAGGAACGAACCCTAGGGGACTCCATGGAGAGAGTTCCACCCCCTCCCATGTCCGGAGCCAGTCCGCAGGGTCACGCGGGCTACAACGAGGGAAGCCCTCGGTATGGGGGTAGCTGCGCAATGCGGTCGGAGCAGCGGTGCCGAGGTTTCGAACCAAGACGTTTGCCTAGTGTAGTAAGTCAGACAGACCTATGTTTATCCGTCCACCGGGCGAGGATGGAATCGGGGCCCGAATCCACCCCACGATAAACTCGAGCGTCCACGACTCGCCACACTAGTAGCCGGTCGACTCACGCCCCAGCTCGGAGGAGAGACGGTACCTCCGTTCTAGGATCGACTTCAGGAAAGCGGCTGGGCTTCCCCAGACCGCGACTCTGTTCCACCGGGCGGCAGCCTTCCGATGGCCCACCGCCACGATCGCGCCTCTGTCCCGGTAACGAAACGGAAGCAGTTCCCGGCCCGTCCATCGGCGCAGGATGTTCTCGGCGGCGGCCGACGCCTCGGCCAGTGCAGCCTGCGCGGTGGCCGGAACGATCGAGCCGTCCGTTGGGTCCCTGACCTGGGCGATGTCCCCCAAAGCGAAGACCCCGGGGTGGCTGGGAATCTCGAGCGTCGGGCCGGCGACAATCCTCCCCGCCCGGCCGTGTTCGACCGGAAGCGACTTCACCACCGAAGGTGCCTCCACTCCGGCGGCCCAGACCCCGACGTCGAAGGGAATGCTGCTCCCGTTCGAGAGCGTGGCCCGGCGTCGCTGGACACGGCGGACGTTCCGGCCAACGTCGACGAGGACGCCCGCCTCTTCGAGGAGACGGCGCGCGTGGACCACGATATCCGTGTCGAGTCCGTCCAGGAACGGGAGCGCCCCGCAGACGAGGGTGACCTGGGGAGGTCGGGCCTTTACGCCCGTAATGGCCTGCCAGTCGGCGGTCGCGATGTCGGCCGCAACCTCGGTCCCGGTCGATCCACCCCCGACCACGACGACCCGCGGTCGAATTCCCCGCGGAAGCACTGGGGAGGCGGTCTCGACCGCCTTCAGCTCGTCCGCAAGTCGCATCGCGCCGAGTAGGCCGTAGACCTGGTGCATGAACTCGTCCGCACCGGCGACCCCGTAGTACGCCGGGACGTTGCCGAGGCAGATTGCAAGAGAACGGTAGGAAATCCGCTGCTCGTCTACCCTAACCGTCGAACCTTCGATGTCGATAGACCCCACCGAGCCCTCCCGATAGACGACCCGATCGGGACCCACCACCCGGTCAATAGGGACCGTCCAACGACGTAGATCGCTCCCTCGTGCGGCGAGCCGTGCCACCTCATAGAGCTCGGTCCGGATCACGTGGAACGGATGTCGGTCCACCAACATGGTGGGGATCGAACCCTTCGACCGCTTCCAGACCTGGTGGGCGAGTCGGACGCCAGCGTACCCGGCGCCGAGGATCACCAGAGGGCGGTCTCGACCGCGCGTGCGACGGCGAGGGACGAACAGCGAAAAGAGTCTTCGCTACTGGGACCTGCATTGCCACTGCGCGATCCGGCCCCGCGAAATGAACCGGCAACCGCTGGGTGCCGGTGTCATCGACCGGCGGCTCACTCGTCCGCAATGTTTTCGAGGAGCTCGAGCAACTCCCCGTAATCGGACCACGTCGGGAGGATCGCCCCGTAGACGACGAGGTCGCCATAGTATCGGGTACGGCGGCCTTGCTCGAACGAGACAAACGTGACGCTGTTGCCCGTGCCCGCTTCTCTTCCTCCGGCCCGTCGCTTCGAGCCGTCGTCCTCGATGAGGATTCGAACATCCTCTCCGAGGATCTCCTTCCTGCGGAGCCGCTCCAAGACGAACCCAATCTCCACGTCCATCCCCGCGCGATTCGCCCCAAACGGCCAGTAGAACGCGAAGCGGGTCACTCCCTCATCCTGTACTAATCGGGAGAATTTCGCTGCCTTGCTCTCCCCGGCCTGGTCCGCATGAGATTCCATGATGACGGCCACGTGCCCGTCGAGCCCAAGGCGGGTGGCTAGAGCCTGTCGAATCTCGAGTGGGGTGGGGGGTCCCCCGGCGGTCGTGGTCCGCGGTGGGAGGTGCTCGTGGAGCCAGACAGGGATCGTAGGCGGGGAGTACCCATGGGCCCATTTCGAAGGTCCCAGCAGGAAAAGGACCACGCTACGTCCCTACCAAGGAGTCCACCGTTCTCGGGCCGAGCCGATCCCGGCTCGCGAGCATGACGCGGTCCATCGCCTGGAGCGTCTCCAAGAGGGTCTTTCCCTTCGGAGCCAGTTCGAAGGCGATTTTGATACGACGTCCCTCCCACTTGGCACCCTTGGGCGCACGAGCCCAGACAAGGTCAAAGGTTTCCAGACGATGGACGATGCGCTGGAACTCCTGAGGGTGCAGGCGCAACGCGGTCCGGACCTGCTCGTAGGAACTCACCGGCCCCCGCTTGAGGAGCTGGAGGACCTTTCGCGCCTCCGGATGCGTGAATACGTAGGCCAGGCGGTTGTCGGTCGCCAACATCACTTACTGTGATGTCGCATTTCCTATTTGACGGTTACCGGAGTGTCGGGCGTTATCGACCTTCTTCGGTACGTTCTAGGTCCCAAGGCTGTTCGCCGTGCACTCGTACCGGAGGAAGAGTAAAAGGGCCCCGGGTCGCCCCGGGGCCGGAAACGGTTCAATCCAGGTCATTGTCGGTGGAGGACCGACCGACCTCGGAGTACGCGAACTCGGCGAGCCAAGCGAACGAGCGGTCTAGGGCGTCCGACGGGGGGTCATCCGGGTCCCAGATCGGGTAGAGGGCTTCCGAACGGCAGATTCCCTGACGTGCCGGCTGATAACCGGGAGGTCGTCGGTTCAAATCCGACTGGGCCCATAATCACTCTCTTATAGAACCCAGCCCAAAACGGGCTCCGGATCGACGGGGGCGCGCCCATCGCTTTGCCGCGATCGGGGCCAAGCCATCGCCCCTTGAAACGGCGCCGGGGGTGGCCGGTTGACGCCCCAATACGTCGAGATCACGTTCGTCGTCGAACGGGATGGCCCCGTCTCCACCCCGCCCGTACCTCGCCTGGTCTGCGGGCGCTGCCGGTCGGACGCCCGACACAACCTGATTCTCAGCATCTCGTTCTGCCCGATCCACGGCTTCGCCGCCGGACTGGTAGAGGTTCAGCTGACCGGGTACGCGCGCACACGGGGGCTCCCGGGGTGAGTCTCGTGCAACGACCACCGTCTCCGTCAGTGAGGGCTCCTTCCGAGCCCGTTCCGGGCTCTCCTATCCTCTCTAACTCCCCCGAGTTCCGGGACATGAACTACGGTAGTTCCGGTACCGGAACTACCCCTGTTCCGGGCCCGGAACTCCCTCCCCCTCCTACCTCCCAGCGCCACCTCTGGCTCTCGGACCGGACGTGGTTCGAGTTCCGGCGCGTCCAACGGATCATCTCCCAGCGGGGCCTCGTGGGCTCCTCCGGTCGGGGGAGGGGCCGAGGCAGGTCCGGGGGACGGCCTCCGATCGCTGACGCGACGCTTCTGGAGCTGCTGGAGGCCTACCGCTGGCGGCAGCGCGCGTGCGCGCGCGCTGCAGCTCCTCGCAAGGTCGACGAGGCCGCCGTTCGGGCCTTGCGGGTCTTCTACGCCCCCCACCCGTTCGGTTGGCTCGCACCGTTTCCCGCGGTCGATCGGATGGTCGTCCAAACCTTCCCGAGCTACCGACCTCCACGACGGCTCCACGTCATCGCGGGATTCTGCGAGAACGGCCTGCTCCGACCCACGTGGAGCGACGGAGATGAGTGGATCATCGTCGATTCGGCTCCCCCGCCGACTCGGGTTCCCGACTACCACTACCTCCGAGGCAATCTCGGCTGCCGGCCGCTCGACCAGGGGGCGACGCCCGCCGGATGAGCGAGACGGTCGAGCTCCGACTGCTTAGCCGGCGCGAGCTGGAGAACGTCGTCCTCCTCCTTCAGGGGTATGCCTCCCGACT
>DATGZQ010000084.1:0-4908 GCA_035297125.1 Thermoplasmata archaeon
CACCAGTCGGCTGAGAGCTTGCCCCTCCTCGTCGGAGAGCCCGTGGACCCGCAACATCGGGAGAGGGTCATCTCCTCCCCCGGGAAAGTACTTGCGCTGGAGTTCAGAGACCTCGAACTACTCCACTAGACGCGGCACTAGGCGACGTTCACGCTGACGATGTCCGTGTGTCGGAGGAGGATCGCCCGGGCGACCTTGAGGTTCTTCCCGGCCTTTCCGATCGCGCGCGCCTTCCACGCGGGATCCACCGTCACCGTGGCGTGGCGCCCCTTCCCCTTCGGGGCGAGGTCGACGCGCACCGGGGAGTACCAGTAGAAGATGTTCCGAACCAGGACCTCCGGGTCGTCGGCCCACTCGACCACCTGGATCTCCTTCTTCATCATCCCCTTGAGGCGCTCGACCAGCACGCCGCCCGGACCCACCGCCTTGTGGATCTCGCCGGGCTGCACCAGGTAGACGAGTTTGTCCTCTGCCTCCAGGCAGTCCTTCACGCGCGCGCCGGTGCGCTCCTCGAAGAGCCGGATGTAGCCGATCGTTTCGGTATCGAACGCAATCTCGGACATCCGAGAGGGTCCCGCGCTCGGTCTACGTCTCGAGGGTGAGGATGGCGCTCGAGCCCGGATCGAGGATGGCCATGGCGCTGATCGGGAACGGGCGGCCGCAGGCCTGGCCGAGCTCGACCGCGGTCCCCTCGAAATGGTAGACCGGGATCTTCCCGAGCGCCCGCTCCGTACGGAGCTTGACGTCCGGGCAGGACCGCGCGACGATCAGGAGCTTCGCCTTCTTTGCCTTCGCGGCGTCCATCGTCTCCGTGAGGCCGATCTTCACCTTGCCGGTCTCGAGAGCGACCTTGAGCGCGTGAGCGAGGTCCATGCTAGGTCGCCTCCTCGGCGGGTTCCTTCGCGGGCGGGGCGGCGGCCGGCGCGGGCGACAGCCCGGGCAACGGTCGGTAGACGAGGTTCACGGCGCCGGTCCCGAGTGTGATCGGCTGACCCACGATGATGTTCTCCGCGACCCCCTTGAGCTCGTCGACCTCGCCGGTGATCGCGGCGCGCAGGAGATGGGCCGCGGTGATCTCGAACGCCGCTCGGGCCAGGACGCTCGTCTTCTTTCCCGAGATCCCGTGGCGGCCGATGGCGCGGATGTCGCCCTCGTTGGTCATCACGTCGGACACGAGCATCAGGTGCCGTATATCGACCCCGAGACCCTGCTCGGCGAGCGTCCGGTTGGCCTCGTGGATGAGCGCGGCACGGGCAGCCTCGACGCCGTACACGCGGTATATCTCGAAGACCGAGTTCGTTGTCGTGGTGACCCCGTCCACGCCGGGAACGTCCAGGACGCCCTCGAGGTTCGACCCCTCGGTGTAGATGACATACTCGTCCTTCTCCCGCCGGATGAGCGCCCGGCGGATCCCCTCGACGCCCTTGATCTGGATCCCCTTCGCCTCCTCGCTGGCGATGAGGAGCTTCTTGAACGGCATCTCCTCGACCGACTCTTCCTTCTTGGTCTTGGTCGCGCCCGCGGCGGATTCCTTGAGGTGGATCTCGAACGGCCGGGTCTCTCCGCTTCCCGACCCGGGTCGGATCTCGAACAGACGGAGGTCCATGTTCTCCGCGAGCGCGGCCTCGATGTCGGCCCGCTTGACCCCGCGGGCCTGGAGCAGCGCGGCCTGAGGGGAGACGACGACCTTCAGGTCCTCGACCACCGTTCCGATCGACGCCACGTCCGGGATGGTCGTGACCTCGATCTGGAGCGCGATCCGCTGGACCGCGTCCCGGTCGCCGCGCGTCTTGCGCTCGACGTGGACGGTCATCATCGGCGTCGAAGGGACGCGTCGCGCGTCCACGAGCTCGATCAGGCGCGGAAGGCCGAGCGTGACGTTCATCTCGGCGACACCGGCGTAGTGGAATGTTCGGAGGGTCATCTGCGTGCCGGGCTCGCCGATCGATTGGGCGGCGATGATCCCGACCGACTCATGCGCGTCGACCTCGGCCCGGAGGAAGCGGCGGGCGACCTCGCGGACGACCTTGGTGGAGTCTCCCGGCGGCAACCGAAGGTGCTGGAGCTTCTCCTTGACCCCGGCGATCAGGGACGGGGGGAGCGGACGGCCGATCTCCTTGACGGCGATCTCCTGGATCCGGGCGCTCGTGTCGCGCGGTACCGCCTTCTTCACGTCCACCATGGCTCACTCGCCTCCGAACTCGGGCCCTTCCTCGGGGGCCCCGATATCCTCGGACTCCTCTTCCTCGGCCTCTTCCTCGAGCTGAGCCTCGGCCTGGAGGTCCATCTCCTCCTCGGCGACCGGCGGAGCGCCGTCCGGCCCTTCCGGCTTGCGCTCGTCGCTCGTCCGCACCCGCCGCCCGAGGACCTGCGTCACGACCTCGTCGAGGGGGACGGCCTGGCCCTGGTAGGAGCGGGTCGGGTCGATCCCGTCCTCGCCGTACTTGAACTCGATGATCGTGCCGGCGGTGTTGCGGACCGTTCCGTCCTCGGCGACCTTCAGGTCCTCGAGGGCGTTGATCAACCGGCGCTGCATGTACCCCGAACGGCTCGTCCGGACCGCCGTGTCCACGAGCGACTCGCGGCCGCCCATCGAGTGGAAGAAGTACTCTGTCGGGGAGAGCCCGGACTTGTAGTTCGAGCGGACGAAGCCGCGGGCGTCCGAGCCCAGGTCGCCCCGTTCGAAGTGGGGGAGGGTTCGGCGAACGTAGCCCCGGAGGAGCCGCTCGCCCCGGACCGACTGCTGGCCGACCGCGCCGGCCATCTGCGTGAGGTTGAGCATAGACCCGCGGGCGCCCGACTTCGCGAGGATCACGGCGGGGTTCTCGAGACCGAGGTACCGGCCCGCGATGTCTCCCGCGGTGTCCCGGGCCTGGCCGAGGTCGCGGCGGACCATCACCTCGAGCGTCTCCTCGAGGGACCGTCCGGGCATCTGCTCGAGCTCGCCCTTTCGGTACTGCTCGACCAGCTCGTTGACCTTGGTGCGGACCGCTCCCAGGGCGTTCGCGATCTCCTTGCGCGCGTCCTCGGGGACGTCCTCGTCGTCGATGCCGGTCGAGAGGCCGTTCAGCGAGATCGCCGTGATCGCGAGCCGGCTCATCTCGTCGAGGAACTGTCGGGCCCGCGACATGCCGGACGTGCGGGCGATGGCGTCGAGGATCGCGCCCTTCTCGAACGCGATCGCCTTCTTGTCGATCGCACCGGCCTTGAGCACCCCGTTCTCGATCACGACGTAGGCGTCGTGCTTGCAGCCGAGGGACGGGCAGTCGCATCGGGCCCAGATGTTGGCCCGGAACTCGAGCGTGAGGTCCTTCGGGAGCGTGAGGGAGAACAGCTGTTTACCGGACCAGAACGGCTCGCCGTCCTTGTCCTGCCCCGCGGGCGGCGGCATCGGGTAGCGGAGCTTCGAGAGGAGGTACGTCACCTCGCTCCGGGTGAACTTGGGGTCCTGGTAGGTAAGGAGGAAAGCCGCGGTGATGTGGTCGTGCAGCATCCCGATGATCGGGCCACCGTACCGGGGCGAGAGGATGTGCTCCTCGACCTTCATCAGGACCTTGGCCTCGGCCCGCGCTTCCTGGCTCTGGAGCACGTGGAGGTTCATCTCGTCGCCGTCGAAATCCGCGTTGTAGGGCGGGCAGTCGCAGAGGTTGAACCGGAACGTCTTTTGCGGGAGGATCCGGACGAAGTGGGCCATCATGCTCATCCGGTGCAGGCTCGGCTGCCGGTTGAACAGCACGACGTCCCCGTCGATCAGCTGGCGCTCCACCACGGAGCCGGGGGTAACGAGCTCCGCGCAGGCCTCCGCGTTCTTCTCCATCACCTTGATCCGCTGGCCGTCCTCGCGGATCAGGTAGTTCACCCCGCACCGGTACCGGCCCTCGGCGTCCGGGGGGGGTGCGGGTCCGCGTCGGGTGAGCTCCTTCGCGACCTCCTGGTTGTGGGCCGTCACCTCGAGGGGGACGGTCAGCCCGCGGGCGATCTCGGCCGGGACCCCGACCTCGTTGATCGAGAGGAGCGGGTCCGGGCTGATGACCGTGCGCGCGGAGAAGTTCACGCGCTTTCCCGACAGATTGGAACGGAAACGGCCGTCCTTTCCCTTGAGGCGCTGGGCGAGCGTCTTCAGGGGGCGACCGGACCGGTGGCGCGCGGGCGGGATGCCGCTCGTCTGGTTGTCGAAGTAGGTCGTGACGTGGTACTGGAGCAGCTCCCACAGGTCCTCGACCACGAGCTGGGGTGCGCCCATGTCGCGGTTCTCGCGGAGCCGCTGGTTGATCCTCAGGACGTCCACGAGCTTGTGCGTGAGGTCGTCCTCGCTCCGTTCCCCGCTTTCGAGCGTGATGGACGGGCGGACCTGGACGGGAGGGACCGGGAGGACGGTGAGGACCATCCACTCGGGTCGGCCGAACCGGGGGTTCAGGCCGAGGGCACGCACGTCGTCGTCGTGGATACGTTCGAGACGGGCACGAACCTCCTTTGGGGTGATCTTGTGCGAATCCTCCCGGAACGTGGTCGGCTTGTCGAGCACGATCCGGTGCTGGACCTCGTGGCAGAACGGGCAGGATCGTTCCTCCTTCGGCTCTCGGGGCCGGGGCGTGGGGGCTGACGGCTCGTCGGAATCGGAGGCCGGCTCCGCGCGGGCGCTGGGCGCGTCGGGCAGGATCCGGCCGCACGCGCGGCAGGTCGCCTGCAGGAGGCGCTTGATCTCCTTCGCGTAGCCGACGTGGATCACCGGCATCGCGAGCTCGATGATCCCGAAGTGGCCGGGGCACTCGTTCACACGGCCGCCGCAGGTGCGGCATCGCAGGTTCGGCTCGATGACCCCGAGGTGGAGGTCCATGAGCCCCATCTCGATCGGGTAGCCGTCGTCGTCGTACGTGTCGGCCGTGATGATCTTCACGCCGCTCATGC
>DATGZQ010000085.1:0-17298 GCA_035297125.1 Thermoplasmata archaeon
AGGTTCCCACAGTACGAGAGGAACGGGGAATCGGCGCCTCTAGTCCATCAGTTGTCCGGCAGGGCATCGCTGAGCAGCCACGCGCTAAGGGATAAGGGCTGAAAGCATCTAAGCCCGAAACCCTCTCGAAAACGAGAGACCTTCAAGGACATTCGTAGAAGACGAGTTCGATAGAGCCGGGGTGTACGCAGAAAGCCTTCGGGCGATCTGTTCAGCCCGCGGCCACTAACGTCCGCAGCTACGCATACTGGATCCGTTTGACAGTTACGCAGAACGCGTGTGGTTCTTTTTTTTAGAACCCCGAAAAATCACCGTCCAGCGTAGCGTTTCCCGACGGGGACGCTTGTCGCGACGCGTGCTAATCCCCTGCCGGAAGGCTGGACGAACGCCGGCCCCGCGGGACCCCCCGCGCGCCGAGGAAACCGTTATCATCGAACGGCCCGATTCTCGGGATGCCCCGTTGCCGGGTCCCGCTCTGTGAAGGTTGTGATTCCTGCCGCCGGTCTGGGAGTGCGCTTCCTTCCCGCGACCAAGAGCATGCCCAAGGAGATGCTCCCGGTCGTCGACCGACCGGTCATACAGTACGTTGTCGAGGACGCGGCCGCCTCGGGCTCGGACGACGTGCTCATCGTCACGGGACGCACGAAGCGCGCGATCGAGGACCATTTCGACCAGAACCCCGAGCTCGACCACGTCGCCGACCTTCCGGTTCTCGCCGACCTGGAGGCTCTTGCCGAGAAGGTCCGCCTGCATTTCATCCGCCAGCGGGCTCCCCTCGGCCTCGCGAACGCGGTCGCCTACGCGGAACGCCACGTCGGCCGCGAGCCGTTCGGGGTCCTCCTCGGCGACACCATCAACGTTTGCGACCCCCCGCTCCTTAGCCAGCTTCGCAACCGGTTCGATGCCCTGGGCGGGAAGAGCAGCGTGCTGGCGATAGAGACCGTTCCCGACGAGAAGGTCGGCGACTACGGGATCGTCGGAGGACCGGAGGTCCAGCCGGGAGTAGTCGAGATCCATACCCTGGTCGAGAAGCCGACCCTGGTCGAGGCACCCAGCCGCCTCGGCATCACCGGTGCCTACATCCTCACGCCCGGGATATTCGACGCGATCCGGGAGACAGCCCCCGGCCGGAACGGAGAGGTCCAGCTCACGGACGCCCTCGCGCGGCTGGCGCGCAAGGAGAAGGTCTACGGAGCCACGTTCCAGGGGCGCCGTTACGATATCGGGGACCGGTTCCTCTGGCTGAGGACGAACGTGGAGTTCGCCCTCCGCGACCCGGAGCTGGGAGACCGCCTCCGCGCCTACCTCGCGGAACCGAAGGGCTAGGACCGAACGTCCCCGCCGCGGGAGCCCGGCTCACGCGACCGGGATCTTCAACCACTCGGGGTTCGAGCGGGCCCAGGCGACCGTCGCCTTGAGACCCGCGGGAAGGTCCGTCCGGGGGGTCCATTTCAGTATCCGGGCGGCCTTGCGGACGTCCGGGACCCGGCGAGGGATCTCCTCGAATCCGGCGCCGAACGTCGCGCGGGGGTCCTCGTGCCGCGCCTTCAGGTCCGAACCGCACGCCTTCGCGGTCTCGCGGACCAGCTCAAGGATCGTGCGCTCGCGCGGATTGCCCAGGTTGAACGTCTCGCCGACGGCCGCGTTCGAGTCGAGCGCTCGCAGGAGGCCTTCGACCAGGTCCCCGATGTACGTGAAGCAGCGTGTCTGGAGGCCGTCGCCGTAGATCACCGGCGGCCTTCCGTTCAGCAGCTTGTGCACCGTGATCGGGACGACGAACGAGGGCCTCTGGCGCGGGCCGTAGATGTTGAACGGCCGGACGATCGTGGTCGCGATGCCGTACTGGGTGTGCGCGGCGTTCACGAGGTGCTCGCAGATGCCCTTGCTCGAGGAGTAGCTCCAGCGGTCGAGCGAGGGGTCTCCCAGAACGCGGTCGGCGTTCTCCGCCCACGGGACCTTCGGGTTGCGCCCGAAGACCTCGCTCGAGCTGAGGTAGAGGCAGCGGGTGGCCGGGGCCCTCCGGCATGCGTGGATGACGGCCATCGTGCCCAGGACGCCGGACTCGATCGTGGTCATGGGGGTCCGATGGTACGAATCCACGCCCACCGTGGCCGCGGCGTGGACGACGGCCGAGGGCCGGCCCGAGAGCGCCTTGTTCACGCGGTTCGCCCGGGTCATGTCGCACCGGCGGTACGTGAATCCGGGACGGAGGGACGCCTCCCGAAGGTTGCCCGGTAGCCTCCCGGGCAGGTCGAGGGCGAGCACTTCCTCGCCCCGTGCGAGGAGCGCGTCCGTGAGATGGCTACCGATGAACCCGCCGGCTCCGGTCACCGCGATCATGGGGGGTCCGGTACGGTCACCTCAACGGACCAGTTCGGGAGTGGGTAGCGGGATGATCACGCCCTTGATCCGGCTCCCCCTGAGCGGGGCGAGCCTCGCCAGTATTTCGTCCTTCAGCCTCCACGCCAGGATGAGGACGCAGTCCGTGGGCCTCTGCTCGAGCGCCGACGAGTCGGTGATGGGGATGTGGGAGCCCGGCGTGACGAGCCCCTGCTTCAACGGGTTGTCGTCCACGATGTACTCGATCTGGTCGAGGCCGAACCCGCAGTAGCTCAGGAGCGTGGTCCCGGTCGAGGGAGCGCCGTAGGCGGAGATCGTCTGCCCGCTCGACCGGACCGCGTTCACGGTCCTTCGGAGGGCCGTCCGGAGACCTTCCACCTGCGCACCGAACCGTGCGTAGGCGTCGAACCTGTCGAGGCCCGCGCGGACCTCCTCGGAGAGGGTCTTCGCTACCGAGGCCAGGGGTTCGCGGGTGCCTTCGCGCTTCTGGGCGAAGACCCGCAAGGACCCGCCGTACGCGTCGCTCCGCTCCGCTCGGAATACGACGAATCCGGCTTGGGCGATCAGGTTCTGGAGCGAGTGGAGGGTGAAGCAGAACAGGAGCTCGTGGTAGAAGGTGTCGAAGGCGACCTTCTCGGCGACATCAGGGAAGTACGCCCGACCCTCGAGGACGAGGACCCCGTTCGGCCGGAGCATCCGCGCCACCGACCGGAGCAGGCGAACCGGGTCGCGGATGTGCTGGAGGACCTGGGTCGCGCTGATCACGTCCGCCGGCCCGTGCAGGGAGAGCACCTCGTCGGCCGCCGCGTCGTCGAAGAACCGGTTGATCGTGGGGACGCCGTGGCCCCTTGCGATCTCGGAGATCTTGGGAGACGGCTCCACGCCCACGATCCCGCACCCTGGCGCGTGCGCGCGGATGGAGCGGAGCAGGAGGCCGTCGTTGCTGCCGATGTCCACGAACAGCGCGTCCGGGCGGGGGGTGACCGTGCTGACGATGTCCGCCGCGAGGGCGCGGTAGTGGCGTTCGAGCGTCGCCCCGGTCGGCACGTAGGAGTAGTTGCGGTAGACCTTCTCGATCGCGGAGACGGGGGCGGGCTCGACGATCTGGACGAGGCAGCAACGCTCGCAGAACCCTATGTCGAGCGGGAACTGCTGTTCGTCGGGGATCTCCGCCGGTGCGATGAACGCGTTCCCCATCGGGAGCGACCCGAGCGACAGGAACGGGCGCACGCCTTCGGGGGCGCCGCAGACCCGACAGACCGTCCGCGCGGTGCCTGAGTGCTCGCGGAGGTCCGTCATGGAGGGCAGCGGTCCCGGTCGTCCGCGACGTTCAGCGCAGGATAAGGCTACGGTGGCCCCGCTCGTTCTCCGGCCATTCGAGGACGGTCACGCCGGAGTCCTTCGATACGAGGACCGCCGAGCCGGAGCGGACCGGAATGCCGCTCAGCGCACGGGTGGCCGCAAGGTCGACGACGAGCGCCGCCACCGTGTCTGGGTTCAGCTGGCGGGACGAGTCCTCGGCACCGTAGAGGGCCGCCCGCATCTCGGTGTCCATGCCGCCCGGACAGACGGAGACGCAGAGCACGCGGGTCTCGTCCACCTCCTTTGCCGCAGCGAGCGTGAGCGAGACGAGTGCCGTTTTGCTCGCGGAGTAGGCGGCAAGGCCCGGAACGGGGGCGAGCGCGGCCCGGGAAGCGATGTTGATCACCACGCCCCCCTCCGGCTGCGCGATCATCACGGGCAGAGCGCGCCGCATCAGGGAGTACGGGCCCAGCACGTTGGTGCCGAAGCACCGCCGCGCGACCTCTTCCGAGGTCCCGGAGATCGGCGTGGGCGCGTTCGCGTACCCGGCATTGTTCACGAGCACGTCCAGCCGGCCGAACCGGGCGATTGTCTCGTCCATGAACGCGTCCACCGCCGCGGGATCGGAGACGTCGACCTTCCGGTGGAGCGCCTCCCCGAGCCCCGGTGCAGTGGAGGAGGTCGAACACGTCACCACGCAGTACTTTCGTCCGACGAGCGCCCGCGTCACCGCGCGTCCGAGACCGCGGCCTGCTCCGGTGACGAGCGCAACCGGGACCGGCGCGGCCTTGCGCCCTCCGGCGACGCCCCGCTTCGAGGCGATAGAACGCGTCGCGCGCGAGATCCCGGGACGGGTCTTGGGGACTCTCGTCATTCCGTCCGTCCCGGGGCCGGCCCAGGGCTGTTGTTGGGAGGTCGATCCGGCGATACGCCCAACGCCACCACCCGAAGACCCGCCCGCGTTCGAACCGCACGGGAGATCTCTCTTCGGAGGTCGACCAAGGTTGGCGTGCGCATCTGTTGCGTCCAGCGGTCCGGCCACCGCCGGTACTGCGGCCAGTCGGTCTGGAGCACCGCAAGGTCGGCCCCTCGCAGCGCGCCTTCCACCGACGGGCAGAACGAGACGCGGGACGATCCACCCGAGAGGCGGCCCAGCTCGCTCCGGAAGTTCGACAAGGCTTCCGGGTCGTGGAGACGCACGCGAGCGCCCCCCTTGAGCAGGGCTTGCACGAGCGGCAACGCGCGGGACTCCCGAACGTCGTCGGTCCCCGCCTTGAACGCAAGTCCGAGCACCGTTACCGTCCTGTTGCGAAGCGTCCCAGCGGTCCTTCGTACGAGGTCGATGGCGTGCACCATCTGGTCTGCGTTGATCGCGAGAGCGTTCTCCCCCGAACGAAATCGTACCCCGAGCTCGTCCGCCCGTGCGACCATCGCCCGGAGGTCCTTTCGGAAGCAGCTTCCCCCGAAGCCTGGCCCCGCGCGAAGGAACTCCCTGCCGATCCGGGGGTCCGCTCCGACCGCGTTCATCACCTCGTCCACGTTCCCGTCCAGCCGTTCCGTCAGGCGGCCGATCTCGTTGGCGAACGACACCTTCAGCGCGAGGAAGGCGTTGGAAGCGTACTTCACCAGCTCCGCGGCCGACGGTGAGAGTTCGAAGATCGGAGCATCGAATCCCCGGTAGAGCGCGACCAGCCAGCGGATCGCCTGGGGGTCCGAGGCCCCGAGCACGATCCTCTGGGGATGGAGCGTGTCGTGGACCATCCTCCCTTCGGAGAGGAACTCGGGGTTGAAGGCGACGCCCAGCTCGCGGGCGGACCTGTGCGAGGAACGGCGGAGGAGCGGCTCCACGACGCCCTGCGTGGTGCCGGGGACCACCGTGCTCTTCACGACGACGACCCTGTAGCCCTTGCCCGGGCGCAGCGCTCGGCCCAGCTCCGCCACCCCCGTGCACAAGGGTGCGAGGTCGATCTTTCCCCCGGGCTTCGAGGGAGTGGGCAGGCAGACGAACACGACCTGGGCCCGTTCGGCGAGGTCCTGGACCCGGTCGAGTACCACGAAGCGCCCCCGCCGCGACTCCTCGCGGAGCAGCGCGCCCAGGCCCTTCTCGTGGTAGGGGCTCCGCCCCGCCTCGAGCGCTGCGCGAACCCGTGGGTTGACGTCGTAGGCGAAGACCGTGAAGCCCCGGTGGGCAAACGCCACACCGGTCGCGAGGCCCATGTACCCCGCACCGAGGATGCCGACGCGGCGCACGGTGGCCCCTCCGCGCGGCGGACGTGGCGGCGCGTTGGAACGGCGGGGCGCGCGTGCCGTCATCTGCCTCGCCGGCGACACGAGCCGGCCCCATTCATATCTTCGCACGGCCGCGTGGGCCCCCCGCTACGTTGGGCGGTGGGCTTAATCGTCCAAGCGCGTGCGCGCCGACGTGCCGTCGCTCGGCGTCTCCCGGACCCACTGGCCCGTGGTCGCGTGGATCCGGCTCCGCCTACCGGCACGGCCAGCCCCCATGCTCCTAATGCCCGGCCCGCCTCCGCCGCCGGATCCTCCGCTCGACGTGCTCGCACCCAACCCGATCACGACCGACCCGAGAAAACGCGTGTTCGCCTACGAGGAGGAGCACGAGGACTGGGTCGTCCGGCTCGTCTGGGACGCCGACGATCCGGAGCTGCTCGAGGCCGAGTGCCGCGCCCCCCTCTACGGGCAACGCCTCTCGAAGACCGACGTCCCGAAATTTTGGACCGCGGTGAAGGCCCTCATCGCCCCTCTCGGACCGCTGCCGGTCGAGTCCGCCGACCCTCGACCCTGATCGGCGGACCGATACGATAAGAGGCGTACACCGCTCCCGCGCGCCGTGCTCCGGGCGACGTTCCAGCATCTTCCCGGGTTCGGGCCGGGCGCCGAGGTCGACCTCTGGCGGAACGGTGTCCGCGACTGGACGGAGCTCTTGAGCGCCCCGACTACCCGGTCGCTGCCCGACGGCTCGCGGGCCCGGATCGAGCGCGAGGTCGCGGCCAGCGAGCGCGCCCTCTCCGACCGCGACGTCGCCTGGTTCGGACGCCGCCTCCCCGAGAGGGAGCACTGGCGGCTCTACCCGGAGTTCGAGCGGGAGACCTCCTACCTCGACATCGAGACGACCGGCCTATCCCCTTACGGCGGGATCGTCACGGTGGCGAGTGTCTACGCCCGGGGGGAGACCCGGACGTTCCTCGCCGGCGAGGATCTCGAGGAGCTGCCGGCATACCTCGGGCAGTTCCCGGTGCTCGTGACATTCAACGGCAGCCGGTTTGACGTCCCGTTCCTGCGTGCCGTCTTCCCCGCGATGGCCGCCCCGCCCGTCCACATCGACCTCCGCTTCCTGCTCTACCGGCTCGGCATCTCGGGTGGGCTCAAGCGGATCGAGTCCACGCTCGGGCTGGGCGACCGGTCGGGCGTGGAAGGGATCGACGGCCTGCAGGCCGTCCGACTGTGGCAGGAGTACCGGCGCGGGAACCGGTCCGCGCTCGAAACGCTCGTCCGGTACAATCGGGCGGACACCACGAACCTCGAGCCGCTGCTCCGTCTCTCGGTGGACCGCCTCTCGTCGCGTCTGCTGCGGGCCGACGGCCCCGGGGGAGCGGCCGCCGCCGCGGTCGGAACCGCCTCGCGAGCGGGAGTGTGAGCGCGGGTGGCTCCCGACCCTGAGATCGCGGTAGTGGTGCATTCCTACGAGCGGAGGGCGTTCCTTCCGTTCGCGCTGCAATCTCTGGCCGCCCAGACCCTGAGACGCGACCGATTCGAGGTTCTCGTCACGAAAAGCTTCGACGACCCCGAGATCGACCGGGCGATCGAGGCGCTCGGAGCGACCTCCTTCCGGGACAACGACCAATGGAACAGCCGATGCCTCCACCGGGCGGTGCGCTCGTCGCACGCCCCCATCGTCACGTTCCTGGACGATGACGACGAGTTCGAGCCCGAGCGGCTCGAGCGGATCCTCGAGGTGATGCACGCCCGCCCGGACGTTGGCTACTACCGAAACCGGGTGCGGGTGATCGACGGGGACGGCCGGCCGATCCCGCCCGACCGATGGCGGGTGCACGAGCAGGACGCGTCCTTCGACACGCTCGGTCCGGTCCACATCTCCCCCGACGAGAAGGCGAATCTCCTCGACCTCGGCATCCGGCGGACGAGCGCCACGTTCAACTCCGGCACTATGGCGATCCGCAGGGACGCCCTCGAGGGGGACGTTGGCGATACGTTCGACCAGGCCCGCATGAGCATGGACGTGTTCCTGTTCCTAGCCGCCGTCCTGTCGCCGTGGGGCCTGTTCCTGGACGACCGGCGCCTCACGCGGTACCGCTTCCACTCCGGCAACACTACTCGAGCGAGGGAGACGTACTGGCTCGGCCTCACGATGGAGGCCGACCGGGCGATGGCCGCGCTCGCCGCCCGGGGGGGCCGGGCCGACTTTGCCGAGTGGCTGACGGGGGAGAGCGTCCACTACGAACGGATGCTCCTCGGGAGCACGCTGCTCGGGCGGATCGCGGCCCGCGCCGGGCGGGCCGAGGTCGCTCGATTGACCGGAGGGTACCTCCGCTTTCTCGGCCGGAACGCTCACGAACGGTCCCCGTCCCTTGATGTCTGGGCCGCGGGCGGGTACGGACTCGCCTACACGCTTGCGCCGACCGTCAGCCGTCGAATCGCAACCCTACGACCGACCGCGTGGAAGTCGTAGCCCGGTCTGCGGGGCGATCTCAACGCTTTGCCGTCCTCGAACCGGCCATCGAACGGGCCGCGGTCCGACGACGGACAGCCGTCCGGGCGGGCCCCGGCGCATCCGTCGGCGGATCGGCGTCCGGGTCGAGCGAGCTCATCGAGGGCGGGGGAATCGGAAACCCCTTAGGGGGTCGAACGGCAGCGACGCGGGCGGCGGCGGCAGCGCAGTACTCCTCGGACGAGTCGATGTGAATGTAGTGGCGGCCCAGTCGGCGGGCCACTGCGGCGACCGTTCCCGTTCCCCCGAACATGTCGAGGACGACGTTCCCCCGGTACGAGTAGAACTTCACGAGCCGCTCGATGAGCTCCTCGGGGAACGGCGCGGGATGGCCCGCTCGCTTCCGCTCCGGCGGGATCTGCCAGAACCCGTCCGAGAATTTCTGGAACTCGCGCGAATCGATGTCGACCAGCGCGGGGTCGCCAGGGAGCTTCCACTGGTCCTTCGAGAAGACCAGGACGTACTCCCAGGACGGGACGATGTGCGGGTTCGAGGGACTCCGCCAGCTCCCCCACGCCGTGCGTCGGCCCATCGTCTGCTTATACCAGATTATCTCCGTCCGCATGATGAACCCGAGGTCCCGCAGGTCCCGGGAGAGGTCGTGATGGATCGGGCGGAAGTTCTTGATCGACGTCGGAGCGACGTTGAGGACGAACCGTCCGCCGGGGACGAGCACGCGACGCAGCGCCTTCCAGACCCCCCTCAGCCAGGCGAGGTATTCATCCGGCGGCAGGTCGTCCGCGTACCCTCGGTAGGCGATCTTCACGTTGTACGGGGGGCTGGTGATCGCAAGGTGCACAGACTCGCTCGGCAGGCTCTCGAGAACGGCCCGCGCGTCGCCCCGCACGATCCGGTCGAGCCGACGCCCGCCATCGGAAACTGGCGCCGGCCTCGGCATGGCGGGGCCGAGAGTCCTCGGGCGCATGAACGTTCGCCAGCGAGCGCCCCGGGGTCCGTCGGCGGCCGGCGATTGGCTTACTGCTCCTGCGGACCTACCGGTGGGTCCGCGATGGCATGACGAATCCCGTCGCTCCAGCAGCGCTGGACTCTCCCGGGACCGTTCCTTCGACGCCGGCCGAAAGCCGCTTCCGGGGAATTCTCCTCCACCCGGCCTTCTGGGCCCTCGGGCTCGCGCTTCCCATCCTCGCGCTCTCCTACATCACCCGGCTTGGGTGGGCGTTCTCCCCACTGCTAGGGCTCGCGGCGATTGCCTACCCGCTGGTCGTTCATCGCGCGGGGATCACTCGGTCAAAGTGGTTCGCCGCGGTACTGGTGGTTTCCAGCCTCTCGCTGGCGATCGTTTCGTACGTCACCGGTCGCTACAACGGGCTTACGGACGAGCCGTACGTGATGCCCTACGTAGTCGGCTCCCTGCTCCACGGCCAGGACCCCTACACCGTGGTCCGGACGTACACCTACCAGCAGTACGGCACCACGCTCTCCGTCACGACGGGGTACGTCTACCTCCCGCTCTACCTGATCCTCCAGCCATTCATCGTCTCGTACAAGGTCTACACGATCGCCGCCTGGGGCGCGGCGGTCTACCTCGTGCGCCGGCGGCCGTTCGCTCGGGTCGCGATCGGCCAACCGTTCGTCGCGATCCTCGCGGCCAACGGGTTCAACGACTTCCCGGTGTTCCTGCTGCTGACGCTCGCCTACGTCGGTCTCAACGGGAAGAGGCAGCGATGGGCGGAGCTGGTCGCGCTCGGATGCAAGCAGTTCGCGAACGTGTTCGTGATCGCCTACCACCTCATGCGCCGCGACCTCCGAGCGGCCGGGATCGCCGCGGGCGTCACCGTGGCCATCGTCCTTCCGTTTCTCCTCTGGAATCCGGGGGCGTTCGTCTGCGAGACGCTCCCGCTCACGCCCCACAGCTGCGGGAGCGCGAACACGGTCGCTCTCTACGCGCACACGAACTACTATCTCTGGCCGCTGTGGGGCCTCGCGATATTCTTCGACCCCATCGTCGCGTGGCTCCGACAGATCGCGAGGCGGCGGGAGCACGGGCCCGGGACAGCGGCCGGCTCGGAGCGAGCCGCGAAGGTGTCGCCGCCGACCGAGGCGGCCCAACGGACCGTATGAAGCCCGCGCCTGTAGCGTGTTGTCACGGCGTTCGGCTCTGCCGCGTGGGCTAAGGGTATAATCTCGTTCGCCACAACCCCGCCGCTCCTATGCCGATTCGGCTCGTAGTGCCCAAAGAGGTCGCTGCGGGAGAGAGACGCGTCGCCCTCGTTCCCGAGGTGGTGAAGAAGCTCGCACGGCCCGAGGTGGAGGTCGTGGTCGAGCACGACGCCGGGACCAGCGCGGGCTATCCGGACTCGGAGTTCACGGCCGCGGGGGCTCGCATCGAGGCGGACCGGTCCGCTCTATACCGCGGCGCCTCCATCGTCCTCAAGCTCCAGCCCCCGACCGTGGAGGAAGTGGGCCGGATCCCTCCCGGAACCGTCGTGGTGGCGGTGGTCAGCGCGAGCCGCAACCTCGACCGGGTCGCGGCGCTCCGCGACCGGAAGCTGACAACGTTCGCCCTCGAGCTCCTTCCCCGGATCACCCGGGCCCAGAGCATGGACGTGCTCTCGTCGCAGGCCACGGTCGCGGGCTATCGCGCCACGCTCCTCGGAGCGGAGCTTTCCCCGAAGTTCCTGCCGATGCTTACGACGGCCGCGGGAACGATCCGCCCCGCCAAGGTCCTCATCCTGGGCGCGGGGGTCGCGGGTCTCATGGCCATCGCGACCGCGCACCGGATGGGCGCGATCGTGACAGGGTACGACGTCCGCCGCGCCGCCGGCGAGCAGGTCCGCAGCCTCGGGGCCCGCTTCCTCGAGCTCGCGATCAACGCCGAGGGGGCGGGAGGCTACGCCCGCGAGCTCACCGACGAGGAGAAGAAGAAGGAGCAGGAGATGGTCGCAGGCGCGGTCGCCGAGTCGGACATCGTGATCACGACCGCGAACGTTCCCGGCCGCCGCGCTCCGCTGCTGGTGCGACGCGAGATGGTCGCGCGGATGCACCCGGGCTCCGTGATCGTTGACCTCGCGGCGGAGTCGGGCGGCAACTGCGAGCTCACGAAGCCGGGCGAGGTGGTCGAGGAGAGCGGCGTGACGATCACCGGTCCGCTCAACCTCCCGAGCCAGCTCGCGTTCCACGCGAGCCAGATGTTCGCGAAGAACCTCCAGTCGTTCCTCGGCCTCCTCATCGCGAAGGACGGCACCCCGATCACCGAGTACTCGGACGAGATCCTCGCGGCGAGCCTCCTCACGAAGGACGGGACGATCGTCCACGCGCCGACCGCGGCCCTGGTGGCCGGAGGCAAGTGATGGCGGCGGACCTCTGGACGGCCCTGTTCATCGCCATCCTGGCCGCGTTCGTCGGCTACGAGGTCATCAGCCGGGTCCCGGTACTCCTCCACACGCCGCTGATGAGCGGCTCGAACTTCATCCACGGGATCGTGCTCGTGGGCGCGATCGTGGCCCTCGGCTTCGCGACGACCACGGTCGAGCAGGCGATCGGATTGGTCGCCGTGATCATGGGCGCGATGAACGTCACGGGCGGCTACGTCGTGACGGAGCGGATCCTCGCGATGTTCGACCGCTCGAAGGCTAAGGGAGGTGCGAAGTGACCGCTTGGGTCGGCACCGCGATCGACGCGGTCTACGTCGTGGCCGTGATCGTCTTCATCCTCGGCCTGCGGGCGATGAGCTCGCCCTCGACCGCGCGCCGCGGGATCGTCTACGCCGGTATCGCGATGCTGGTCGCGGTCGCGGCCACGCTCGCCACCCCGGGGCTCTCGAACTTCGCCCTGATCGCCCTCGGCATCATTGTCGGCGGCGGAGCCGGATACTACTGGGCCCGGGTCGTGAAGATGACCGCGATGCCCCAGATGGTCGCGGTCTTCAACGGCATGGGGGGCGGAGCGGCGGCGGCGATCGGTGCCGTCGAAATGCTCGCGAGCCTCTCGAACGGCGCGACCGCCTATCTGAGCGCCGCGGGTGCCGTGATCGGTTCGATCTCGATCTCGGGCAGCGTGATCGCGTTCCTGAAGCTGCAGGGCTGGATGCCCCAGAAGGCGATCGTTATCCCGGCCCGCCAGGTCGTCAACTTCACGGTCCTGGGGCTCTCCATCGTCTTCGGGGCGATCGCGTTCGTCACGCTCCACGACATCTACCTCCTGCCGTTCTTCGTCTTCCTGATCCTCTACGGCGTCCTGTTCACCCTGCCGATCGGCGGAGCGGACATGCCGGTCGTGATCAGCATGTTCAACGCCTTGACCGGCGTCGCGGTCGGCCTCGATGGCTTCGCCCTCGTGAACGGCCCCCTCGGCGACGCGGGCTACGCGATGGTTATCGCGGGCGTCCTCGTCGGGGCGGCGGGCTCGCTCCTCACCGCCCTGATGGCCCGCGCGATGAACCGCTCGGTCGGGAACGTCTTCTTCGGCGCGTTCGGAGCGACCGAGGAGACCGGCGGCCCGGTCGCGGGCTCGATGAAGCCCATCGACATTGCCGACGCGGCCGTGATGATGGAGTACGCGAGCGAAGTGATCATCGCCCCCGGGTACGGGATGGCGGTCGCGCAGGCCCAGGGGAAGGTGAAGGAGCTCGCGGACGCCCTCGAGGCCAAGGGCGTGACGGTCAAGTTCGCGATCCACCCCGTGGCCGGCCGCATGCCGGGCCACATGAACGTCCTCCTCGCGGAAGCGGGGGTCGCGTACGACAAGCTGTTCGACCGTGACGAGATCGACGCAGAGTTCCCCCACGCGGACGTCGTCCTCGTCATCGGGGCGAACGACGTCGTCAACCCGGCGGCCCGGCGACCGGGGAGCGCCCTGTTCGGGATGCCGATCCTCGACGTCGACCAGGCGAAGAACGTCCTCGTGATCAAGCGGGGCCAGGGGAAGGGATTCTCCGGGCTGGAGAACGAGCTGTTCTACAAGGACAACACCCGCATGGTCTACGGCGACGCCCAGCAGGTCGTCTCCGGCCTGGTCTCCGCCGTGAAGAAGAGCCAGACCTAAGGACCCGATGGCTCGTCGAACGACATCTCGTGGCCCGACCCGCACGACCCGGCCCCGCCGCGCCCGTTCCTCCCGGGCCGATCGGGTCACCCTCCGTCGGACCACGGTCGCCGACATCCCCGTGCTCGTGCGGCACCGGCGCGGGATGTGGGAGGACATCGGAGGGCGGTCCCCCCGGGTCCTGGACCGGGCCGACGTGACCTACCGGCGCTGGGTCCGCAGGGAGATCCGGGCCGGGCGGTTCATCGGACTCCTCGCCGAGGACCGGGACGGTCGACCCGCCGCGACCGGCGTGCTCTGGGTCGCACCCGCCCACCCGCGCCCCGGCCCGTTCTCCCGGCTGACCGCCCCGTACGTCATGTCGATGTACACCGAGCCCGAGTTCCGGCGGCTCGGTCTCGCTTCCCGGCTCGTCCAGTGGATGATCCGGTACACCCGGTCCCGGGGCTATCCACGGCTCTACCTCAACGCGTCCAGGTACGGGCGACCGGTCTACGCGAAGCTCGGGTTCGAGGACGGCAACGAGATGCGGCTCGACCTACAGGCTACCCGGTCCCGCCGCGGAGGTGCCGGAGGGGCACGGGCTCGGGGCCGGCGCCGTCCGGCCACCTTTCCATAGCTCCACGAACAGGCCGAGCAGCAGTACCGTGAGCACGACGTCGAGGAGCTCGGTCGGCCAGTAGATCCCGTCCGTCCAGGCCACGACGCCGAGCGCCAGGTCGTAGTTGATCGCTCCGACGGTCGCGATGGCCCAGAGCCACCATCGGGGGCGGTGGCCGATGAGTCCGGCGATCAAGAGCCCCGCGAGGATGTTGAACGAGAGGAACTGGGTGACAAGCGCGACCCCGGTGAGCGTGATCGCTGCGGGGCGGAGCGCGGACCGGGCGGCGAAGAAGGCGGCGGCCGTGATGGCGAGGGTCAGCACCGCCTGCAGCGCCGGGATCGCGGCGCCCGCCGGCAGCCACCCATGGTCATACAGGATCCCCCATGCGTTCAGCGAGAACGAGCGACGATTCACCTGGGAGAGGAAGACCACATCGAAGAACTGCGAGCGCCAGACCAGGTAGGTGAGGAGCGTGAAGGCCCCGAACGAGGCGATCGCCGCGAAGGCGGTGAGGAAGCGGCGGCGCGCGGAGCCGGTTGAAGCGAGGATGGGGAAGAACGACGGGAACCGCGCGGTAGCGAGGAATCCCCCGACGATCGCTCCCAGCTGCTCCGACCGGGCACCCAGGATGACCGCGACCAGCACGGCCACCGGCGTGATCGCGTTGGATGCCCCGTCGATTTGACCCGAGACCAGCGGGAAGTAGATCGGCGAGAGTGCGAGGAGGAGGACGACGTAGCGGCGGTCGTCGGCCACGGCGAACCAGGCGAGCGGAACGAGCGCGACCGCCACTACGCCCCAGATCGCGCTCGTGCCCGCGAGCCCTCCCAGGCTCCCGAACCCGTTCAGCAACACGGCCACGATGCCGTACGGCACTTGGATCGTAGAGACGCCGCAGTCGGGAACGGTGAACGGGTTGCGGCCGCCCCAGAACGCCTGACCCGAATGGAACATTCCGACGAGGTCCGCCGCCCCGCTGGTGCCGTGGCAGGCATAGAGCCCTGAGGCCAGGTTGAACCCTACCACGGTGGCGTACCCGACGGCCGCGGTCGCCGCGATCGTCAGCCAGGTGATTCGGCTGATCACACTGTCCCCGGTGAACCGCCGCACCAAGCGCGAGACGGCGCCGCGCCAGCGGCTGCCTTCCGGGGACCGCTCGAGCAGGAGCAGCAGGCTCGCGGCCGAGAAGAGGACCGTGATGGCCACCGAGAGGCCGTTGTAGACGGTGAACATGGCTCGGGTGGGGTGGTTTCCCGGCCTGGCCCAGCGGAGCCCCAGCTAATAGCGCGCTCGCACGGACGGACCGACGCGTCGCGTTCCGGGCCCTACGGGGTCGCGAGGAGGTCCCTGCCGGTCTACGCGTCGAGGTCGAAGTAGATCTTGACCGTCGCGTGGTATTCCTTGATCTTCTGGCCCTCGATCTTCCCCTCGAGCTCAGTCACCCGGAACCACCGCAGGTTCCGGACGGTCTTCGCGGCGGTCTCTACGGCGTTCTCCGCGGCCTTGGCGAAGCCGCTCGTCGATGTCCCTACAACCTCGCTCACTTTCTGGACCATGTCGGTACCTCGACCCCGGGTAGTCGAGGCCCCGGTAAACCGTTGCGGTCGACCGCGCGTGACTGCGAGCGTGGCCCCAGGCGTGGAAGCCCTCACTGCTTGTCGAAGTTCTTGGGAGGCGTATGGCCATCGAGAATTCCGCTGGTGGCCCCGGGGATGGAAGGGGAGTGCGTTCTGGGATCGAGCCTAGAGGTCCCGGACTATCCGGTCGACCTCTCTCGCCGCCCCTTCCAGTTCCTTGGCCACGCGCTTGACCGCCTTCTTCGCCGACCCCTTCGGGTCCTTCGCCGCGTCCCCCGCTTTCGAGAGCAGGCGTTCGGAGAGCCTGGCCGCGGACGCAGCGAGGTCCTGCGCGGCCCGTTTCGTCTCGGAGAGCACATCCTCGAGGGATGGCGGCGGAGGCCTACCAGACCGGGACGCGCCGGCGGGAGTCGCCGCGCCGCACGACGGGCAGGTCAGGGCCCCCGACGGTAGCTCCTTCCCGCAGTGTTGGCAGTACATGCGTCCTACTTCCCCAACGTGCGGCCGCAGCGGGGGCAGAAACCGTAGTCCGAGGTGATCGGCGCCCCGCAGGAGGGGCAGTAGGTCGGACGGGAGGAGCCTCCCAGCGCCGGAGGTGCGGACGGGCGCGCGAGCGGTGTTCCCGCGCCGGGCACCGACGGGGTGAACGAGTAGTCCATGCTCGGGATGGCCTGCGCCGACACCGGCTTGCCGCTCGAACCCTGGAACAGTGCGAACGCGAGCGTGATCATCCCCGCAATGATCGCGAAGAGGCCCACGAGGTCTGCGATCGAGGCCGCGTTGCAGTTGGCCGTGGAGCACGCCGGCGGCTGGGGAACACCGGGGATCGAGTTGGCCACCACGACCGCCAGCAGGAGGCCCACGGCCGTCAACGAGTAGCCTATCACGAGCCGCCGCCGGTCCATCTCCATCCGGTTTGAGGAATGCCCGTGCGAGCTTAATCGTTCCCGGGGCGTCCGCCTCCGTCCGGTCCGTGAATCGATCGGGGGCCCCTGCCCTGGGATGACCCAGAAGACCACGGGCGAAGCGTGCTGACCCGGTCTCGCCCGGCCCGGGACCCGCTACCGGAACCCTCAAGCCACGGCCCCAGGTCCTCTGGCGACGGGGCCCGATGCCGGAGTTTCGCGAGGAATCGATCTTCCCGTTCCCTTCGGACCAGCTCTGGAAGCTGCTCCGCGCCCACTGGGAGGACGACACCACGATCTGTCGGATCCACCCGCTCGTCCGGTCCCAGAAGACCTTGAGCCGGTCGGCGAACGAGGTAGTAGTCGAGCGGACCATCGAGGCTCGGGGGGAGCTGCTGACCTCCCAGTGGAAGTTCACCTTCCGACCGCCGGAATTCCTCCGCTACGAGATCGTCGCGGGCGAAGGCCCGTACGCGGTCGGTAGCTTCGTGGAGGTCCACTATTCGGACGCCCCGAACGGAACCCTTCAGAAGACCCATTTCAAAGGCTGGATCTCGGTCCTGCCGTTCTTCCTGCCGCAGAGGGTGTTCCTCAAACGGATCCTGACGGACATCGACAAAGAGGACGAGGCGTTCCTGAGGCGGTAGTGCGCCAGGGGGTTCCGCGCTTCGGCCCGAGCCCGCCGCTGGGTCGCCCGGGACGTGCCCAGGTGGCTCCCCTGCTCGAACCCGGGTCCATGGGCGGCATCGGATCTTTGCCCCGCGGCCTTATGACGCCCCCCGGAGTGGGCCGGTGCTCCGCGAGGAGAAGGAACGCTCA
>DATGZQ010000086.1:0-8704 GCA_035297125.1 Thermoplasmata archaeon
CCCTCAGTTACAACGGGAACGTCGGCGTAAACGGAAGCTCGGTGTCAGAGCCTACCCTGGTCTACAGCCAACTGACATACTCCGTGACCTTCTCCGAGAGTGGCCTCCCGTCGGGGGAGGCATTCCGAGCAACGGTCAATGGTGCCCCCGAGGCCGTCACTACCGACGGGCTGACAGACACGCTCGTGTTCGCGGAGCCGAACGGGACCTTCGCCTACTCGATCGGCGACGTCCCGGGATGGCACCAGGCGACCCTCGCATACACCGGCAATGTCACATTGGACGGAATCCCGGTGGCAGAACCGACCCTCACGTACAGCACTGTGACCTATTCCGCGAAGGTCTCCGAGAGCGGCCTACCGTCCGGTGTGACGTTCGAGGTGACCGTCAACGGCGACTCGTCGAACCTCACCACCGACGGGCTAACCGACAGCCTGACGTTCCCGGACCTGCCGAACGGGACCTACCCCTATTCGATCGCGGGAATCTCGGGTTGGCATCAGACGACGCTAGCCTACACTGGTGACGTCAGGGTGGCGGGCGCGTTCGTGACGGAGCCGACGCTGATCTACAGCCCGGTAACCTATTCGGTGACGTTCGCCGAGGGCGGTCTTCCTTCCGGACTGGACTTTGAAGTAACGGTCAACGGGGTTCCCGAACATCTTACGACCGATGGGGCGACCGACACGCAGACCTGGTCGGGCCTGCCGAACGGCACCTACGCGTACTCGGTCGCGGACATCTCGGGTTGGCACCAGCCGACCCTCTCCTACAGCGGGAACGTGATGGTGGAAGCGGCCGCGGTGACGGAGCCGACTCTCGAGTTTGTCGCGGTAGAGTACTCCGTCACGTTTTCCCAGACCGGTCTCCCACCGGGAACGGAATGGTGGATTAATGTGACCCCGGGAACTTCCTCCGATTCGGTAGGGACGTCGCTCTCCGTCTCGCTCGGTAACGGGACGTTCGCCTACACTGCTGCGTCGGCGAACGGCTCGTATGCGGCGCGCGGGGGGTCGCTGACGGTCCACGGTGTACCGGTGCTAGTCGAGGTTACGTTTGGCCTTCCGTCGAACCCCCCCGCCAAAACGTTCCTCGGGCTGCCCGGGGCGGCGGGGTACTGGGTGCTCGCTGGGGTTGTGGCCCTGGGGCTGATTCTCGCGTTCCTGCTGGTCGACCGTGGACGCAAAGAGAAGGACAAGGAGCGCTTGGGCCCGCCTGCCGGCGTCGCGCCGACCCGGCCTCGTCAACCTCCGCCCCCGTGAACGGGCCGACGCGCAGAACTGATTGGAGACGCGGGTTTCACCGTAGCTGTCACCGAGGCTAGGTTGACTCCCTCTCCAACGCCCCTCGTTGCTCCCGGCGACGCGCCGGGCCCTCCGGCATACCTGGAGATTCGCGCGCTTTCCTCTCCGACGGATGTGGCCCCCCTCTCCGTCACAGACCTGTCGGAGTGGTTTGACCCGTTCCTCAAGTACTTCATGCGGGAAACCCTGCGATCGGGGGGCGAGGTCGTCGTCGCTGGCGACGGGCGGGTTGTGCGCGGCGTCTTCCTCCACGACCCCGTGGAGAGGGTCGCGTCGATTTTCACCCGGTCCCAGGCCGTCGCGAATGCCTTCTATGGCCTCCGGGACCACGTCGCAGTCTACTCCGAGCTTCCCCTCGGGTCGGCAAGAGAGAATTTCGACATCTTCGTAGTAAACCTCGCCGACGGCGACATTCCCTACACGTACTCGCACACCGTGCGGGCCGTGCGGGACGAGGACCGCGTGCCGATCCTCGCTCTCATGACCGCGATCTACGGGCGATTCAACGGGGCTTGGCTGGGGCCGGCCTTCCAAGGGACCGAGAAGGGGTACCTGGCAGAGGTCGACGGCCGGCCCGTCGGGGCCGCTTGGGTAAGCGCCGTGGAAGCACACGGTCGCCTGCATTCCCTCTCCGTCCTCCCGAGGTACCGTCGGCTCGGCATCGGCTCGGACCTGTGGCACGCACGAGTGCAGTGGGCCCGGCGGAACGGCGTGCGGAGGATCTTCTCGGAGATCCCCGAAGACAACGTTGCCTCCCGGGCGATCGCGGTGCGCGGCGGGATGCGCCGGGTTGGACTCGCGTTTCAGTGCGTCCGGCCCTGACCGGACCCGGCCCGCGGCCGAACGCCTACGTGCGAGGCGCCCCGCAGTTGGGGCAGTGGTCGAGCGTGGATTCGATGAGCGTGCCGCAGAAGCGGCAGTTCACCTTGACGGTGTCCCGAAGGACGATCTGCTGGACCGCCGGCTCGCCCGAGGGGACGAGGCGGACGGGAGGTGCCATCCCTCCCGACGGCGGAACGCCCGGGGCGGGGAAGTAGGGGACCGAACCGGACGGAGCATGCCGCGGGATGGACGGCCTGCGGCGGCGACGGGTGGCTGCCCAGATGACGAGCAGGACGACAACCACCAGGACGACAACGATGCCCGCGATCAGTGCGACAGGCAGGGGCGCGGGGGCCGGACTGGGGGGGGCGGCGCCCGGGGTCAGGGCGTAGGTGGTGCCGGTTACGTAGAGGGTATCGGTGTAGGAAAATCCGCTCCCGGTACGATTGGTGTCGGTCTCCGCATACCGATACCCGACGATGTACCCGGTGCTGGGGTCGAAGTACTCCTTCCAGTTGTACGCCGCGGTGAAGTTGCCGTAGTCGTCCTCGCGGGAGTACGTCCCGTTCCCCTCCGTGAAGATGGTCGCTACCCACCGACCGGTGCCGTTCCCGAGCTGGAAACTCGTGTTGCGGGAAACCACGTTCATCACGGTGTCGAGCGAAGTGAACGTGCTGTCCTTCGGGAGCGAGTTGTTCATGTAGAACCAGACGCGCGGGTTGGTGTAGCCGGTCTGGTTGTCGGTGCTGTGGACGTACAGGAACGAATTGTCCGAGAACGTGAACGGGCCCGAGGAGGTCCAGTTCGCGTAGCTCGGCGTGTTGTTGCTCCAGTTCACCGTGTACTGGTAGTCCGCGGACTCGGTTCCGTTGGGCAGGGTGGCCGTGACGTTCTCGGTACCCGTGATCGCGAAGTGCTCCTCGTAGCCCGTGTAGTTGCCGGTGCCGTTGTCGAGGAGGATCGTCTCGGCGTAGGTGAACCGGTCCCCCGTCTGGGGCGAGTAGTGCGCCGCCGCGGGGACGACTGTCGGAGCCGCGAGAAGGATCAGTAAAGCGAGGGCTACGGCGAGGGAGGTCACCCCGAGAACCCCCCTCCCCCGCCGTGGACGTGGCCGGGGTGGGCCCCCCCGATGCCGCTGTAGGTAGAGTAGTACCCGCCGTGTACAACGATCAGGGGCACGAAGAAGAACCGCGGCCCGCCCATGTACGCGTATCCGGCGGCCGTGGGTGTGGGGGGTGCCGTGGCGTCGAGGTTGCTCACGGTTTCCGTGCGGACGCCGTGGACCATTCTCACAGCCAGGCAGATCAGCTCCGACTGGTCCGCCGGCATCGCACGCCGCCCTACGATTTCGTAGGCCTCCTCGAGCAGGTTCAGCGATTCGTTCGCCTCGAGGACCGGAATCGAGGCCATGATCGCTGCGGCCACTAGGGGGAACTCGAGGTAGACGGCGAGACCCTTCGACAGGATCGCGAGCTTCGTGGAGATCCCGTCCACCGGTAGCTCGGAGACCGCAAGGTAGGCGGCAGCGAGCTCGACGTCCTCGGATTCCTGGAATCCCCAGCTGGCGAAGAGGGAGCGGAGGGCCGTGAACTTCGAGGTGACGTCCGGCCTGTTGACGATCGCCAGCAGGGACGCCGACTCATACGAGGCGGTGAGGCGAAGGCATTCGACGAAGCTCGAGGTCGCGAACGTGCCGTCGGCGCGCTGTCCGAGGAGCAGGATCGAGGCGACGCCGAGCGAGGACTCCTTCGGCACCCCGACCTTCCGCACGTCCTTCTCCAGCTGGGAGAGGGCGGGCAGGCTCTCCGGGACTCCTCGGGGAAGGCAAGACAGGATCTCAGCGGACATGAGGCGGTTCTCGACGTTGTGGGCGAGCCCGCCGATCTGATTGTAAGCCGACATGAACGTCCCCTCGCCCTGGGCTACGTCGGGGAGGAGCTTCGCGAGCCCGATGGCGACAGCCCAGAGCTGGGACCGGTCGACGGCCGGAAGGGGGCCGGAAAGCCCTGCGACGTACTGGGCACCGTGGTCCGCGACTCCGTTGAGCTCCTGGTCGATGTGCTGACGCTCCGCCCAGTAGGCAGTGAAGTCGAGGTCGGCCGCCCTGTACAACCGGAAGCCGAGGTCCCTCAGCTCCCGTGCGCCCAAAGCCGTTAGGGCGACCCAGGACCCGTCACACGGGGTGAGCGTGTCGAGGAGCGAGCGCTGCGCGACCAGGGTGTCGAATGCCTGCTGTTCGGCGGCGAGCTCCCGGTCCGCAGCCTGAAGGGCGGCATGGTCCTGGGCCTCATGCTGCAGTGTCGCCGCCTGCTTGTCCCTCCCTTCGAGATGGAACAGGATCGAGTGGGTCTTCCGCGTCTCGGCCTGGACATTGCTCGAGAGACGGTTCCGGTCCGACATCCGGGCGTTCAGTTGCGCGGAATCCTGGGGGAGGGCCTGGGACTGGTCCTGGATCTGCTTGTACTGGTCGGCCGAGAGATAGGAGATCAGCTGGAGCTGCTGGAGCGTGGCGATGTCCGCCGGGGTCAGGGACATCGTCGCGGCCCGGTTGCGTACGGCCGTCAGGAACGCGGAGACATCACGACAGTTCGCCACGATTACCACTCCACGGCAGGGAACCGGGTAACGAGCGACTCTTCTTGACACTTGTTACGGATTACCATCTCGAGGCGGCGGCCATCGCCTTCGAGCCGTACGAAGGGATCGTCCCGCAGGGCCCGCCGCAGCACCCCCTCGAAGTGGCGCTTCCGGGTTCCTACCGCGCCGAACCGGCGGGCCCGCTCTCCCTCGATCTGCTCGTAGGCGAACATCAGTTCGTAGAGCGAGCGGAAGATCTGGTCCTCGAGCTTCTCCCGGACCTCCTCCGCGTCCACCCATACCTCGTCGATGCCTTCGAGGTCGACGAAGAACACCGAGCCGTCCGGCGCGACGACCGCGTCCTTGTCGAGCCAGACGTCCTGGAAATCGAGCCCTCGGTATCTTCCGCGCGCCGGCTCGAACGTGAGCGTGCGGGCGAACAGGGTCAGCATAGCGACCGTACTGCGAAGAAAACAGGTCTCGAACCGAAGCGCCTTCGCGTGGCTGTCGAGGCCGAACAGGTCGTAGACGCGACGGATGTCGTGGCCCACGGTATTCCTAGCGTGGAAGTAGATGCGGACGTTGGAGGGCACGAGGCGCAGTTCCTGAACGAACCGCCCGGGGTACGTCCGGTACCAGTAGACCTGGCGCAGCTGCTCCTCGAGCGGCCTGGGGAAGAGGGCGATCTTGATCACCGGCGCGATCAGGAATCCCCCGATCGACGTTAGGTCCGCTCTCTCCGAGACCCTGAGGGCGGTTGTGGCGTGCTCGAGGCCCTGACCGCCGTACGGAGAGCCGCGGAGCCAGAGTTCACCGGTGATGAACCGGTCACCGTACGAGTCGGGGATGCGTTCGAGCCGCGCGCGCACGCTGGGGTCCTCGACGAGCTCCGCGGCCAGGCGGCCGTCGAGCGGTTTTGAGGAGTAGGGGTCGATGGGCGATCCGACCCCCTTGACCGACAGGTAGAACGCTCTCCCGTCCAGCCTCGCGACGGGTTCCGGGGATACGGCTCCTCGGTTGTCGTCCTCCACGAACTCGACGGACTCGACCGCCGGCTCGTCCATCAGCGGAGCCACGCTGGACGGGAGGTAGATCCGGTCGAGGTGCGAAACGGCGGTGCTCTCGAACTGCCGGTTCGTGATCGACTCGCACGGGTAGGCTCCCAACCGGAGCGGCGATCCCAAGAGCCGCATCGGGTGGATCTCGTCCGGCGCCCGCGGTTCGCAACGGGTACGCCGGTTCCTGTGCCGAGGTCCGCCGGCCTAGACGACGTCGAGGGTCGAGGACCGCAATCCGACGACGCTCCCCGCCGGTCCCATGCATCCGCCGCCCCCGCCGTGCCGGTTCGATTCGAATTGCACGAAGACCGTGACGCTCCGTGTCGTCACGGTGACGGACCCCGCGGCGTGGTTGATCGTGTAGCCGGTCACGGGCGAGACCGTGTAGGAGTAGGTCCCGGGCGTGACGTTGGCGAATTCGATCGAACGGCCCGAGGTGCAGAGGATCGATCCCAGCGTGACGCACCAGGTCGTGCCCGGTGCGAGGCCCTCTTCTTTGAAGGTTATCGAGAGGATCTGGACCTTCCCGAACGTCACGGAGACCGTGATGTTCGCTCCGTTCAGCGTTACCGGCGACGAGGGCGTAGCCGAGAGGACGGTGTATCCCGGCGGGGGCAGGATCGAGTAGTTGTACGTGCCGTTCTTCACCTCGAAGACGATAGAGCTACCCGAGGTCGACTGGGTGCTGTTGGCCAGCGTCACGCCCCAGGTGGGGTGACCGCCGCACTGGGACTGGAGCCCGGTGCTCGTGAACGTTACGCTGTACGTCTCGTTCGACACGGGCGCGAACGAAAGGTCAACGGTCACGGCAGAAGCGACCACCGCGAGAGGGGAGGGCAGCGTCGCGCTCACCAGGCGGAAGCCGGCGGGGGGAGCCACGGTGTAGGCGTAGACTCCGGGAAGCTCCGAGAAGGCGACCGATGTGGTCGTCGAGGCCAGGCTGCTATCGCCGAGGGTCACGGACCACGTGGAACTCGCTGGGAGCCCCGATTCGTTGAAGGTGACGGAGTACGTGGGTCCGAGCACGCTCACGCTCGCTGATTTGGAGTCGGTGACGTAGGTGAACCCGTTACCCGCATCGAAGGAGAGGATGTAGGGGCCCAGCCCGACAGGGACGGTCGCTACGACCGCAGCGCCGGAAAGCACGCTCGTGGTGTTCGACCGGTAGTTCGCGACGAGGACGTCGGCCGCGGCGCTGTCGTAGGAGCCGTACGTAGGTCCCGTTCCCACGGTCGGATTGCCCACGACGAGGGTCCCATTCAGGACCGTCAGGTTGTCCGAGAGGTAGTTCGCGACGTAAACGAAGCCGTTCGATGCGTCGAACGTCGCCGAATCGGGTGCGTTCCCGACCGGCACCGTGGCCACGAGCGAAGTGCCGTGGATCACGCTGACGTTCTGGGAGCCATCGTTCGTGACGTACTCCTCTCCGTTGGCAGCGTCGTAGGCGACGAAGTCCGGGTCCGACCCGACGGGGATCGTTCCCACGATCGCGGTCCCGTTGAGCAGACTCACGTTGTTCGAGACGTCGTTGGTCACGTACGCCACCCCGGTGACGGGGTTCGCGGCGACGGCGTCGGGGGAAGCGCCGACCGTGACGTTCGCGAGGACGGAGATTCCTTGGATCACGCTCACCGAGCCCGAGCCGCTGTTGGTCACGTAGACCAGCTGACTCTCGGTGTCGTACGTCACCCAGGAGGGCACCGCTCCGACCGATAGTGTCGCGACGACGGCGGTTCCAGAGATCACGCTCACAGTGCACGTCAGTTCGTTCGCGACGTAGACGAATCCGTCAGAGCCGTCGTAGGCGGCGCCGACCGGGTTTCCTCCCACCGGCACCCACGCGACCAGCAAGGTCCCGCTCAGCACGCTCACGTTTCCGGAGCCGGAGTTCGTGACGTAGACGAAACCGTTCGCGCTGTCGTACACGGGGAATGCGGGGTCCGAACCCACGGGCACGGTCGCGACGACCGCGGGGGGTGGATCTGACGCGGACCCCTGGGCTAGCGCCGGTTGGACGGCGGGCGAGAACCCGCTGCATGCCGATTGGGTCGGGTCTACCACCGGAGACTGAGCCGGAGGCGGGCTCGCAGAATGCGTCGAAAGGGCTCCGAAGGTCCCGGACGGGAGTAGAAGGACGACGCCCAAGGACGCGGCGAGCAGAATGCCGGCGACCAAGAGGACACGTGATGCCGCTGAGGAGGGCGCCCCGGTGGCTGCCATAGGCGACTCCGAAGTCCTCCCCCGACTTGAACCTAGCCCTCCGGGGAGCGGCCCGGGCTCGCGTTCGCCGAAGGGAGTTTTGTGTCGGACCCCCCCAACAGCCGGGGAAGGGCGTTAGCACAAATATTATCGGGGTGACGCGGTCGTCTCAGGTCACCGCTGCGAATTCCATGCCGGGCTCTAAGGGCAAGTTGGACGCGAACGCACCTTCGCAGAGCGCCTACGCGGCAATGCCGCCTCCCAAGCTCGGTCTCCGCCGCTGGACGTTGGCGATCGTCCTGGTGGTGATCATGCTGGTGGCCGTCTTCGCTGCGTTTGCCCTCGTAGGAATCGCTCAGACCACCCCGTTCTCGTTCTCGATCCACAACCCGGGGGGATCCAGTACCAACGTGACCCACCAGATCTCGTTCGCTCACGCCGGGACCGTCGTTTTCGCGTGGCTTTCGGCCGGGGTGGATGTCACGTTCTCGGTGAGGGTGGGTTCGAGTGTTACGACCGTGTTCTCTGACTCGGGGACGAGCGGCAACGGGAGCATTCACGTCGTAGCCAATACCGTGTACTCCTTCGGGACCCAGGAGATCTCACCCATATCCGTCACGGTCTCCGTGAGCGGGAACCTGGAGTTCCTCGCCCCCATCCTGACCCTCTAACGGCACCCTCCTCGACCGCGACCGAGCGCGTCGACCGAGGGGCCCGCAGCGATCCGGCGGAGGCGTCAGGGCT
>DATGZQ010000087.1:0-6735 GCA_035297125.1 Thermoplasmata archaeon
ATGACCCCCTGTGCCAGGGCTAACTGCTCGCTGAACGCAAGCAGCCGGTTTGCCCCCTCAAAGGTCAGCGGTAAGCCGAACATCTCGACCGTGAAGTCGAGCAGTCCCAGATAGCGAAGCTGCCGGTAAAGCCGCCGGCCGGAGTACCCGTTGGCGAACCGGGAGGCGTGGACGAGCATAATCCTCCGCTCGATCGAGACTTCATCGGAGTCGACAGAGAAGCTCCCCCAGTCAGTGTCGATCGCGACAACCCAGCCACCGGGCTTGGTCACCCGCACCGCCTCGGCCAGCACGGCGGTAGCCCGGACCCGGGGGACGTGCTGAAGCACCCTCTCGCTGTAACACGCATCGAAATGGCCCGTCGCGAACGGGAGTGCTGTCGCGTCGGCCTGGCGATGGACGACCCAGCCGGACACGCCGGCTCGGTGAGACTCCCGGTCCGCCTCAGCGAGCATCCGGGGGTCGTAGTCCACCCCGATAACTTGGCCCGATGGACCGACCAGATGCCCTAGAGGAATCGTGTCGAGTCCGGGACCGCAGCCGATGTCTAGGACCTTGTGACCCTTCTTGACTTGCATCAAGGCATAGCCGCGGCTCTTGATGCGCTGGTGGTGTGGGGACTCGGCCACCGACCTCAGGTATTCCGGAGACACGTACGGGGCGTCCAAGTCTCTTCCTCCGCTAGAAGAGTCGAGCCGAAGCACGACAGTGGGAAAAGGTACCGATCGTCGCCAGGGTCCGGCAGCCGACCCGCTCCAATCTTGCCTCGCGTGACAGGGGCCCACGCTCACGCTCGAAGGTCAGTGACGAACGCCTGAAGCCAAGGGTGGCACCGTGCAAGCGCCCAGGTCTGTCACACTCGTCGACTCGCCATGGCGGCGGACCAGCAAGAGACGTTGCGGACCCGAAGCCCGACCGACCGGGACTACCAGTCGACCCCCCGCCGGATCCAACTGATCGAGCAACATCCTGGGGACGGTCGGCACCGAGCCCTCCACGACGATTGCGTCGAACGGCGCCCCCTCGACCCACCCTTCGAGCCCGTCCCCGTGACGTGTGGATATGTTCCCGAGCCCGAGCGTCCGGACCGCCAGGCTACTTCGTTCGTAGACGGAGTGGAGGCGTTCGAGGGTCCACAGATGCCCGCAGAGCAGCGCGAGGACTGCAGACTGATAGCCGCTACCGGTGCCGATCTCCAGTACCCGCTGCGAGGGCGATGGCCGGAGGGCCGAAGCGATCGTGGCGACGTAGAGCGGCGACGACAGGACCGTCTGGCCTGCGGTCAGCTCCGTTTCGGTGTAGGCCAGACGCCAGTCGCCGGCGGCGGCGAACGCGTGGCGCGGCACGGCCCCCATGGCGCCGCGAATCTCCTCGCCAACGCCAAGCGCACCGAGCCGATCGACCATCCACTGCCGGGCGACCGGCAGGTCGAGAAGCCCCCTCTGCTCGAGCAATGCCGCGACGTTGATAGGCCTGACGGTTTCCATGCTCAATTGGCCCTCGAGTGCGACGTGACAATGGTCGTGTTGGACGGATCGAGGTCGCAGGGATCGACGAGGCAGAGACTGACTGACGCGGTGGTCAGCGCGTGATTGTACCCGCTAGAGAACGCTGCGTCGGCCCAGGCCGCTCGCTCCCGGTCCCCATGGCAGACGATTAGCGCGAGCAGGTGGAGGACTCTGCGCGCCGCGGCCACGTCGCGCATGTGGAACACCAGGAACTGCTCCCTCAAATGGGTGAGGTCGCGGTTCGTCAGCTGAAGCTGCTCAGCCATTTCCGACTCCCCTTCGCCGACGAAGATGCCGGTGTCGAGGTCCGGGAACTCGGCCATCAGGGTCACGTTCAGCGTGTTCAGCGTGTAGAGGTAGGACGGGGTGTGTCGCGATGTCCCCTCTTGGTGGTAGTCGTGGAGGAACCTCAGACGGCGGAAGATCGCCAGTTGGCGTCCGAGCAGCGACGCGAACCATTCGACGTACTCCTCGTCGTCGAGGGGCTCTGTCTTCGGGTCACGTCCGAGCTCCCCCGCCACTCTTCGTTTGACCTCGCCGAGCACGGTGGGTAGATAGGCATAAAGTAGACGAAGCCGGATACGGCGGGCCACGGAGTTGGCGTCATCCCCCGTGATCTCCCAGAGCGGCTGCTCGACTAGACCCTCGAGGCACTCGGAGGAGCCGTAACGGTCCAGAGCCCGAAGCAGGTCTTGCCGAAAGGGGCCGTCGACCAGGGAGTTCGGTACAGCCCCCTGCCGGGGATCCCAGTGGCTGTCGGCGAGGAACGACGAGACAAGGGGGCCGTGCTGGAAGCTGTGGTAGAAGCACGCGATCGGGTCGAGCTGCTTCACGCGGAGGACCGAGCGAAAGCCACGCACGATAAGGACCGCCGGAGATGTCGTCCCATCGGGCATAACAATCGGCTCCTCGGGAAGGCGGACGATCCCCAACACGCGGCTAGCCCGGGCACCGGCTTCCTCGAGTCGTTCCGCGCAGTTCTTGCGGTGGAGGGCCCGCTTCAACGCCGCGCGCCCGTCGATGGACCGGCCGACGCTCACGAAGCCCGCGCGGCTGTAGGGTGTCACACCCCCGCCGGTCACGGAGAAATCGAGTAGCTCGGGCTTCCCATCAACCCTCAAGAAGTCCACCAAGTAACTGCGACCCACCCCAGGCTCGACGAACCTGCGGCCGATAGGTTCGCCCCGGTAATGCGGGGCGACCACTCGCCCGAGGTAAGAAAGCAGCGCGGGCTCGCGCTCCCTGTGCTCAGCGTCGAGAACCGGGCCACACAAGGCCGGGTCGAGGAAGTCGAATTCCGCCCCGGAAACCTCCTGGGTCTGGACAAAGCCGGTCTCGCCGCCGATCGTTGCGAAGAGACTCGCCTGGGGGTGCCGGAGTGCCGACAGATGCTCACCTGGACCGAGGCGGGCATCCAGCACGGGCCTGCCCGACCTCCGACGGATCGTTACGATAAGCCCGCACGCCTTGCTACCAGATCGGAACTCCACCTCGCCCCCATCCGGCAGCCGATCGGAGGCCCCAGTGATCAGGTCATTACGACTCGCCGGGTCGCTTAAGGCCCTTGCGAGACCCTCAAAGATCACTGGCCCGTGGTTGGTGTCGTTGACTCCGAGGAGGGCATCGCGGACATCGACCGCAAGCGATCCACTGACGGGCCCGGGGAGAATAACCGTCGCGGGCCGGTGAAACCTCGCAGACAACCGATGGAACCAAGCCAAGAGGGTAGATGAAAAGCCCCGGCTCAGATGCCGGAACAGGCCTTCGTCGAAGGGGTCCAGGAAACGCTCGAAGACGGTGAACGTGTCGCTAGGACCCTGCCCCGTCGAGAATTCGACAGCGACCACCGAACAGAGACGTGTCCAGTCCGGCGACGAGGTCAGGGGATGCCAATGGCTCAAGAGATCTTGGACCCTCTCGAGCGAGCTGCGAACGCCGTGGGGGATCGACTCTCCTTTGCTCCGGGATTGGTACAGATCGTGGCCATTCGTGAATCCCGGTATGGTCGTCATGGCTCGTGCCGATAGTGCGACCTCTCTGCCGTCCCCCGCAAGGGCTTGTTTCCGGTTGCTGAGTGCGAGGATTTCGTCTGCAAACAGTTTCCCGTCGTACGGATTCGGATTCAATAAGACGAGGTAGCGGTGCGACTCCACCGTGCCCGAGGGCGCGGCACCCAGGCCGGGAGGCACGCAGGGACGATCGCCGGTGCCCGACCGGACCTCCTCTCGCAGGTTAACGGAACCGTTAAGCGGCACGGAGCGAGTGGGGTAGTCCGACGGATCACCGTTGTCTGGGGGCCAAGCCGGCCGCGAGTCGATGCGCGACGACCGATGCTCCGGCAGCCCGGTCCCAACCCCCGGGCGTTGCCCGGACGGACCGGACAGAAGCGAATCGGTTACGGATTGCGAGGCCAGCGCCGAGACCAAGGGATGGTAGGACATGAGAAACTGAAAGCCGACCGACGCGAGACGTCTCAGCAGCGCCCCGGCCGACCCTTTCGGCGACATCATGTGGAAGATCAGCCCAGGCCACACGCGTTCCAGGCCGACGATCGTCCGGTATCCCCCCCCGCTCAGGACCTCGATTGCCGAGCCGACGAGGATCGCGCCTCCCTCGAGTACGACGCGGTACCAGGGCACGAGTATTGCTCGAAATCCTGCGTCCCGCGCCGAACGAGCGCATGTGAGGGCAACGCAGTCGAACTCGCGGTCCTCCGCTAGGAGGAGGGCGAGAGGCTCAGGACACATCGTGTCGTGGGCGAGGGTCAATGCTGGCTCGATCGTCATGGCTCTCCCAAGTGAGTTTCGGATCCTTCAGTGTACTGTGCCGTTGTCGCCAGATGAGACGTCGGGCCGCATCCGTAAACCTTCTCGGCGGGACGCCGCGGGCCGTACTGTTCTGGTACTTCCTGGAGGCGCGGTCGCGTCGTCATCGCGCCCCACCGTGAGAACCGCGGCACCATACGCGTAGCCGCCCCCGAACGCCGCGAGCCCAACATAAAGTGGCAGTTTCCCACGCCCGGACAGCTCGGAGAGGCAGAGCGGGATGCTCGACGACGAGCAGTTGCCGTGATTCTCGATGTTAGAAAAGATCTCGATATTCTCCGACGGAAGCCTCCTGGCAAAATTGTCAATGAGCTTGTTGCTCGCTTGGTGCGGTACGACGAGGTCGAGATCGGAGGGGCTCACCCCCGCCTCGTAACACGCGCGGTCGAGGACCCTTAGCATGCGGGGCACGGCCGCCTGAAGTGCCTGCTTGCCCTCGATCACCACGCGCCCCGACCCCCTGGTGTCGACGCGCAGGACGTCACCGGGCTCCCCCTCCGCCGAGATCACGGGCCGGGAGAGGCGAGCCCATGGGGGCGTGTCCCGGCTGGGGACGGAGAGGATCGTCGCCGATGCGGCATCCCCGAATAGGGCGGCGGTGAGATAGTCGGGGGCCGCCGAGACTTGTGAAAGGGCGTCGGCGGTCACCACCACGACCCGGCTCGCCGGCCGGCCCGAGAGGTAGTCGAAGCCACACGAAAGGGCGTAAAGGTAACCGCTGCACGCCGCGGAGATGTCGAAGGCGGCCGCCTCATGAGGTTCCTCATCCTCGCTTAGGGCGTGGAGTATCAGGCAGGCGAGCGAGGGGGTCGAGAAGACGGGTGTGGTCGTCGCGCAGATAATCGCGTCGATGTCCCTGAGGGCGAGGCCTTCGGCCCGCAGCGCGAGCCGGGTCGCCTCGACGGAGATCGAGAGGATGGACTCACCGTCCGCGAGATGGGGCCGGGTCCGGATGCCGGTGTGCGACCAGATCTCCTCGGGCGTCCGGGGCGGGAAGAGGCGGGCTAGGTCGTCGTTCGTGACCCTCGCCGACCCGGTGGCAACATAGGCCGCCGACATCGCGATGGTAGGGGCTCGGCTCGCCTGGAGCGCCCGGCGACGACCCGCGACATAAGCGGTGGGCTCTCTCCGCAGTCTCGGTTCAACGGATCGCCCACGCCTCGCAGGCGAATGCCGGACGTCAGAGCCCAGGGTGCTCAGCAGGGCGAGCGCTGTGCCGACCGACACCGACTCTCCGACCGGGACTAGGACTGACACGATCCGACCGTCGATCGGGGAACTGAGCTCGTAGACAGATTTGTCAGACTCGAGATCCGCGATGCGCTGGCCCCTGGCGACGAGATCTCCTGGGCCAACCGTCCAGGCGACCACCGCAACAGACTGGTCGGCCGGGCTCGCCCCGATTGCGTGGATCGGGAAAAGGTCGCCGCTCGGATCCTCGATCGCTTCCCAGGAGACCTCGATGCCGAGCATCGCGGCTGCCCCCTCGAGTATCCTGCCGAAGGACGGTAGGACCTCGAGTTGATTGGAGTAGTTGCAGGGAACGTAGGTATCTGGGCGGGTCACGCGCCTGCAAGTGACAGGGCACTCAGCGGACTCTGCGACGGCGGCAACCACCTCGGCCCCGAAGCCGCATGTCAGGTTATCCTCGTGGACAACTAGGAGCTTGCTGGTTCGTCGAGCCGACCGGATGACCGTCTCGGAGTCCCACGGGGAGATCGAGCGGAGGTCGATCAGCTCCGCACGAAAGCCCGCGGACTCAAGCGAGGAGCAGACCTGTTCACACAGCGGGACGGTCGAGCCCCAGGTGACAATGGTAAGGTCATCGCCCCGGCGAACCGTACGCGACGATCCGGGCAGTACCCGGTGTCGACCGACGTCGGTCGACGTCATACGGGTCCGGTCGTTGAGACAAGACTTCGGGTACAGAAAGATGGTCGGCCGCCCGGAATCCAGTGCCGCGTTGAGGAGCCCGGCCGCATCGCCGGCACACGAGGGCATGAAAACGTCCACTCCGGGGACGTGGGCGAAGATCGACTCTAGGGTCTGTGCGTGGAACGGTCCAAGCCCCGGCCTATAGCCACCACAAGGGGCCATGACGATTACGGGGCATTCCCAGCCACCATTGGTCCTCCAGAACATGCTCCCTAGCTCGGAGTGAATCTGGTTGAAGGCCAGCGGGAGGAAGTCAGCGAACTGGATGAGCGCCACTGGCTTCTCACCCGCTAGCGCGCGACCGATCGACACACCCACGATCGTCGACTCGCTCAGCGCGGAGTTGACCACTCGACCCGGAAACTCGAGCGTCAGCCCTTTGGTGACGCCGAAAACATCCCCCTTGGGGTCTTCGATGTCTTCCCCGAAGAGGGAGATACGGGGGTCCTCAGTCATTCGGTGACGTA
>DATGZQ010000088.1:0-19255 GCA_035297125.1 Thermoplasmata archaeon
CGACGGACCACACGGCGGCCCGCACGAGGCGGTGGTAGGCATCGTGGGGCCGTCGGTAGACGAGACCCCCGCCGCGCATCATTCCCGTGACGGTACGACGGGCGGGGCAGAGGACCCAGGCGGTGAGGAGTTCCCCGAAGATCGAGAAGGTAGGGGCGGTGAAGAGTGAGGCGAACAGCGCGAGGAGGCCTGTCCACGCTTCCGTGGTCGGGCGGTGGGTCCGGTGGACCGGCGAGTTCTTGAGGATAGATCGCTCCGCTAGGATTGCAGCCGCAAGGCTGCCCCCGATGGCGTTGTGCTTCACACCATTGCGTCTCGGGGTTACTATCCATCGACGAGGTTCCACTCGCAGGAGTGGGACCTCTCGGGAGGCTCAGCTTCTCGGACCGTCAGGGCGGGTCAAAATGTGCGAAACTCCACTTGGACGGAAGTCACAAATACCCTCTCGGGGGTAAAATACCCCGTGGACCGCTGGAGGCCCGGCCGGGGTTACGCCCGGAACTGACCACGGGGCGCTAGCCCCCGGGACGCGGACCGATACTTGATGCAACAGCTGAGCGCCCCGGTTAGTGCGTCCGCCGTACGCGAACGCAACGTTCTCCTCCTTGACCTCTCGAAGAGCATGCTCGCGCCGCTGCCGGACCCCCAGGGGTCCCGGGGCGAACGCCAGAAGATCGAGGTGGCCCGCACGGCGGTCTACCGGATCCTCCACGAGGGGGCCCGGTCGGGGACCTCGTTCGGACTCGTCACGTTCACCGACGCGGTCCGTGTGGCCGTCCCCCTCGGAACCATCGAAGCCGACCACCTCGCGTACATCGAGAATCTCATCTCCCTCCTCACCCCCAACGGCCGCTCCGCGATCTGGGATGCGATCGGGGTCGGCGCCGACCTGCTGCGGACCGGGGACCAGAGCGTCCAGGGCAACCTGGTTCTCGTGACCGACGGCTGGGACAACGCCTCCGTGCGGTTCGGGGTCCGCGACCCGCCCGGGGCCGCCCTGCGGCCCGGGGTCACCGACCTGGTGACACACCTCCTCCCGGAGCACTCCGAGGTCAACCTTCGCATCATCGGCATCGGCGAGGGGAGCGAGCGGGACAAGGGGGTCGACGGCGGGCGGATGAACGCGTTCCTTGGGCAGCTCACCAGTCGCGCCCGGGCGCTGGGAATCGCCGGCACGTTCGCATTCCAGGAGGTCCGCACCGGCTCAGAGCTGTTCGCCCAGATGGTCCAGGCGTTCCTGGACATCGGCTACGGCGACGACCAGGCCCTGGAGGACCTTCACCCTGAAGAACTCGCCCAACGGGCCGCGACGGCCGCCAAGGCCCTCAAGGCTCCCGAGCAGCACGATACTGTCACCCGGCTCAAGAGCGAACGGCCAGCCGCGCCAACGCCCGGCGCACCTGCGCCCGCGGCAAACACCGAGATGGAGGTCGGCCTCCTGGCCACTACAGGCGGCGCTCCCGCCTATCTCCGCGACCGATACGGCCCGCTCGGAGAGGTGGTCGAGGCCTACATCGGTGGCCAGTACGACCTCGCGCTACGCTTGCTGACCTCGGGAGCTCGGTCGCTCCCGCCGGTCAGCCGAATGTACTGGGAAGCGCGCGTGCAGTTCGCCCGCGGTGCTGCGGCAGACGCCGCCCGAGCCCTGCTCGGGGCCTGGGCCGAGGCCGAGAAGCTTTCGCCGGCGAGCCAGGGCCCGATCCTCCGTCGCCTCGCGCTCCTCCAGGCAAGGATCCAGAACGACAAGGAGACCGAGACGCTCGTCCGGTTCCTCGACGACTCGGAGCAACGTCTGAGCGGCGCCAAGCCGGCGGTCCGGGAGCGGCTTCAGGACCTGTTCGGGCGCCTGATGGAGCTCCGGGGCACCTACCAGCTCACCCGGATGGCGGGGGCCGGAGACGTTCAGGACGCCGCGCTGAAGCACGAGGCCGCCGTCGAGGACGTGTTCAGCCGCCTCCAGGATGCGCGGTTGGAGTTCGCCGCGGCCGATCCGGCGATCGAGGGGGCCCTTGACTTCATTGAAATATGTCTCGCGGAGATGAGGTAGGGGCATCAGATGCCGGAAGTCAAGGTCACGACCAGGACCCGGCGAAGCGCGGGCGCCCGCCACGAGCCGAAGACGCCGGCCGGCGAATCCGCCCGTATAGCGGTGGTCGGGATCCCCGCCTCGGGGAAGACGACGTACTTCCGATTCCTTTCCGGACACTTCGGGCTGAACCTTCCGATCCTGTTCGTTCCCCCTCGCGCGGACGGCGGTACGATCCCGATCTACGGCGACCTCGAGAACGACGTCGCGCTCGAGGAGACCACGTACGAGACGACCGACCCAACGGACCCTGAGGGCAGCCTCGAGACCACTACCCGCTACTACGTCAACCGGCCGATGGAGGACCGACGGAAGCTCTGGGTCGAGCTTTCCGCGGGCCGGGAGGACCAGGGGGTCCTTACGAAGTACCCGCTGCCCACGAAATTCAACCAGTTCGTGGATATGCGCATGCGCTTCCGCTACGGCGCTCCCGAGGCGGCCTCCGGATCCCGGCCGCTCGAGCTCGAGACGATAGACGAGGCCGGAGGGATCATCGCCGACTACTTCACCTACGACCGTCTCTGGCTCACCACGCCTCAGGGCGAGGTGAGCGACAAGACCTGCCGGGTGATCCCCCACTTCGACACTTGGCGCCCCGACCGCCAGGACCTCTGGCGGAGAGGGCTCACGCTGCTCGGGCGGTTCGTCCACGGAGCGGACGCGATCATCCTCCTCCTCTCGCCTGCACTCACGTCCCTCCGCGACCAGGCGCAGCAGATCAACCTCGCCCGCGGTGTGTTCCGATTCGTCCGTGAGCGCAAGATCCCCCTCGTGATCGCCATCTCGAAGGCAGACAAGCTGAAGGAGTTCTACGCCGAGATCGAGCAGTCGGTCCGGGAGAGGACGTACCAGAGCCAGTTCGACCCGGTCGACTTCCTCCTCCGGCGTGACGGCGCGGGAATGGGCACGATCCTGGTGGCTCAGGAGGGCCGCGGCATCTCCACCAAGGAGGACGTGTTCCTGATCTCGAGCGCCGTGTCGACCGGCGAGGGCCACCCGATGTTCGTCGGCGAGGGCGGACAGGCGGCGTCCGACGTCGGCACCCCGACGCTCGGGGTACCGATAATGGTCAACACCACCCTGCCGCTCGCCCGGGCGTGCGAGCGGATCTTCTCGAAGCGGGCGACCGAGGGAGGGTGATGGCGGCCGACGACGTCGGCGTCGCTCGAAAGGTCACGCCGATCGCCTCGGTCTGGTGCCGCCAGGTCGACAACGAGGCGGAGAGCCCGGGCTACACGGCGATACCGGACGAGTTCCCGGGCCGTCGGGAGACCCTTGAGACGATCCGCATCGTCGGGAACCTGACGATCAACGTTGCGGACACGCACGACTACTGGGACCCCGCGCCCACCCAGTCGCTCTCGTTCTACCCGAACCTGTTCCTCTATCCCGCGGCCAGCGGTCGCTACACCTGCGTCGGCAGGATGTTCCTCTCGACCGAGGACCGCCCGCGCCTCGGGATGAAGACGCTCGTCTTCTCCACGGCCGAGCTGTTCGAGACCGCGGACTTCGGCGGCACGATCATCCGGGCCCACGCGACCATGGACGGGCGCGCGGCCGTCCGGCGGCCCGCCGTTCAGCCCGACCCCTCGGTCTATCAGATCGTGGGCGAGGGGTTCCTCTTCCACCGCGGGTCCACCGAGCCGGTGGTCGTGGTCGCGAGCGACCAGTGGGAGGCGGTCTGCGGTGCGGTCCTCCAGGTGCTGCGCGCGATGCCCTCGTCGCTCGTCGCCCTGGGGGCGTTCCTCGTCTTCCCGTACTTCCTGCCGGCCTCGAAGGTCGACATGCACGAGTTCGCGGAGCAGCTGCCCCTCGCCCTCGCCGTGATGCGGGTGCCGCGTTCCGAGGCCGCGGGCGAGCGTCACGAGAAGCGCATCAAGGGCTGGGCCGACCTGCCGGTGACCCTGCGGGACCTCACGCGCCCCCTTCCGACCAGCCGGACCCGGGAAACGCTGCCGCTCATCCTTCAGTACGTCCGTGACGACGCCGAGCAGAAGAGCCTCGAGGTCTCCCGTCGGGTGGACCTGGTCGAGTTCCCCCGCATGGGGGGCTCCCTGAACGACGCGGAACGTCAGACGGGTCACGACCACCGCAAGGAGATGTGGCGGATCGGAACCGCGATGGAGACGGCCGCGCTGCTTCTCAGCAAACCGAGGGGGCGCTCCCTTCCGGTCTCGAACGAGACCGCGAAACGGGCGAACAAGTACCTCGAAGCGAAGCCGAGGGAGAGCCCGATCCTCGTCCCGCCGGTCGAGGTCGTCGCTGCGGCGACAGCTCCGCCGGAACCGACGACCCCGTCTGCTCCTGCTTCGGACGTCCCGTCCTCCTCGGCCTCGTCCGTCGCGACCGCGTTGCCGGCGTGGCTGAGGGCGCCTCCCGCGATCGGCCCGGGCCCGGGGGCTACCCCCGGCGTGCCCGTCTCGACGAGCGACGACCCCTCGATCCGCACCGCCGCAGCGCCGTCGGCCGTCGCGCCGTCTCCGGGAGTCGCACCCGCCGCGGCACCCGCACCGAGCCCACTTCCTCTGGCTGCAGAGTCCCCGGCGAGCGCACCGGCTTCCGCGCCCAGCCCCGCCGGCCGCTCCGCCTCCCCTTCTCCGACGCCGCCCTCTCCTCCGAGCGCGGCCGCAGCGTCTCGACCTTCCACGCTCCCCTCTCGCCCTCCGGGGCCGTTGCGCGTCGTGCCCGAGCCCGCCGCTCCTCGACCGGCAACGCCTCCGTCGCTCGACATCGCGCTGGTGGACGACCGCGTCTCTCGCGCCGTGCGCGAGGCCGAGGGGCGCTGGAACCAGACGCTCGATGCGCGCGTTCGGGAGGCGACAGAGGCTGCGTCCCGCACGGCCGTTGCGTCCCGGTCCGAACTGGACGCCCGACTCGCTACCCTCGACGCCCGCCTCAAGGAAACGGCCGACGCGTCGACTCGCGCTGTCCTCGCCTCGCGCACCGACGTCGAAGCTCGACTCACCTCCGTAGACGCCCGCACGAAGGACGCGGCGGAATCCTCGGCCCGAGCGCTCGTTGCCTCCCGAGCGGACCTCGAGGCGCGCCTCACCGCGATCGACGCTCGCACCAAGGAAGCCGCGGAGCTCACGGCCGCTTCGATCGTCGCGTCTAGGGCGGACCTCGAGGCACGGGTCACTGCGGTGGACACGCGCTCGAAGCAGTCCGTGGAGGTCACCTCAGCCTCACTGGTCGCGGCCCGCGCCGACCTCGAGGCACGCCTCGCCGGGATCGACGCGCGCGCGAAGGAAACGGCGGAGACCTCGGCCCGGACGGCACTTACAGCGCGCTCCGAGGTCGAGGCCCGCCTCAGGGCAGTCGAGGCCGTGGCCGACGCCAACACCGATGCATTGAAGGCCCTCCCTCCGCCCGTGGCCGCGCCGACCGGTCCGGTGGTGCTCGGTCCCGAGCTCGAGGAGAGGATCTCGGAAGCCGTCCGCGTCTCGTCCGAGGGGTGGGCGGAGCGGTTCCGCCGCGACCTCAAGGACGCCGCAGACCAGATCTCGGCGCAGTCCGCGAGCGCGGAAGAGGAGCTGCGCGCCGCGCTGGTGGCCCAGCTCGACCTCGAGATCCTGGAGGCCAAGGAGCAGGGAACCGCGCTCCGGGAGGAGATCGAAGGCCGGGTCCGTGCCATCCTTCAGGAGCACCTTGACGAGGCGGGGCAACGCACCGCCAGGGACCTCCGTGACTCGGAGCAGCGGCTAGGGCTGCTGGTCGAGGGCCGGACGAAGGACACCGAGACCCGGTTCACCACCTCCCTGGCCACACACGCCGACCGCCTCTCTGCGCTGACCGAATCGCGGCTCGCGGAGGACGAGCGACGCATGGCGCTGGAGCAGGAGGCCCGCATCACGGAGATCTCCGAGGCCCAGAACGCGGCTGTCGCCGGCCTCCAGGTCAGGATGCAGTCGTTCATCGAGCAACGGATCCGCGAGGACCAGGCGCGGGCCGAGGAGAAGTACGTCGAGCTTCTGGCTCGGCTGAAAGCCGACCTCGAGCAGAATCTGGAGCACTCGCTCACCTCTCCGAACTTCGACGCGTCGATGCGGGAACGCCTCACCCGGATCGTCGAGGCGAAGAACGTCGAGCAGCGCAAGACGTTCGCCCTTGCGATCGCGACGGCCGAGGAGCGGGTCCAGCAGCAGGGGACCGAGGCACTGACGCGCCTCGAGGAGGTCGAGACCAAGATCGACCAGAAAGAAGCGGACCTCGCCCGGGTCGAGCAGGGCGTCCGCGCCGAGCTCGACGATCTCGAGCGGCGCCTGATGGTGGTGAACGAGCACGTCCTGCCGGTCGTGCGCGAGACCTGGCTCAAGGTCTCCCAGGGCAACGTCGCGAACCAGGAGAAGGAGCTGGATGCACGGTTCAACGACCTACGGGCGGAGTTCGACCAGGAGCTTCGTCGCCTCGAGGGGGACTCCCTCCAGCGGTCCGCGGAACTTCGCGATCGGCTCGAGGCGTCCGTCGCGACCCACGGCCGGATCTGGCTCAGCCTTCTCCGACAGCTTTCGCCGGGAGGCGGCCTCCCACCTCCCGCCTTCCCTTCCTCTCACCGACAACCCCGGCGAGCCTCGCGGGGAGGCGTGGCGCCGTCTCCGCCCCCGGAGGATCGGGGACTCTCCGACCCGATGTACCCGTACCCCGCCGACCCCCCCAACCCGATGGACCCGGAACCCGCGGGGTCCGCGGACCCGGCGGTCCGGGACCTGCGCCGTCGGCCCCGACGCACCTAGCCGGGCGACCGGGCCGGGGCCGGGTAACGATAAGCGGGCCGCCGAGGTACGGAGACTGCCGTGCCTCCCGAGGACGACCATCGTCATTGCAAGGTCTGCGGCCGGGTCTGTGGCCCGGGCGCGGAGACGTGCAGCAAGGCGTGCGAGCGGACGCGGGAGGACCGGGCGAGGGCCCGAAGGAACTACACCCTTCTCCTCTACGGGTCGATCGCGCTCCTCGCGATCGTCTTCCTGACCCGGCTTTTCTAGTGGGAAGGGCCCATGCCGCGGTTCCGCCACGTCGTCCTCGGCGGGACGTTCGACCGGTTCCACGCGGGGCACGAGGCCCTCCTCGCGACCGCGTTCCGCGTCGGCGCCCGGGTCTCGGTCGGGATCACCTCCGACCGCTTCCTGGCGGCACATCCAAAGCCGTCGGCCGCGGGGATCCAACCGTACACCACGCGCGCACGGGCCGTACGTCGGTGGGTCTCCCTCCGCTTCCCCGGACGCATCTGGGCCGTCGTGGCGATCAACGATGGGATCGGCGGGGCCGCGGCCGAGGGCGTGGACGCTCTGGTCGTATCCCGCGAGACGATCTCGGGAGGGCGGGCCGTCAACGCCGAACGGAGACGCCTCGGTCGGGCGGCCGTTCCGCTCGTGGTGGTGCCGCTGGTCCTCGCGGAGGACCTGCGGCCCGTCAGCTCGCGTCGCATCCGGGCCGGAGAGATCGACGCCCGCGGCCGGCGTCGGGTTCGGCTGTCGATCGGTCTGGGAGTGGAGGACGACCGTGACCGTGCCGTCGCAATCCGCGCGATCCGTCGTGCGATCCCCCGCAGCACGGTGACCTCCGAGCCGGGCCCGGCGCGCCTCCCGTCGACGTCGTCCGCGAGGGCCAAGGCGCTCGCGACGGGCGCCCTGCGGGACCACGACCTATCGGTCGGCGTCGCTCGGAGGTCTCCCCGCGGCTGGGCGCTGGTAGAGCGCTCACGGGAAATCGTCCTCTCCCCCCGGGAACTCGCCACGACCGGCTCGGCTGCGCTCGGGCGGGCCGTCGAGGCCCTGGTCCGCCCCGCTCGAGCGAAACGCCTTTGAGACTCGGAGCCCGTTCCTCGTCGGATGGAGACGTACCTGCGGGTCACCTTCGATAGCGAGGGGGGAAAGCCGTCCGCCGTCGCCGACCGGCTCCTCGCCTTCGGGTTCCGCCCGACGCACGGGAACTACGACTTCGTGTACGACTGGCGAGGCGGGGCGACCCGCGACCAGATCCTCGACCTTTCGGACGAGCTCACCCGCCAACTGCGCGGGTTCCGGGTCCTCCTCGAGGTCGAGACCGTCTGATACGGCCGGGACCCGGTCCGGCCGCCTCGGCGACGCCGTCCCGCCAAGGGCTCCCGGTAGACGTTTTATCGCGTGCCCGGCTCCTCGGGCCCTGGTGCAGAAGTACCCGGTCCGGACACGCAACCGCGGGAATCTTGCCCCCGAGGCCCTCGCGAGGATCCTCCGCACGCACTTCGAGTCCGTAACGGTCGACGGAGCGTCCGTCTCGGCGTCCTACGGGGCGATCGAGCGGCTGACGGTGCGGGCCGAGGGCCGCGATCTGAGCGTGGAGGTCAGCATGAACCCGAAGGTCCTGGACGAAGTGGCTCGCGAGACGATCGCGCGCTACAATCGGTTCCTGGAGGAGACGACCGGGTTCTCGACGAAGGAGCGGGCGAAGCGCCTGCGTAAGTCTGCGACCGCCGCTCCGGCCGGTGACTAGTTGATGGGGGGCAGGACAGGCCCCCTGCCGGGTTCCGGCGGGACGGAGCTCGACCGGCTTCGGAGCACGGTCTCCGCGTACTTCCCGGTCTACGAGACCCAGATCGGCCCCCAATCTCTCCTCCTCGCCGTCCACACCGACCGCGCCACGCTCGAGGGGAAGTTCGACCGGCTTCGCGTCGAGCTCTGGAACCAGGGGTACGTTCCGTTCCTCCGACATTCGGGCGGGGAGGAGTTCATCGAGGTCGTCCGGCGCCCCAAGCTTGGCGCCCGCCGCCCATGGACGAACCTGGCGCTCCTCGGAGGGACATTCGCCACGACCGTCCTCGCCGGGGCGCTTATCTGGCTCACCTACACCGGTCAGCTCTCGCTGACCGTCACCGACTTTGGCTACGGAGCGCTCTATTTCGCCGCCCCGGTGATGGCGATCCTCGGGATCCACGAGTTCGCCCACTACTGGGTCGCTCGGCGGCGCCACCTGGATGCCTCGTTCCCCTACTTCCTGCCGGTGCCACCTCCGATCCCGTTCGGGACGTTCGGCGCGTTCGTGAGCATCCGGTCACCGTTTCCCGACCGGAAGACGCTGTTCGACGTCGGCGCGGCCGGGCCGCTCGCGGGCTTCGCGGCGGCGATCCCGGTCGCGCTCGCTGGCCTCTACGTCTCCATCCATTCGCCGTTGGTACCGGCGAGCTACTGCGGCATCACGGTCCTCGGCCAGAGCTACGGGAACCTGTTCATCGGGTCCTCGTTCTTCTGGAGCTTCCTTACCTACTTCTTCCCGCCCGGGATCGCGTCCCTCCACCACCCTCTGGCGCTCGCCGGGTGGGTCGGGGTTCTGGTCACGGCGATCAATCTCCTCCCCGCGGGCTCGCTCGACGGCGGGCACATCTTCCGCGCGCTTCTCGGCGACCGCTCCCGGTTCGTGAGTTACAGCGCGGCCATCCTCCTGTTCGGCCTCGGCTTCTTCTACACCGGATGGCTGATCTTCGCCGTCCTGGTCCTCTTCCTCGGGTTGCGACACCCGGCCCCGCTCAACGACCTCACGCCCCTCGACACGAAGCGGTACGTCGTCGGTGGGCTCGTAGCGGCCATCCTGGTCGCGGGGTTCGTGGTCGTACCTCTCGCCGAGCCCTGGGCGGTGGGCCTCGCGGGCCAGCCGGTCGGCTACCCGCACAGCCTCCCACCGGGAGCGGCGGTGGCCGCGAACTTCTCCGCCCTCGTGGAAAACCAGAACCCGATAGCCCATGCGTACGATCTCTCGGTCAGCGTCTCTGCCGTTGAGGTCAACGGCTCGGGAGGTCACACCGTGAACCTGACCGGGGCTGCGCTCGCGAATTGGAGCCAGAACGCCACCTGGACGTTCGTGTTGCCGGCCGGTGTCACAGCCGGCCCGTTCACCGGGAACGCGGGCAGCGTGTCGGACCCGGATTCGTTCGCCGTCAACGCTTCCTCCAGCCTCCCGGTCCTCGTGAAGTTCTCCGACACCCAGCCCGCGCTCATGATCGAGGTCACGCTGTCCGCGAACACGGTCTGCGCCCCGAGCGGCCAGGGTGGCGCTCAGGTCAGGCTGACGGCGACGTTCACCGCGACGTCCCTCTAGTCCGGCCGCCGATACACCCGGAACTCCCGGGTGAGGCTACGGTGCACCCGCACCGGCACCGCCAGGGTCTCCCGCCATGGAGCCCCTAGCGGTTCGAACACCGGTGGGACGACCACGACCACCCAGCCTCCGGGCACCACCCGTTCCGCCCACCGGGGAACGACCCGCCGCCAGACCGAGCGAGCCTCCTCCCCGCCGGTGGCCGACGCCCGGCCGTAGGGCGGGTCCGTGAGCAGCGCCTCGAACGTCGCGTCCGGTGATCGGAACTCCACCTCGCCCGCGTCCCCCTCGACGATCTCGGACGCCTCGACCCCGAGGTGGGAAAGGTTCCGCAAGGCACCACGGACCATCCCGGGGTCCCGGTCGATGCCGTAGACGTGGGCCCCCAGGAGGCCCGACTCCGCGAGGAGGGCGCCCGTCCCCAGGAACGGGTCAACGACCCGGTCCCCGGCGTGCACCCGGGCGAGGTTGGCGGCCGCACGAGCGAGCCGCGTCGGCAACGAGATCGGACGCTGGAACGGCAATCGGGGCATCGCGCGCTGGGCCATCTCCTTGCGGTCCACGGCCGCGGCCTCGAGGAGCAGCGCCGTTCCTCCGTCCGCGCGGGTCGCGATCCAGTACCGTCGCTCCGGCTGCTCGAGGTCGATCGCCCCTCCCGCGGCCCGATACGCGCGTCCCGCGTCGCGCACGGACGCGTTGCTCGACCCCTCCGAGCTACCGACCCGACGGAAGACGGCGCGGGCTCCCCCTTCGCCCTCCAGCGCCGCCGCCGCGACCGCCGCCTCCCCTGCCCTCACGACCGTCAGGCACCGGCGTGCCAGGGCCACTCTGCGTGCGAGCGAGAGGACGGCCTTCCGATCCGGCAGGAGTACCGGGAACAGGCCGGGAAAGGTCGTAGTTCCGGCCGGCGTCGGACCTCCGCCCAGTGCCTCTGCCGCCGCGAGCGCCTCGGCCCTGGCGAGCGCGGGAGACTCTCCGGACAGCTCCACGTACCCGACGATCATGCTACGGCTCGCGGGCCCAGGCGGCAAGTCGTTCTCGGATGCGCGCCGTGTGCGAGCCCTCCCAGTAGAGGTGGTCGCACGCGGAACACCCGTATACCGCCAGGCCCGACGACAGTCGGTCCCGGGGCAGCCCGGCCTCCCGCGCGGGATTGGACCCGAGCCGGTACGGGGAGAGGCGACCGTTGCATTCGGAGCACCGGTCGAACCGGACCTCGGCGGGGACCTCCGGCCACACCTTCCGCACGGCCCGGAACTGTTCGGAGATCTCGGTGCTGTCGAGCAGGAGGACCCGCCGGGCCCGCTGGGCGAGAGCGCGATCCCGGGTCAGGATCACCCGGTCCTCCGCCCGAGCCTTCTCGATCACCTGGTCGTCCGTGAGCCCGCGCACATACTCGGTGTCGCACCCGACGAAGCGTAGGTACCGCGCAAGCCTCCCGACCATCTCGTCCGCGAGCCATCGGGGAGGGGTCATTCGCCGAACCGGGAGCCGCTCCCGATAACCCTTTAGGACCTTATAGGCGGGGCCGCCTCACGGCGGTAGAACGGCAATGACACGGCTTTTCGGGACCAACGGGCTCCGCGAGGTCGTCGGCGAGGCGCTCACTGCCCCTTTCGTGACGCGCGTCGCCGCGGCGATCGCCTCGTTCGTTCCTGCCCCCGCGACGATCGCGGTCGGCCGGGACGGGCGGACGTCGAGCCCGGCGTTCGCCCGCATCGTGAGCTCGACGCTCGTGCTCGCGGGCCATCGCGTGGTCGACCTCGGGATGCTCGCGACACCCGCGATCCAGTACAACGTTCCTCGTGTCGGCGCCCGGATGGGCGTGATCGTCACGGCGTCCCACAACCCCCCCGAGTTCAACGGGATCAAGTGCATCGGTGCCGACGGCCTCGAGGTTCCACGGGAGACCGAGGAGGCGATCGAGGCCGCGGTGGACCGAGGCGCGAATCCTGCAGCCCCGTTCTCCCGGATCGGCTCCGTGAGGGCCGACTACGCGGGCGGTGACCGGTACCTCGACGGCATCGTAGGTCTTGTCGATCGGTCCCGCATCGAAGCGCGACGGTTCACGATCGCCCTCGACTGTGGCAACGGCGCCTCCATCCCGACCAGCCCCGAGCTCCTGCGCCGGCTCGGGTGTCGGACGATCACCCTGAACGCCCAGGTCGACGGCACGTTCCCCGGACATCTGTCCGAACCCACCGAATCGGCGCTCGCCGACCTATGCCGAGTCGTGCCCGCTGTGGGCGCGGACCTCGGCGCCGCGCACGACGGCGACGCGGACAGAGCCGTCTTCGTGGACGCCTCGGGGCGGTACGTACCGGGGGAGCAGATGCTCGCGCTCCTCGCCCGGGACGCCGTGGAACGACATCGCGGCGGCACGGTCGTCGTGCCCGTTGCTGCCTCTCAGGCGGTTGAGGACATCGTTAAGCCCCTCGGCGGGGTGGTCGTTTACACCCGCGTCGGCTCGCCGTCCATCACGCGCGAGATGCAGACGCGCAAGGCCGTCTTCGGCGGCGAGGACAACGGCGGCCTGGTCTTCCCCGCGTTCCAGCTCGCCCGCGACGGGGCGATGGCGGTCGCCGCGACCCTCGACCTGCTCGCGCGGACCGGGCGCCCGCTCGCGGACCTCCTCCGCGAGATCCCTCGCTACACTCTGGTGAAGGAGAAGCTGGCCTGCCCGGCCGAGTTCCGGGACCGGGTCCTCGTGCGGGTCACGGAATCGATGGGGTCGACCGCGGAGCGGGTGGTCACGACCGATGGCCTCAAGGCGTACTTCGAGGGAGGATGGGTGCTCCTTCGCCCGTCGGGGACCGAGCCGATCTTCCGCATCTCCGCGGAGGCGAAGGAACCCGCGCGCGCCCGCGCCCTCGCGGACCTCGGCCTCGAGCGCGTCCGACGCGCCCTCACCGAGCTCGGGGCCCCACCGTAGGGCGCGGTCCGACCTGGCCGGGCCGGTATCACTTCACGAACGGTCCGAACACCAGCAGCGCGAAGAGTAGGAGCACGAACACGACCAGCGTGATCCCGGCCATCGTGCGCTCGCCCCCGCGCTCGAAGTAGTAGAATCCGGCGACCACGCGAACGATCGGGGTGGCGACGAGCACGAGGATGCCCAGCGTGAGGAACGCCTCGGGGGAGCCGTGGGCGAGCCCGCGGGTCAAGCCGGAGAACGTGAGGAAGCTGGCGATCGGGTTCGAGGAGAGGATCTCTCCTGAGGTCACGCCCGGGTGGACGGCGACGTAGGCAGCGATCCCTCCCACGAGGAGGACGAGCGCCGCGATGAGCCCTGTGCGAAGGCTGAGGACGATGTTTCGGTACGCCTGGGGTGGAAGGCGATCGTCCCGTGCTACCGGCGGCGCAGGAGTCCCTTCCGGCCCACTCATGGCAGTCCGAACCCCCGAAGGATCGTCTCGATGGCGAGGACACCGATCACCGGGACCGCGATGTAGCGGACCGTCCGGTTCTTCAATCCCGGCAGGATCGTGGCGCCGAGGTAGGCTCCCAACGCGGTTCCCATCGCGGCCGGGGCGGCCACGAACGGGTTGACGTAGCCGGCGGCGAGCAGCACGCCCGCGCCCGCGGCCGCGGTGACGCCCATCATGAAGTTGCTCGTCGCGGTAGAGATCTTCATCGGAAGTCGGAGGTAGTGGTCGAGCGCCGTGACCTTGAACACGCCAGCGCCGATCCCGAACATCCCCGAAACGACCCCTGCCCCGAACATCACCCCGAGCGCAGGCGTGGTCCGCGCGGCGACGTACCCCACCTCCTTTCCGGTCCCTTGGTCGTAGTACGACCCGTAGAGACCCAGCTTCCGGGACCGGCGGTCCGGAACCACTCCCTGCGGCAGCTCCTCGTGTCGACGGCTCCAGCTTCCGGGAATGATCGCGAGGAAGACGATGCCGAGCGCGACCAGCAGCGCGTCGTTGAGGTTCGCATGGACGAGGAGGACGGTAACGGTTGCGCCGAGGATGGCGCCCGGGACGGTCGCGATCTCGAAGAACATCCCGATCCGGAGGTCGGTCAGCCGGTCCCGGACGTACGCCGAGCCGGTCGTCGAGGAAGTGGCGAGGATCGTGATCAGCCCGGCGCCCGCGGCGACGGGGAACGACGCACCGAACCCGATGATGAGGACCGGGATCACTACCACGGCTCCTCCCAGCCCCGTGAGCGAGCCCACCAGGCCGGCCAGGATCCCCGTCAACCCTAGAAGGAGCAGGAACAGGGTGAGGTCCACGTCTCGCCGTATCCTCGGGGCGGGAAAAGGCCGGCGACGCGTTCGACGGGCACTGCGCGTGGGTCAAGGTTGAAGGCCCCGCGCATCCTCACGCTGGGGGAGAGGCTCACCCGTGCAACCGCGAGGGGACCGAACTGCGTTCGGCGGACCGGGGATCGAGCCGCGCTGGTCGCACAGCAACAAGGACGGCGTCGGGACCGCCTACTCGGCGGACTCACGCCTGTGGTACACCCTCTGGCGCGGGACGGTGACCGAGGTCTACTACCCGAGGATCGACCGTCCGCAGCTGCGCGACCTAGAGTTTCTGTTCACCGATGGCGGGACCCTGTTCCACGAGGAGAAGCGCCACCTGGTGGCCACGACCGAACGGTCCCACGATCACGCGCTCGGGTTCACGGTCCGGTCGGAGGCGCCCGAGGGTCGCTATCGGCTCACGAAGTGGCTGATCGGCGACCCGCACCAACCGTGCCTCCTCGTGCGCGCGCGGTTGGAGATCCTCGACCGACGGCTCGTCGGGAAACTCAGGCTCTTCGCGCTCGTCGCTCCGCACTTGGAGGTCGGTGGCTGGGGCAATCATGCGACCGTCTACAACATCCTCGGTCGGAGCCTCCTTGCGGCCGAGAAGGGAGGGACGGCGCTCGCCGTCGGATGCACGTCGCCGTTCGTCCGGACCTCCGTCGGATACGTGGGGGCGAGCGACGGATGGACCGACATCTCCCAGCATGGCTCGATGGCGTGGGAGTTCGATCGTGCCCCCGACGGCAACGTGGCGCTGACCGGGGAGATCCCCCTGGAGGAGGTCTCCGAGTTCACCCTGGGCCTCGCTTTTGGGGACTCGATCCAGTCAGCAGCGACCACCCTCTATCAGTCGCTCACGACCCCGTTCGAGCTGCATCAGCGCCGATTCCTGGAGCAGTGGAACCGCACCGCGACCCACCAGCTTCCGCTCTCTGGCGCGTCGCGCGACCGGGGAAAGCTCTACCGCTCCAGCTGCGCCACCCTGCTCGCCCACGAGGACAAGCTCTTCCCCGGGGCATTCATCGCGTCTCTCTCGATCCCGTGGGGCGCGTCCCGGACGGACGTCGACCGAGGGGGCTACCACCTCGTGTGGACCCGGGACATGGCGCATTCGGCGATGGGTCTCCTCGCGTCCGGTTCCGAAGAGACCGCCCTGCGCGCCCTGGTCTATCTTGCGACCCAGCAGCGCGTGGACGGTGGGTTCCCGCAGAACTTCTGGGTCGACGGGACCCCATACTGGCAGGGGATCCAGCTCGACGAGGTCGCACTGCCGATCCTGCTCGCCGCGAAGCTCAAAGAGTCGCGGACCCCGCCGCGGTTCGATTCCGAGCCGATGGTGCTGAAGGGCGCCCGGTTCCTGATCGAGAACGGCCCGGCGACCCAGCAAGATCGCTGGGAGGAGGTCGGCGGCTACTCTCCCTCGACCCTCGCGACGAGCATCGCGGCGCTGACGGTCGCCTCAGGGTTCGCCCGCGCCCGGGGAGACGTGGCCACCGCCGAGTTCGTCCAGGCGTACGCCGACTTCCTCGACGCGCACGTTGAGCGGTGGACGGTCACCTCGAAGGGCACGCTCGTGAAAGCGATCCCACGGCACTACGTTCGGATCCGCCCCGCATCCATGGGCGCCGTCGTTCCGGACGAGGGCCCCGACCTCGGACTCGTCCGGCTGCCGAACGTTCCCCCGGGGACCTCTCCCGATTTTCCGGCGAGCGATATCGTGGACGCGGGATTCCTCGATCTCGTACGCTACGGGGTGCGTGCCCTGGACGACCCTACCGTGACGGATTCGGTGCGCGTGGTGGACCGGGTCCTCCGGGTCGAGACACCGTTCGGGCCTGCCTGGCGTCGGTTCAACCATGACGGGTACGGCCAACGGGACGACGGCGGCCCGTACGCGGACTGGGGGCAGGGACGCGCCTGGCCCGTCCTGACCGGCGAACGCGGTCACTACGAGCTCGCGGCGGGACGCGACACCGGACCGTATCTCGAGGCGATGGAGCGGTTCGCGACACCGACCGGCCTTCTCACCGAGCAGGTGTGGGACGCGCCGAACCTCCCAGAGCTCCATCTGGAGCTGGGCCGGCCGACCGAGGCGGCGATGCCGCTCGCGTGGGCCCACGCGGAGTACGTGGAGCTCCTGCGATCGGTGTCGGACGGGGCCGTATTCGACCGGGTGCCGGCCGTCGCGGAGCGATACCTCGCCCGGAACCGTCACCGGACGACCCTGGAGTTCTGGAAGTTCAACCGCCAGCCGGCAACGATCCCGTCGGGTTCTCCGCTGAGGGTCGTTGCGGGGGCTCCGTTCCGTCTGCGGGTGAGCGAGGACGACTGGCGGACCCCCGTGACGATGGACTCCCAGCCCACCGGGATCGGGCTCCATTTCGTCGACCTGGCCCCGTTGGCCCGGGTGGGTCGGTCCTGGAGGTTCACGTTCTATTGGCCGGCGGCCGACCGGTGGGAGGGGCGGGACTTCTCCGTCACCGCGGCGAACGACCCAGGGCTCACTCCACCCTGAACCAGCGGGACGAGACGAACCAGCCGATCGTGCTCATCGCCGCCGCAAAGACGAACATGTAGCCAAGGAGCGTCCAGTCGATCGTTCCGTGGAGCAGGAGGTTGCGACCGAACGTCGCGGAGTACGAGATCGGGTTGTAGGTGGAGATCACCTTCATCCACTCGGGGAACGAGCTCGAGGGGTAGAGCGCGGCGCTCGAGAACATCAGCGGCATGGTGATGAAGTTCGCGACGACCCCCGGCGTCTGCCAGTCGGTAGAGGAGGCCGTGATGGCCAGGAACATCGACGAGAAGCCGACGGCGATGAACAGCAACGCGAGGACCCAGACCGCCCATTCGAGGGGCGTGAGGTCGAAGGGGACGCCGAAGGCGGTCGCCGCGGCGATCATCACGGGGATCTGCACGAGCCCGCGCGTGGCGGACCCGAACGCCTTCGCGAGGAAGACCAACCCCTTCGACGTGGGGGTGATCAGGATCCGCTTCATGAAACCGAACCGCTTGTCCTGGATCGTGCTCATCGACCCGAACATCCCGACCGAGAGCATTGAGGTGGAGAGCACACCGGGAAGCAGGAATTCGATGTAGTTCGATGTCCCGAGGACCGGGGCGAGGAGCGAGGAGAACCCTCCGAACCCCGACCCGAAGAACGCGAGCCACATGAACGGCTGGACCACGGTGATGAGGAGGACGAACGGGTTCCGGAACGTCCGGAGGATCTCGCGGACGTAGAGGCCCCAGAACTGGCTCCTCATCGGCGGGACCTCGCCATTTGCATGTAGAACTTCCGGATGTCCCGCATCGGCTCCTCTTGGCCGATCCTACGTCCGGTCAGGTCGAGGAAGACCGTCTCGAGGCTGGGCTTCTCGACGTTGATGCGCCGGATACGGTCCCCGGGGATCGTCGCGAGGAGCCGCGGAAGGAACGTCTCGGACGAAGCGACACGGATCATCCAGTCGTTGCCCTGGGCCCGGACCTCCTGCACCCCCGGCAGCGCCCGGAGCATGGCCGAGTCGAGCGTGCCCGAGGCCTCGAGCTGGACGATGTCCCCCTTGACCCGCGCCTTGAGTTCGGACGGGGTCCCCTCTACGATAATCTTGCCGAGGTCAATGATCGCGATCCGGTCGCAGAGAGCGTCGGCCTCCTCGATGTAGTGGGTGGTCAGGAGGACCGTGACACCGAACTCCTTGTGGATCCCCGTGACGATGTCCCACAGCATCCGTCGGGTGCCGACGTCCAGACCGATCGTCGGCTCGTCCATGAAGATCACGACCGGCTGGTGAAGCAACGCGAGGGCGATCTCGAGCTTCTTCCTCATCCCGGTCGAGTAGTGGGAGACCTTGTCGTTCTTCCGGTCCTTGAGTTCGAAGTAGGTGAGGAGCTGGTCGGCGCGCTCCTCCCAGCCCCGCAGGTCCTGGAGCTTGGCTTGCAGCCAGAGGTTCTCCCAGGCGGTGAAGTCGTCGTCCAGGATGACCTCCGCCGCCACCCAGCCGATCCTGGAGCGGACGTCCATCGACTGACGCTCGACGTCGAACCCCGCGACCGTCGCGTGACCGGACGTGATGTCGCTGATCCCCGTGAGAACCTTGATGAGGGTCGTCTTGCCGGCCCCGTTCGGGCCAAGCAGGCCGAACACCGTTCCCTTCGGGATTGAGAGGGTCACGTGGTCGAGCGCCATCACCGCCCGCGCCCCGGAACCGTACCGCTTCGAAAGGTCCGTGACGACGATCGCTCCGTCCTCGACCTTCAGGGCTCCGTTCATGGCGTACCCTCGGTGCGCGACGCGCGCGAGGTACGGGGGCGGGCGACTCGCCTCTGGGCCTGGGCAAGCTCGCGAACAACCTGCCGGCGCAGGGCGCGCGTGGTCGCGCTTGCAGGAAGGCGTGCCAGGTGCCCTTCGATTCCTTGGACGGTGCGTCGCAGGCGGTGGACGAGGAACGGACCGACGTCGCTCGCGCCCACTACGTCGGCCCAAAGCACAGAAAGATCGGGTGCGGTCCGGCCGGGCGAAGACGCATCGCGGCGGAGGCGCCTCAGAAGGCTCCGGCCCGCGGGGGTGATTCGGTACTCCGATCGACGGCCGCGCCTCAGCTTTCGGGCCAAGCCCCGTTCGACGAGAACGCGGAGCGCAGGATAGACCGCACCGGCTCCCGGCCTCCAAGCCCCGCCGGTCCTCTCGGAGATCCGTCGAGAGATGAAATACCCATAGACCGGGCCTTCGCGCTCCATGCAGGCCAGCGCGTAGAGACCGATGATACGGGGTGGCATACGGGCCTTCGGGCCTTGTCCGGCACTATATCGATTTCGATATAAGCGAGACGTCAAACTTTGTT
>DATGZQ010000089.1:0-7199 GCA_035297125.1 Thermoplasmata archaeon
CCGGTGAACCCGCAGCCTCTGAGCGGTAATCTCTCCCTTGTCTTGGGGGTCGTCTCTCCGAACTCGGCCATGGGTGCTAGGCCGAGGGATATCAAGCAATTCGCGGTCGGCCCCGGCAAACAGCAGGAGATTCAACTTGACGACCAGTGGATGTTCGTCGAGGGCAAGGCGGTCTACATGCTCACGGGGTGTCACATAGACGGCCTTACGCCCAACCCCGATGTCACGCTTGAGCATCCACTGGCGTCCTTCACGGTCTTCGAGCGATCAACGTTCTACTCTGACCGTCGGCGGTCGTGGACTACTCTGCTGTTGGCCGCGGTCGCCGCGGTGGCGTCGACAATCGCGGCCATCGCCGCGCTTCACATCTGATAAGCGGTGCTTCGGGGAAGCTGAGCCGAGGAGCCGCTATCGGCCGCCGGGTCTCGGCGGCGGGGTCTCGGGCGGCTTGAGGTAGCCGGCGGCCCTTCCGTCCTCCAGCAGCCGTCTGGCCGTTCGCCTGAGGTAGAAGAGCCGAAGCCCCACATAGACCGAGAGAAAAAGTGCGCCCGTGACGGCCCCGTTCGCGTATCCAAACTCGGCCGAGACGCCCCCGATCGCGATCCCGGCGCCCAGGATCATCCAAAAGACGGTCACCCCCAGCGAACTCTCGAACCGCTTGGCCCTGTGGCGAAGTGACGCGAGTTCCACGTCGCTTCCGCCGACCTTCGCCAGCTCCTCGTTCAACTCGAAGACGTCCCGGTCCTCTTTCGTCGTCCGTCGCTGTCGGAGGAGCTTGCTGTAACCCTCAATCGCCGACGGAAGGCCGATGAAGAGAGCGATCGCCCCCGCCACCGCGAACCCGATCAGGTCCACCGTTGCCTGATTCATCCGGAGTCCGCATCGAACGGCCGCACATTCCCTTAACTGAGTCGTGCCCGCGGCGCCGCCGCTTGTCTAGGAGGCAGCGGTCCAGCAGCAGGTCCGAGTCTATCCGATGCGGGCGACTTCCGACACCCATCGAGCGAGCATTCGACCCTGCGGCCCATTCGGGTCGTTCCTCCGAAGCTGGAGGTCCCAGGTCTCGACACCTCCAAGCTTTCCGGGGTCGGCGAAGTTCGATACCACGTCGGTGAGGACGCATTCGCCTACGGAGCCTGGGTCCCGGCGCCAAACTCGGATGACTGAGGCCCCACCGACCATGAAGCCGAAGATTGAGTCAAGCTCGAACGTCGCTCGGGGCACGTCGTAGTTCGACTCCACGACCTCGATCACGGGACGCCCGTTTGCAGTCCCCGCCCTCACCGACTGGCCCTGGTAATCCGCAGCGATGAACCCGCCGTCGCGGTGGAACTGGCCCTTGAGCCTGAACGTCCACGTCGGCATGGCCTACGCTCGAGTCATCGACGAACGCCGCGTCGCCTTGGCCGCAGCTCGAAGATTCGCCGCGTACGGCAGGTACTGCCACCTCGACGGGTCAGACTCAATCACCATCGCCAACCGCTCGTAGTTAGCTGCAGCCAGATCGGCATCTTCGCGCGCACGCTCGTCGACCATCGCTACGCCTAGCGTCATCTAGGCAATAGGATTTCCACCACGGAGTGGGCCCGCTCACCGGTTGCCCGGGTCACCGCAGGTCCCTCCTGAGGGAGCCTAGGCGTTCATGCCGGCAGACCCCGAGAGGCGCTCCGACTCCAACGCGCGGCACCCACTAGAAGAGTTGGGTGCCGATATCGGCACCGGCGTTCAGGTGTAGCGGGCTGCCGACGGTGGCGGCTGGTAGCGCGCACGGGCGTCCGTGAACCGGGCCGCACCCGAGACTTGAGGGCTCGTCTGCGAGCCTCGGAAGTCCGTGGCAGCAGGAGGTGTGGCGGGAGGAGCGGGGGCCGGAGGCGTCGGGCTCGAGCCGCCGCCGAGGTTCGAGAGGAGGGTCCCCGGCTGCTGGAGTCGAAGACCTGCGGTCTGAACTACCGCCGACAGCCCGCCGGACTGGAGGGACTGGAGGCGCGCCGTGAGTACACCCGCCTGCGCGGAGAGGACCCCTCCGCCGCCACCGAGGAGGCCGCCGCCGGCCGCCAGGTGTGTAATGCCCGTCAGCTTCGCCCGGACCGCGTCGATGATCGCCATCGCCAATCTGAGGCTCCGCCTGCCGATATAGGCTCGGCACGGGAAGCCTCGAGGCCTCGCCTCCGTCGAGTACCGGAATCAGAATCTCGACCTCGAGGACTATCGGGCCGGTGTCCGCGGTGGACCTCCACATCGTCAGCTCGGCGCAGGCTCTAATGGGTCGGGGGGCGGGGGTGGCACCGGCGTAATCCGTCGGGGAGCCGTTGGTGCCTTCGGTTTCGACCGGCTCACCTTGCGGGCCTCGAGCCGAGCGAGCCGAGCTTCGACCTCCGCGAGCCGGGCCTCAAGCGCCGAGACCCGCGCGGCGGTCGCCTCAGCTCCGCTGAGGTGTTCGTGGACCGCGCTCGTCGCCGCTCTACGAACGCGGGGCAGGATTCCGAGGCCCAACGGTCTGCTATCCCCAGGGTCGCCGACGCCCATCACAGCGGCACCTCCGCTGGCGCCGGGATCGGCGGCCCGAGTCGCCGTAGCGACCGGGGCCCGGGCGTCGCCGGAATGGGCGCGGTCGCTCTCTTCTCCAAGGCCGCGGCCGCCGCCGCCATCTCCGCGTCGGACGGCATCTCGCCGAGGCCGGTCTCGTCCCGGGGGGCGGGTGCCGGCGACGGGGGCGGTGCGGTCATCTGGGCCTCGCTGAATGCCTCCCGCGCCTCGGCGATCAGACCTCCTAGTCGTGTCAGCGCGGAGATTCCCTCGTCGAGGCCCAGACCATCAAGCAGACCACGGCTGAACGCGATTGCCGCGGTGAACGGCTCGACCGTCTCCACGGTCAGGTCCCTGTGGACTAGGCGGATCCGACCCACCACGAGGGCGCAGAACACGTCCCAGGAGCAGAATGCGACCATCCCGATTGCCAGGGGGTCTGTGTCCTTCGGGAGGAGTTGTAGGATGACCCCGGGCCCGATCGCGATGGTCGCGATGTGACATGTCAGCCCCGCGATTGCCGCCGGGTTCGGCAGGCGAACCAGCTTCCCCTCGTAGTTCGTCAGCTCGAGTTTCGGGTCGCCGTCGAAGACGAACAGCCGAATCACCCGGCGCTCGAGATCCCCGGCGCGCGGGTCGAGACGCGCTGCTCGCTCGACTACAAATCCCCACGTCGCGCGCATGAACTCCTCCCTGCCCTCGAAGCTGGCGAAGTCCGGCGGACAGGTGTCGCCCATCACGACCACCGTCCGGTCGAGGCGACTTGCGGGGGCGGGCTCCATTCGGGCGCGCGTCGCGGCGGGATCACATCCATGGCCGGTTCTCGACGCGGGGCGTGGCCTCCCGAACGGGCCAGCACCTCGTAGGCTTGCACGAGGTCCGGTTGACCGACGTTCTCAGCGGTCTCGCCCTCATCGAGGGCCGCACCAAGTGTCCTCACGAGCTTCGGCCCCAACGATTGCGCGACCTGCTTTGCGAGTAGCTGCCCTGATCCAGACTCGCCGAGCTTCCGGTCCACGGTCCGAATAAGGGAGGACGTCGCGTCAGCGTAAAGGTCGACCTTCACGCCGTCAAGTGTCCGCGATCGCTCCTGCGGTCGCGCCCGGATCTCCTCGAGTTGGCGGGCCAGCGGCGCCAACTTCGCGTCGAAAAGGTCGGAGGTCCTCCGCGCCTCGGCTTCCCTCCTCAGCAGGTCCACTTCAGCGCGGAGCCGTACCGTCTCCTCGGAGGGACCGACGGGCTGCTGAGGGCCCGCGAGTTCGGAGCGGAGCCGCTTCAGCTCGAGTTCCTCGAGCTCGTCGCGGAGCCTCTGGTGCCGGGCCCGGCGGACCTCCGCGACCGGGTCCTCGTCGCTCGAAGCCCCTCCGTTCCCACCCCGAACAGTACTTCGCTCGAACATACTGGTGTTCTCGTCGCGCCACGCGCCCACGATCCAACCCCGAACCCTCGGGCTCACGCCGCCGTCGGCGAGGATCTTGTCGAGTTGGCCGAAATCGTCTGGGTCGTGGTGACTGAATCTGCGGGCGATACCTCGGGCGAACTCGGGCTTCAAACCGGCCTCGATCGAGATCGTCATCAAAGTGTCGTAGAACGTGTTCCCCGTCGTGAACGGACCGCTGACGGTCGACGAATACTCGGGGGACCCCGACCACCCGCCGCCCGGCTCTGCCGAGGCGAGGAAACCTCCCGCTGGGGAGAATCCGGTGGTGCCCTGTTTGGATGAGGCTCCGCCGAGGGACGGCGGTAGGGCGCCCAATCCGGTTGACCCGTGTTCACCGGTCGACATGCTCAGCGCCGCGATGAGTCGAGCCCGATCGGCGGGCGGGGACCCCGGTGCTGGCGTCGACGTGGGCGCGGTCGGCGGCGCGCTCATCGGCGGCGTCTGGGTGGCGGCCGAGGGGCTCGGGGTGGGTTCGCGAAGGACCGCCTCGAGGGCGGCCACCTTGACGTGAAGACCCTTTGCGAGCAGACTCTTCGCTAGCCCCGCCTTAATCCCCGCATGGATCTTCGCCTCGACTCTTCGAGCGGCTGCGATATCCTCGAGGGACGCCGGCGACCGCGCGAATCGTCCCACCGTTCCTTCCCCATCCATCTCAACGCCCTTCCCTTCCGTGGGAAGCGCCTGGTCCCCCTCACTTCCCGCCTTGCCTCCCGTGGACCTTCCCTTGGATCGCGGCATCGCCATCCCTACCAGCTTCCCAAACCTGCCGAGTCGCCCTTATGGACACCGGCGGTGGAACGGGGGTTGGGGAGGGCGTGCGGGAAGGGGAACGGGAGGGCCGACCTTCCCAGGTGGGGAACCGTGGCCGCCCCCAGCTCCCCGCCCTGCGCCCGACGACTTAAAGGGCGGGAAGCCGTTAGGGTGTCGGGAGCGGGTACGTTCCTGCGGGACGGTCGGGGCCGCGAGGCCGCCTAACACCGACCGCCCCCGCCGCCATTTCAGTCACAACGCGCCACATATAGCCAAATGGCGGCGCAGTTCGGCGGGAAACGGACAGCGCGAGAGCTGCCTAGATATCCCCTCGAAGTCATGGGGTTTGCGTAACGCGGCCGATGGTTGCAATCCTTCTGGGTGGCAGTCACCGCGACGAGCGGTGACGTCTGATCACGCGGACCCGCTCCGCGTGGGCTCAGAGTTTTCCTCGCGCGACGGGTTCCTGCTGGAGAGGCGCGCCGACGGCCATGATATTCTCACCGCGCCGAACGGCATGTCGGCCGACCTGGGCCGCGAGAAAACCGACGAGGAGTTCATAGAGGAGCTACGGCGCGAGGGTGATCCCGGCGAGCTTCGAGAGTTCCGCAGGTACCTGCGCCACCTAGCGGGACTCGTTCGCAAGCGCCCCGCGGACCACATGTATGAAACGATCCTCGGCACTCCGTCGTCGTTCTCCGAGCTAACCGAGGTTCAAGCCGGGTGCGGCCCGCCTCCCCCGCCTCCGCTGGTAAGTCCTAGACCAACCGTTTCGACCATGAAAATGACCACCGCAAGCAAGCGGTGGCGAAAGGAAGCGAGGGAGTGGCTCAGCGAAAAGCGAGCGCGGAAGAAGTGGCTCGGCCGTCCGGGGGGAGACGCCCTAACCTACCTCCTCAGGTGCGCCGCGCACGTCGCACGCTACGCGAAGGAAATCGAGGAACCCGACCTTTGGGTGTTGGTCGAGAAGACGATGGGACCCAGCGGGTCGGCCAAGCACTACTGTCTGTCGGTGCTAAGCTCGTTCCTGACGTGGTGCGGCAACCCGGTCATCGTTTCGAGCGGCATAAGGGCTCGCTTTTCCCGGAAGCCGGGTACCCGACCTGTCGTCCCGTCGCCGGAGATGGCCCGTATCCAAAGGCTCGCGGAGCGTGGAGAGAAGCGGCTGACGATTGCGCTCCTACGCGCGGGTCGTCGCCGAGTCGAGATTGCGCGGGCGAGGTGGCCGGAGGACTTTCACGTCGAGGCTACCCCGCCGACGATGGACATTCGGGGAAAGGGCGGACTCGGGAACGTCACGGGGGAACCCGTGCCGCTCCCGGAGTTCGTACTTCGTCCGCTGCGCGAGTACCTCCCCCTCCGCCGGGCGAAGGCGGATGGGGCAACGTTCGACTCGGGCCACCTGATCTGCCGGAAGGACGGCTCGCTGCTAGTCGGTGTGAGCTGTCAGCATATCGATCGGCTTCGGAAGGCAGCCCTAGCAAAGGCCGCCTGCTATTGGCCTGGCCATGCCTTCCGTCGGGGAGCCGCGACCGCGCTCGCGGAACGCGGGGCGCAGTTCGAGGACATCTCGGCCGCCCTTCAGCAAAGCTCGCCCGAGGTCACCCGCGGCTACGTTCAGGGGCTGGTCCGTCAACGCCGCGTGGCCGCGGCGCTGACCCTGCTATCGGAGCCCGACGACACCGAGACCGCCGCGGACGGTGCGTAGATGCCGGGGGCCCAGCACAAGGCCCGTCCTTCGAGGAGGTACGCGTTGTCCAAGCTAGGCTACGCGCCCCACCGCGCGCTGGCCTGTTACCATATCAGCACTTCGGCGACCGGCCCACTGGCTCCGGGGGAAGGAGCCGGTCGTACCGGTGGTCGATCGGAGCCGAGAACGAGGACGCCGGTTCCTGGACGATCTCGATTCCCTCGAGGTACTCCCGGAGGGTAGGAAGGACGGGGCGGCGCGGGGTCCGTCTTTCCGGAGGTGCCGGTCCCGAGCCTCCGAGCGCTCCGAGCATCCAACGTTCCGGACCGACCGCGAGCAGGAAGGGGAAGACCTGCGACTCGTGCGTGAGGGTACTGAAGAGGACCTCCGGCCGTGCCCCGGCCCGGGGAGTTCCGGTGATCAGTACGACCTGGTCCGCCGCGCGGCCTCCGTAGGGCGGAAGCCGGGAGGGGTCGAGGATCGTGCGATGGACGATCCACCCCCGCTGGAGGATCTTGCGCTGGGAGAACGGAAGTCCGAACGGACCGACGAGGTGCCCGCCCCGCCCGCTCTCGGCCGCAGCGAAAGGGCGTCGGAGGAGCTCCGAGACGGCCCAGCGTTGATGGGACGATAGCGCCGGCCGCGCCACGTCCTCCTCGTCGGCGCGTTCGCTACCGCCCAGGCCGTGAGGATATGCGAGGGTCCCCTCCAGACCCGCGAGATGGCACCAGAGTCCCTCGAAATCGAAGTACACCGGGACGGAAGGACCGTCGGCACGGACGGTCACCGCGG
>DATGZQ010000090.1:0-14339 GCA_035297125.1 Thermoplasmata archaeon
ACAGGATTAGCAATCCTGCGCCTTACCGGGCTGGGCCATCCCCGCGCACTCGTGTCGAGCGAAGTTCACTCCTTAAGGCTTCGCTCGAAGTGTCTGTCCCCGCCCGGGCCAAGGCCCGGGGCCCGCCGTGTTCGATGAGAACGGCCCCCGGGTCCGGACCGACGGGATTTAAGCGGCCCACCCGCTCGCGCTGGCGTGCCAGTGCGTGAGCCAGGGGTCCGCGTCGCGGGACTTTTCACGTTCCGCGAAGTCCGCCGGTTCATCGGCGCGTCGGGGGCGTGGAGCCTCGCGATCTTCCTGGCCGGAATCTACCTCCTTGGATCCCTGATCGAAGGCGGCATGGCCGGAATCGCCCATTTCGCCGGCGGCTACACGATCACCATCTTCACGTCGAGCGGGACCGGGCAGGGTTGGTGGAACTATCCCTACGTCTACGCGGTAGCCCCGTGGGGCTACCTGGAGATACCGTTCTTCACCGGTATATCGATGCTCCTGGTCGCCGTGGGGGTTGGGCTGGGGATGGCTGTGGCCGTCCTCCTGGTGCTCCAGCTGCTGCGACCCTCACCCGCGGGCGCGGCGCGGTCGAAGGCCGTAGGCGCCGCCACCGGACTCACCCCGGCGATGATCGGTCTTGTGACCCTCGGGGCCTGCTGCTCCACGACGGCCGCGGCGAGCGCGGGGGTCGGCCTGGTGGCCCAGGCGTCGGGGACCTCCATCTCCAACCTGCTCCTCAACGACTGGTATCTCGGGGTGTTCCAGATCGTGATCGTGTGGGCCGCTCTTCTGGCGCAGGAGCTGCTCCTCACGGTCTACGGCGGACTCTACGGTCGCGATGCTGGCCGCCGCACGACGACCCGGACGGCGCCCGCGTCCCGCGGGCTACGCTACGTTGCGGGGATCGGACTGCGAGTCGTGCTCGTCGCCGGCGGCCTCCTCTGGGCGCTCGCGATGCTCGCGGAATGGACGACGGTTTCCACGAGCTCCGCCGGCGTCGGGGAATGGTTCCAGTGGCTCGTGCAGCACCTCCTCCTCGCCGGCCTCGCCGTCGGGGCGGGGTTCTTCCCGGGGGCCACTCTCCGCCTCCTCGAGCGTACACGGCGTGGGGTCCTGCGCGTCGTTCCCGCTCTCGCGCTGATCGGTGGGATTAGCCTCCTCGTCTGGTTGCCGCCCATCCTCGTTTCCGCCGGGCTCGACAGCCTCGCGAACCAGATCCTGGGGGCCCTCGGGGCACCGATCTCGTGGGGTGTGATCTCCCCCGGCCCGGTAGGAGGCCCGGCCCTGCTGGCACGATGGGCCATCGAGTACGTCGTGGTGGCGGGATTCGCGATCGCAGTCTCCCTCTTGCCCCGGCGGGTCCTCGACCCTCTGGTCGCTACGGTCGCGCGAGTGACCGTGTCTCCGGGTCCGGCGCCGGTCGTCCTGGATCCCCAGCCCATACCTCGGAACGAGGATCGGGGGGACCCGCACCCGTCGACGCCCTCGGCGTTGGGGGAACCGTGAGCACGATCCGCGCCGCAGGACGTGGGCCCCGATGCTGATCGACGAGATCGTCCTCTGGGCCTTGGCGGCCGGCATGGCCGTTTCGACCGCGGTGCTGGTCAAGTGGGCCGCCACCGCGCGCTCGCCGCTGCGGCAGGGCACGGTCGTCTTCCTGCTCCTGATGATGGCGGGAATGCTCGGAGGCGCGCTCGTTTATTTCCTCCACCCCGGGACCGACGGGGCTGTCTCCGGCCTCTGGATCGCGAGCGCCCTGATGTCCGCGAGCGTCGTCGTGGTCTTCCTTGCGTTCCTCGAGGAGACCCGTCGGGCGGCGCAGGCCCCCGGGGCGGTCGCCCCGGTGCTACCGCGCCTCGGGTTCGTGGCGGCGGTGGTCGCGCTCGTCCTGGCCAACGAGCTCCTGATGGGTTGGACGTTCGACCTGGCCTCGGGAGCGCTCGCCGTGGGGACATCGATCGGCGTCCTTGCCCAGGTCGTAGTCTCGCCCTGGTTCGTGTTCACGATGGCGGCCGAGATGGTGCTGACCGCCGTCTTCCTGCGGGACCGGCTCCCGCGTCCGGTATTTGTCGTCCTCGTCTCCCAATCGGCGTTGATGTTCCTCTCCCCGCCGGTCCTCGAATCCTCCACCTGGCAGGCGGGGACGATCTACGCCTCCAGCGTCGCGATGATCGTGCTCTTCGTCTACCTCATGGAGTTCCTGTACCGACATCGCTCGATCTCCCCGGGGTTTGCGACGTACCTCGTCCGGCTCCTGCCGATCTACGGGCTGATGATGGGGGGGATAGTCCTCTGGCAGCTCTACGGGAGCGTCGAGGTCTTCGCCCTCTCGGTCGCCCTGGAGATGGTCGTCTTCTTCGAGGCCGTCGTCCGGACCGAGAAGTTCCGGGGCGCGGAGGGGTTCTCCTGGCAGCTCCAGCCGTTCTGGACGTTCCGCCTGCTCCTCTGGATCTTCGTCTCCGAGCTGTTCATGGGGGCGATGCTCGCCGCCCAGCTCGACCCCGCGGGGTACGTCGCCAACCTCACCCTCCTGCCGCTCGCGGGGAACGCGCGCGTGGTGCTCGGCGACGCGATCGCGAACGGGTTCTACTTCTTCGCCGACACGACCGCGACCACCTGGTTCCTCGTGATGATGGGGGTGGAGATGGGCGCGCTCGTCGTCTTCAAGATGCAGGAATCTCGCGGCCGCGAGCTGAGGATCCGTCTCGCGATGATGATGGTCTGCTACGGCGCCTTCGCCGTGTTCTACCCGAGCCTCTACTACGGCCTCCTCTTCCCGAGCGCGCCCGGGGCGGCCAGCTCCACGACCGTCCCCGTCCTCGGATGGAGCATGGGGATCGGTTCGGCTCCTCTCGCGGTCGGGGTGTTCGGGGTCCTCCTCGCGACGTACGTCGTGCTCGGGATCGTCTCGATCCTCTTCGGCCGCCGTGCGATCTGCTCGGTGTTCTGCACGGCGGCCCTGATGTTCCAGGGCACGACGATCGACGCGATGAAGAGCTTCAACCGAAGCTCCCCCGTCGCGCGGCAGTATCTCAGCAGCCGGTTCTCGGCCGCGTACAGCGTCACGACGGTGCTCGTCCTGGTCTCGCTCACCGGGACGTCGATCGCCTCCTACCTCGATTCCCTCGGCACCCTGAACGTCACGGTCGGCGGGGTCGACCCGTCCGTGTTCTTCTTCGTCCTCTCGTTCAGCGTCCTGTGGTACGTCCTCTTCGTCACGATCCCCTACGCCGGGAACTACAACTGCGTCACGATGGGATGGTGCTACACCGGACAGATCTCGGCGGCGTTCAGCCGCATCGGGTTCTTTCGGCTCCGGGTGAAGGACCGGGAGGTCTGCCGCCGGTGCACAACGCTCGACTGCGCCAAGGCCTGCCCCGTCGGCCTCGTGGACATGCCCGGCCACTTCCGTCAGAAAGGCGAGTTCCGGAGCGCGAAATGCTGCGGCGTCGGCGGCTGTGCCGAGGCCTGCCCGTACGGCAACCTCTACCTGTCGGACGTCCGACACTGGATCCGTCGCCTCACGAACCGCTCCGGTTCTCCGCCCGTGGGGGCTCGGCTCCCGATGGCCGGGGTCCCGCACTCCCAGCCGAGCCCCTCGACTGCCACGAACCGGGCGGCGACCGGCTCGCCGTCGCGTACCCGATAGTGAAGTTCCCGTGGCCCCCGGGACGGAGAGCGGCCGCCGCGGTGCGTCCCTCGCCCGAGTTTATGTAGCGACGGCGGGCTGACGGGCCCGGTGGGACCGTGCGGGTGACGAAGGCCGGGGTGGTGGGCGCGGGGACGATGGGCGCCGCGATCGCCGAGGTGCTGGCGTTCAACGGGATCGACGTCGTGCTCAAGGACGTAGACGGTCCGACGGTCGAGAAGGGGCTCGCCCGGGTCCGTGCGATCGTCGAGGAGCTCGTCTCCTTCCACGAGGGGCGAAGCGAGAAGGAGATCGCGCGGGTCGCCGACGAGGCCGGCCCCCTCTCCGACTCCCAGACGGAGCGGATCCGCGGGAAGCTCGCTCCGAAGTTCACCCGGGCCCGGGGCGAGGAAGTGGTCGCCCGCGTCCGCGGCGCGACGGAGTACGGCGCGTTCGGGGACGTCGACCTCGTGATCGAGGCCGTCTTCGAACGGACCGAGGTCAAGCGGCCGGTCCTCGAGGCCCTCGACCGGGTGGTGCCGGAGCACGCGGTGATCGGGTCGAACACTTCCTCGCTGTCGATCACTCGTCTCGCGCGCGGGTTAGGGCACGTGCGGTCGACGCTCATCACCCACTTCTTCAACCCGCCCTACACGCTGCCGCTGGTCGAGGTCGCGGGCGGGGTCGATACCCGGGAGGATATCGTGGCCGAGACGGTCGGCTTCCTGGAGGGACTGCGCAACCATCGGTATCCGCTGGTCCCCATCCGCGTCCGGGAATCGCCGGCATTCGTCGTGAACCGCCTGCTGATCCCCGTGCTCAACGAGGCGTGCTTCGCGCTCGAGGAGAACATCGCCTCCTCGCGCGACATCGACGTCGCGATGAAGTCCGGCGCGGGGATGCCGATGGGGCCGTTCGAGCTGGGCGACATGATCGGCCTCGACGTCGCTCTCGAAGTGGCCGAGACGCTCTTCCGTGAGTTCGGGGACCCGAAGTACCGCCCCTCGCCGCTCCTCCGCCGTCTCGTGAACGCCGGCCACCTCGGCCGGAAGACGGGGCGCGGATTCTACGAGTATCCTACCTAGCGGGCGGTCCTGCGCTCCGGCTGCGTTGCCCGCGGCTGGCGTCAGCCCGACGGGGCGGGGGCGGGCGTGGCGGCGGGCGCCGGGGACGCTGCCGCGGGGCTCGCGGAGACGGCCGGTCGCGGCGGGGCCGGGGTCGGCGGAGCTGCCGGCTTGACCACGGGCGCGGGAGGCTTCGGCGGAGGCGGCATCAGCTGTGTCTTCAGGAACGTGACGACCCGCGTCCACGCCGCCTCGGCGTCGGGAAGGTCGTAGGCGCCGAGGTCCCGCGCCAGGAAGTTGTGCCGCGCCCCCCGATACTCCTCGAACTCGAAGGACGTCTTCGTACCGGCGCCGGCGGTGCGGAGCTGCTCCATCGCGCGTCCGGCGCGGCGGTCCGACGAGCCGGCGACGCAGAGGAGCGGAACACTGACCAGCCTGGCCAGGTCGCGGGGCTTCACGGGCATGGGGTACGCGAGGGCCACTGCGGCGAGCTTCGTGTTGCCCGCGGCGACCGCCAGCGCGAGACTCCCACCGTAGGACGCGCCGAACACGGCGGCCTTGGACGGGTCGACCATGTCGCGCGTGAGAAGGTAGGCGAGGGCGTCGCCGTAGAGCCGGACGAGGTCCGCGACGCGGGCGTCGTCGACCCGGACCCCACCGCCGAACCATGCGCCCCGGCGCAGCGCCATGTGATGGCCGCCCCCGATCCCGTCCGTCTTCGTGATCTCGGGGATCAGGACCTCGAACCCCTCCCGGGCGAACCGGATCGCGGCGTCGAGGACCGCCGTGGTGAGGCCGTAGACGTCGGGGGTGATCAGGACGACCGGGTGCCGGACCGTCTTCGTGGGGGAAAGGACGATCGCGGGGGCCCTCTTGGGCGACGTGACCGTCGTCGGGAACTCGATGCGCTCGCTGCGGTAGAGCGGCGCCGGGGAACCGGCCTTGTTGTCGGTCTTGATCCAGGCCTTGTTCAGGAAATCGATCACGCAGAGGCGGAATCGCTCCTTCGAGAGCACGATCACGGCCTGGCGGGTCCCGCAGATGTCGCAGACCCCGATGACCCCGCTGCCGAACTCGGCGTTGGGAAGGTCGAGCATCCGGTCGTCGTCGCGCATCGGTCGCCCGCCTCCGTTCGAGCCGGGAACGCTTCTTAACCCTTGCCGCGGCGCGCCCTCGACCGCGGTCGGGGCGATGGCCCGGACCGCCTGGGCTGCGCTCCGGAACCCTGGACTTCGCCAGGCCGCACCTCGAGCCGGGCCCGGTCCCTCGGGGCGAGCACCGTCACGCCGTGGGCCGCCAGCCGACCTGCGAGGGCCCGGTCCGCCGTGGCGACCCACGCGCCCGTCTCGACCGCGGCTCGCACGATGCCCGCATCGCCGCGGCCGGAGGTGGGGAGCGCCCGAAAGCTTCGCGCGAGCTCGCGGGCCGGCTCGGCCTCCCGGACCCCACGTTCCACCAGGGAGTCGAGCTCGCGGAGCACGGAGACCGGAACGACCAGCTCGGCCCCGGGACAGAGAAGTTCGATCTCGGCCCGCAGGGGGAACCGTTCGCGGAACGGGAGCAGGAGCGCGTTCGCGTCGAGGAGCACGAGGGGTCGGACCCGGCTCCGGGTCCGCTCAGGGGGCCCGGACGACGATCCCGAGCTGCTCACGGTCGTACTCCGTCCCTCCTCGGCGCTCCCGGAGGACGTAGCGCTGCGACTTCTGATTCGCGGTCTTTGGGATCTCGTCCACGAACTCCAGGAACTTCGGAACCATGTAGAACGGCAGCTTCTCCACGCAGAAGTCGAACAGCTCCCGAGGCGTGGCGGCGGCCCCCGGGCGGAGCTGAACGAACGCCTTCACATCCTCCTCTCCGAGCGGCGAGGGGACTCCTATCACGACCGATTCGAAGACCGCGGGGTGCCGGTTGAGGACCGACTCCACGTCGTAGGGGGCGAGGTTCTCGCCCCGCCGCCGGATCACGTCCTTCTTGCGGTCCACGAAATAGTAGTAGCCGTCCTCGTCGCGCGTGACGTAGTCTCCCGTGTGGAACCAGAGGTTCCGCCACGCCTCGATCGTCTTCTCGGGCTTGTTGAGGTAGCCGAGGAACATCGTGTACGGAGCGCGGGGCCGCACGACGAGCTCACCCCGGACGTTGGGGGCCACGGGGGTGTCGTCGTCGTCCACGACGTCGGCCTCCACGAAGCCGAGGGGTTTCCCGACGGACCCCATCCGGATGGCGTCCGGGGGGTTCATCAGGGTCGTGCAGCCACACTCGGTCATCCCGTACAGCTCGACGATCGTGAGGCCGAACCGTCGCTCGAACGTCGGCCAGATCGCCCGGCTCGCTCCGGCCGTAAGGGCCGTGCGAACGCCGTGGGTCGTGTCGGACGGCTTCGCCGGCTGCTTTTCGAGGACGTTGATCATGGAGATCAGCAGGGAGACGTGGGTCGCGCCGAACCCAGCGGCGGTCTCCCAGAACGATCGCGCGTGGAACCGCTCGTCGTAGGCTGCCGTGAGGTCGTTCAGGAGCGCGACGAGCGTCGTCATCTCCTGCGCGTTGCAATGGAAGAGGGGCAGCGCGGTGAACAGCACGGAGTCCGGGGCGAGTCGGCTCCGCCGACCGATCTCGATCGCCGTCGAGATCGGCTTTCGATGCGGGATGATCGCACCCTTGGGCGGCCCGGTCGTTCCGCTCGTGTACATGACAGAGACCGGGTCCTCTGGCTTCAGCGCGGGGCCCGGTTCTGCTGTCCGGTCGGACGGGAGTCCGGAGAACGGGAGCGCCCCCGGCGGAATCGGCTCGGACGTTGGCTCGGGATCGGCGAGCCACTCGTGCGCGATCCCGAGGCCCTCCCGAACCCCGGCATAGGCGGGCCAAAGCCGACGGTCGACCACGATCCCGACGGGGGCACTATCGGCCAGCTCGTAGCGCAGGATCTCGCCCTTCAGCGCGGTGTTCAACGGGACCAGCACCGCCCCACGCTTCGCGGCCCCGAACCAGAGGAGCGGGAACTCGGGCGTGTTGAATAGGAGCGACGCCACCCGGCTACCGTGGCCGAGCCCGACGGCCGCGAGCCCGTTCGCGACGCGATCGGACTCGCGGTCCAGCTCCCGATAGCTCAGATCGCGGCCGGCGAACCGGAGCGCCGTCCGAGGGCCGTTCTTCTTGGCCTTCTGCCGCACGAGCGTCGCGAGGTCGTCGAACTCCTCTCCGCCGTCCAGCATGGGACCCGGACGAAGCGCACTTCGCCATAACGGTTCGGAGGCCGCCGTTCGCCCGCGGGGTGAGAGGCCTTAGATGCCGGTCGGCCATCGGCGGTCGATGGCTCCCCTCAACGACCCGTTCCGCCCCGACGCGCCGATCGTCCCCGAGCTCGCCGCCGGCGCCGTCGTGATCCGGGATGACGGGCCCGGGGTGAGGATCCTTCTCCTCCACCTCAAGGACGAGGATCGCTGGTGCCTCCCCAAGGGCCACGTCGAGGCCGGCGAGTCGCTCGCCGCAGCGGCCCTGCGCGAGGTGCGGGAGGAGACCGGGCTCGACGACATCACCCTCGGACGGGAGGTCGGCGAGGTCGCCTACCGGTTCTATTCGCCGAAGCACCGGCGGAACGTCCACAAGACCGCGGTCTACTTCCTAGCCCGGACCGCCCAGTCGACGGTCCGTCCCGAGCCGATCTTCGACCGGTACGAATGGTCAGAGCCTGCCCGCGCGCAGGACCTGGTCCGGTACGACACCGACCGGACGATCGTTGCGAGCGCGCGCCGGCTGCTCGACGATCCGGTCCACCAGGACCGCCTCAAATCGTAAGAAAGGGAAGGAAGGGGTTGGGTGGGCCGGGCGGCCCACCCTGGGGTCTTGCTCCCGCCTAGAAGCCGGGGCCGGGCCCGCCGGGGGAGGGCGGGCTTTGGCCCGGCGGAACGGCCGAGGGCGAGCCGGGGGCACCGGGGGGGGTGCCCGCCGACCCGATCCCGCCAGTCGATCCGGCGAGCTTCGGGGGGGAGTTTCGGCGAGAGTGCGAGCGCCACTCGATCGTGGCCACAGTACCGGCCACGCCGACCACCAACAGGATCAGACCGACCGCTACCAAGCCGCTGAACCAGGGCGCCGGGGTCCCGTTGCACCCGTGCTGCAGGCAGTCCGCTTGGGACTGGGCCTGGCTCGGGGACTCGGGTTGCGCGAGCACGTTGGCGTTGGGCGATGGGACGGTCGCGGGGGTCGCGGACTCAGGGACCGCGAGGGAGATCCCCGCGGAGCCGTTGGTCCCGAAGGTAGCTCGCGCCGCCGAGAGGGAGCGGGCTCCGATGTGGTTCCCCGTGACGTAGAGGTTCTCCGTCGAGAGCGTCGCCGCCATGAGCGAGTCCGTGTCGTAGGTGTGGGTCGCCCCTCCGAAGAAGTCGAACCCGTGCGGGATCAGGATGAACCCGTCGTAGAGGTCGGCCGGTCCGCTGATCACGAGGGAGATTCCCGTGCGCGACTGGTGGTCGACGAAGCTCGGGAGGTCGACCGTCCACGCGGAGCCGGTAAGGTTGACCGTCGTGTTCTTCGTCCAGCTGCCCACGCTGCTTCCGCTGCCGTTGGTCGTAACGACGCCGAGCGTGGTCCCGACGTGCTGGATCCAGGCGTAGCTGACGTTCCAGGCCGCCTGCGGGGTCGCGTTGGCCGTCGAGTTCCAGGCGGTGACGCCCGTGAGGTTGAGGGGTATCAGTCCGAGCGCGGGGGTGAATTGGACCGAGGCGCCGGCCTGTCCGCTGAGGTTGAAGTACTTGCTCGCCGTCACCGGCACGCCCTTGTAGATGCCGGACCCGGCCACGGATTCGGCGAGGGAGGCGTGCGCGCTCGCGGAGGCATTGTCGATGCCGAGGGCAGGCGTCGCCACGTCGCCGACGTAGACCGTAGACAGGTTCGTCAGGTTCGCGTGGGCCTGGTCGACCTCGACCGCTTTGAAGTTGAAGGTTGCCGTGAGATTGGTCGTTACGATCGAGACCGATACGGTGAGCCCCACCGTGCGTTCCGCCGAGAGCTCGACCGTGTGCGCGGAGGTGTTGGTCGCGTTGAAGATCAGGTCGATGCCAAACGAGGCCGACCACGTGATCGTGCCGGTCGACGTGTTGAAGGTGCCGTTCGATCCGTTCAGTCCGCCGTAGGCCCACTCCGCCGATGGGGACGCCGACGCCGTCACAGGGGCAGGCGCGGCGCTCGCAAGACCGGTCAGGGCCGGTCCGAGCGCCAGTACCACCAGCAACGCTACGCCCGTCACCGCGAGCTTGTTCCTCGTATGCCTGCTCGTCACTTTTCTTTCCTTCCTGCGAACCTGCGTCCGCTGAGGAAGAGTTGCCCGGACCCCGAGATAAGCCCCTGTGCCGCGACGGGCTCGCCGGGCTGGACGGAGTGCTACGGCCTAGCACTGCGCGTGTGCGGTTAGCGCGGGACGACCCTGCCGCGCCGAACGAGGGGCCGGCCGTCGACCGAGAGCTCCCCGCCGCCCAGGGTGAGGTAGGCCAGGAACTCTCCCTTCGTCTTGCCGCCGAACCCCACGTTCCGGCCGACGCCGACCGTGACGGCCCCGGCTTCGGCCTCCTCGAGCATGGGCGCGCGGTGAACGCTGGGGTCGAGACCGACCTCGATCAACGCGGGTCGGTCCTTGCCCGCCGCGGCGGAGCGGTATTCCGCCCCGAACTTCGCGCCGCCTTCCGAGAACCGGAACGTGCGCAGCCGGCCGTTCTCGAACGTCCACCGGCCGCCCCGCAGGGCCGCTCCGTTCCGGGCCGTCGGTCGGTTGGCAACGAAGGTCCCGTCGGCGGTCCCTTCGTCGACCGCGACGTATACGCAGCCGTCGGGGACGTTCGCCATCATCCCGAACGGTGTCTTCAGAGTGGCCGGGGTCACTTCCCCGATCGTCACTTGGACCGGACGCTTGGCGAGCGCGAGCGTGAGGTCAGTGCCGTTGGGATGGGTGAGACGCAGCGACCGACCGTTCGCAAACGCCCGTCGGACCGTTTCCGCGTCGCGTCGGAGCGTGGCGGGATCGCGAAGCGAGGCCGCCAGGACCTCGCTCATCCAGGCTCGAGGGGTCACGCCCCAGTTCCGAGCGTTCTGTTCCGTCACCCTCGCGATCGACATCCGGGCGCCGCGGACGCCGGCCTTCTTGGCGACCGCGTACCAGCGACCGTTGAAGGCGGTCAGCTGGGATTGGACCCGTTCCGGGAGTCGGTCTCGCCGGGCGGTGTCCTCGGGGCCCCAGAAATAGATGTAGACGTCCGTCTTCTCGAGCGCCGCCCATTCGTGCTCGCCGGGGGCGCCCAGAAGCGCGGCCTTCCCTGCGTCGACCCCCTGCCAGTACGATGCCTCGTCCTCGTAGAGGAGAACCGGGCGGGCTCCGAGACGGCGGGCCTCGCGAACGAACCCCGTTGCCCACCGCAACGAACTCGGGTACGCTTCGATCGTTACGTTCTCCTTGGGTCGAAGGTTAAGGCGACGAGTGAGGACCGATCGAGCGAGGCGATCCGCTGTGGGGTCGGGGGACATCGGCACGAAGGCGGCCACTCGGCCGGGCCTCAAGGCGGTTTCGCTTACGCACCGGGCTCGCGGCCCAATCCCGGGACCCGGAAGCGGGCGGTGCGGCTGATGCGGATCGATTCGGGGTAGCCCGCGTCCGCGTGGCGCGCCACGCCGAGCCCCGGGTCGTTATGGAGGCACCGACCGATCCGCCGGTCCGCCTCGGGGGTCCCGTCCGCGACCACCACGAGTCCGGCATGGATCGAGTTTCCGATGCCGACCCCACCGCCGTGGTGCACGGAGACCCACGTGGCTCCGCCTGCCACGTTCAGGAGCGCGTTGAGCACCGGCCAGTCGGCGATCGCGTCCGACCCGTCCAGCATCGCCTCCGTCTCGCGGTACGGGCTCGCGACGCTTCCGGTGTCGTGGTGGTCCCTCCCGATCGCCACGGGGGCGGCGACCTCCCCGTCGTGGACCAGGTCGTTGACGAGATGGCCGAACTTCTCGCGCTCCCCGTAGCCCATGTAGCAGATCCGTGCCGGGAGACCCTGGAATCGGACCTTCTCGGCCGCGAGGCGGATCCACCGACAGAGGTGCGAGTTCTCGGAGAACTCCGAAAGGATCGTCCGGTCGATGCGTTGGATGTCGCTCGGCTCCCCGCTCAAGGCGAGCCATCGAAAAGGGCCGCTGCCGACCGCGAACAGCGGCCGAATGTACTTCGGAACGTACCCGGGGATCGCGAAGGCATCGGCGACGCCCGCGTCGCGGGCCTGGCCCCGGAAGTTGTTGCCGTAGTCGAACGTCGTCGAACCCGCTTGCCGGAGCTGCAGGATCGCCCGCGCTTCGGTCGCGAGCGATTCCCGGACCTTCGAAAGATACCCGGGGAGGTCGCGGGTCCGTTCCCGGGCTGCCTGCTCCACGGAGTATCCCCGGGGTATGTAGCCCACGGTGAGGTCGTGGGCCGCCGTCTGGTCGCTCACGATGTCGGGCACGACACCCCGCCGGGCGATCTCGGGGAACACGTCCGCGGCGTTCGCGCAGAGGCCCACAGACAGGCTCCGGCCTGCGGCGGTCGCTTCCCGAACGCGCGCGAGTGCTTCGTCCAGGGAAGCTGCCTCCGCGTCCAGGAAGCGGTGCTCCAGGCGGCGCGCGAGGGCGCGAGGGTCGACGTCCACGATCAGCGCGGCGCCTCCGAGCATCGTCACGGCGAGCGGTTGGGCGCCACCCATCTCCCCCAGTCCTGACGAGAGCATCCACCGGCCGCGGAGGTCGGCGGCCCCGAATTCCGTGCGCGCCAGGGAGGCTAGGGTCTCGTACGTCCCTTGCAGGATCCCCTGGGTGCCGATGTAGACCCAGCTGCCCGCGGTCATCTGGCCATACATCGTGAGCCCTCGTCCCTCGAGGTCCCAGAAGATCTCGTCCGTCGCCCAGCGAGGGACTAGGAGCGCGTTCGCGATCAGGACCCGGGGGGCGTCCGGATGGGTCGGGAAGATGCCCACGGGTTTGCCGGACTGGACAAGGAGCGTCTCGTCCGCCGCGAGCGAGCGAAGCGATTCGAGGATTCGGTCGTACGACTCCCAATCCCGCGCGGCCTTGCCGCGACCCCCGTAGACGATCAGGTGTCGGGGGTCCCGGGCTACCTCCGGGTCGAGGTTGTTCTGGAGGAGGCGGTACGCCGCCTCCTGTCCCCAGCCGCGGCAGGAGAGCGTCGCTCCCCGCGGGGCTCGCACCACACGGTCCGACTCGAGCGTCCGCATCCTCTCAATCCGGTCGGCGCCCGAAAGTTAGTAAGCTTGTCACCCTCGAGCCAGCGACCCCGCCGGTCCGGGCGGAGGGTTATGAGGGCGGCGGGGAATCGCCCGGGCGTGCCGCCATAGCTCAGCGGTAGAGCGGCTGATTTGTAATCAGCAGGTCGGGAGTTCAATCCTCTCTGGCGGCTGCAGGGCACTTCGGGCGTCAGCCCGGCGTGCACGCATCGGGTAACTATCCGGACGAGGCGCGGCCCTCCCCTGCGTCCCACGCGCCCCGCGGTCGTATGACCGTCTCTTCGATGAGCTGGTCGTTATGAGGCGACGGCCCTTCGCCCAAGCGCTGAAACTCAGCGGAATCGGAAATCCGTGGCACCGAACAAATCACCTCGAACAACGTCCCGACGAGAGATCCTGGTGGCCGGAGCCACGGGACAGCAAGGCGGTGCGGTGGCTCGAAGTCTGCTAAAGCGGGGATTCACCGTACGCGGTCTCACCCGGGACCCATCGAAGAAGCCCGAAGGACTCGACGGTCGGATAGACTGGGTTCAGGGCGACCTCCAAGTGGCCGGAACCCTAGAAACTGCCCTCCAGGGAGCGGATGGATTCTACATCGTCACAACCCCGTTTGCGGGAGGTTTCCAGAAACCCCCGGATATCGAAGGAGAGATCCGGGCGGGCACGGTGGCCCTTGAGACCGCGCTGCGAGCGAAGACTCCCCATGTGGTTCTTAGCACTGTCATGGGGATCCGGGGCCAGACTCAGCCCACCGGAATCCCGCACCTTGATTCCAAAATGAAGATCGAACAGCGGGCACGCACCCTGGGTGTTCCGATCACGATTGTCCGGCCCAGCTTCTTCATGGAGAACCTGTTCCAACCGTGGGTCTTGGAGCCCTTCAAGACTGGAGTTGTCAGCCTGCCGGTGAAGCCGAGCACCAAGCTTTCCATGGTTTCGGTACGGGACATCGGGGAGATCGTCGCCCGAGCGTTCGAGCAACCCGACCGACGGATCGGCACCGAGGTGGACTTGCAAGGCGACACTAAGACGTACCCGGAAGTCGTTGAGTTGATGGCGCACCGCCTGGGGACTCCCGCCCGCTTCGTGGAGATGTCGGACGAGAACGCGCTGAAGTACCTCGGCAAGGAAATGCAGCGAATGTACCGCGGGTTCGACCGTGGCATGCCCACGATCGATGTCGCAGGGCTGGAGCGTGACTGGGACATCAAGATGACCCGGTTTGAGGACCTCGTAAAGGAAACCGGGCTCCTGACTTCCGGGTGAACTCGGTCGGATCGTCGGCCGGGCGTGGCTGGTCCGAAACGGAGTGTTCGCCTCAGGATCCGGGGTGGCGATCGAGCAGGGGCTCGAGATCCACCGTCCGAGCCGGATGTTCGCGCGGGCCGACCTCACCGGCAGGACAGT
>DATGZQ010000091.1:0-4558 GCA_035297125.1 Thermoplasmata archaeon
GAGGGTTTCGTGGCCCGGATGTCGGCCGAGACCACCCCGAGCGAAGCCTGTCCATCGAGTGAGGCCGTGCTCGACTTCCGACTGCGGAGCTCGACTTCAATCCGCTCGAACCCCGCAGAGTGGAGCAGCTTCTTGACTTCCTCCACTTCTAGCGCCCCCGAGGAGCACGAGGACCACAGCGAGGGGTCGTCCCGCTCTCTCTGGGTGATCGGACATGTCGCCACAACGTCGGAGACCGCAAACCGTCCCCCGGGACGGAGCACTCGGAACGCTTCGCGGTAGACCTGCCCCTTCTCTGGGGCAAGGTTGATCACGCAGTTGGATACGACGACGTCGACCGATCGGTCTGCGGTGGGAAGGTGCTCGATCTCCCCTAACCTGAACTCCACGTTAGAGTAGCCCCCTTTTCGGGCATTTTCGCGAGCCTTCACGATCATCCCGGGGGTCATGTCGACCCCGATGACGCGCCCTTGCGCTCCCACTTTCTGTGCTGCGAGGAAGCAGTCGATACCCGCTCCGCTGCCGAGGTCGAGAACAGTCTCCCCGGGCTTCATCGACAAGAGAGCGGTCGGGTTGCCGCACCCAAGCCCCAGGTTCGCGCCTTCGGGCAGGCTGGCGAGTTCCTCGGGGCTGTATCCGACCTGGATTGAAACGGCGCCGTCCCCGCAGCAGGACTCGGATGCACCCCCGCCACAGCCCTCGGTGGACCCGCTGGCAGGGGAGCAGCATCCCGCAGGGGACGCGATCTTTCCGTAACGTTCGCGCACCTGATCTCTGCGACGCTCCTCTGCCGCCGACTCCCCCTCGTTGCTCGTCATGATGTGAAATCCCCCTTCGCGGTGAGCGAATAGTAGATCCACTTCCCCTGCCGGTGGGCCCGAACGAGTCGGGCCGCAACGAGCACGCCCATATGGTGGCTGACGGTGGCGTGGGTCAGGCCAGTGGCTGCCTGAAGTTCGCACGCGCACAGCTCCGGACGACGCCGGAGGAGCATCATGCAGAGGAGCCGGTTCGGGTCCGAGAGGGCCTTGACCCGCGTCAGGGTCGATATGAAGCTGGCCGACGACCGGATCCTTTCTGCGAGGTGTTCATACTCCGGGATGCTACAAGTCTCGTCATCATCCCTCAGCCGTTCGAGCCGTTCTGTGAGGCCCGTCTCTGGCTTGACCTCTGACATATGTCCACCGACATCGACACGACTATATGTGGACTTCGGTCGACATGACTTTGCACGGGACGTGTACTGTGTCGACCTCTGTTGATGCGCCGGTTCAAGAGCCCGGCTCTCGGGGGAGGAACCGTTCGTCCACGCTTGGTCGCACGGGGCGCGGTGAATTCCGCGCTACGATTGATGAATGGTCTATAAGACCGCGCTACGTGCGGACAAGGTGTCGCGCGCTGCCAGGGGCGATCTTATGTGCCCTTGCCCACCGACTGGTCTACTCGACCTGGTCGGAAAGAAATGGACCGTGTGCGCCGTTTCGTTGCTAGGCAAGTATGGTACCGTGCGTTTCGGACCGATCCAGAAGTGCCTCTCGGGAGTTAGCCCCGCGACGTTGACCGGCACGCTGCGCTCCCTAGAGCGCGCCCGGCTAATTCATCGCGTACCGATGCAGGGAAGGACCGGACCAGTCAAAGCGTACAGGCTGACCGATTCAGGCCGTTCGCTGTACCTGAGCCTCGTGCCCCTCACCAAGTGGCTCCAGTCGAGAGCATAGTAGCCTACGCCGGCCTCCGCAAGGAAGGACCCTCTGATGCTGTGGCGAAGGCTCGGTGGCGTGATAGATGTAGTGAGTTCCTAATGTGCCGTTCTTCGAGGGAGCCCTCGCCTCAGTCAAGCCACACGCTTTTTCCGGCCCGATTGAAAGTTGACTCGTGCCTCACACGATGTGAAGGCTGTCCTACGGAGCCTGGGTGGAAAACGGATGCGAAGGTCACCCGCGCCGAGTGGAAAGGGGTCAACCGCCCGGTCCGTACACTCTTTGGGGGCTCGGGGATGAGGTTTGGGAAGGCCGATGATCGAGCCGGGCCGCGGCGGGCGGATTTCTCAGGCGAGCACGCGTCAGAACCGCCAAAGGTTGGTTGCTCGTCTGCTCCGTTCTCGGGAGCCCTCGGTCCGGCTAAGCACCCGGCTCGGTGTCCTCTTGGACCACCCCGAAGGGCGATCCATCGCCCGACTCCGCGACGAGGTCCGGTACGCCAGACGCACGCGCTCTTTGATTCGGATTAGGAACCGGCCTGGGAGGAGAACACCCCCGGGGATTTACTACAAATGGCTCGGAGACCACTGGGTTCTCGCCCACTTGGCCGAAATGGGCTATCCACCGGGAGATGAGGCATTGCGGCCGAGGCTCGAGCGGGCGTTATCCTTCTGGCTGCGACCTACATACTTCCAAGAGTTCGAAGCCGCGAACCCGCGGGAGGCGCGCGAGCGTCACGACGCGGTCCCCCGGATGAACGGGCGGTTCCGACGATGCGCTTCCCAGCAGGGGAACGCCCTTCTGTACGGAACACTGCTCGGCTTCGCCGAGGGCGAATGCGACCGGCTTGCCGAACGCCTGATCCACTGGCAATGGCCCGACGGCGGATGGAACTGCGATGTCGACCCGGATGCTGACACTTCCTCCTTCGGCGAAACGCTGTCCCCGATGCGAGGGCTGACCGTCTACGGGAACATCCGGCGTGTACCAGGGGCTTTACAAGCCGCCCGTCGGGCGAGCGAGGTTTTCCTACGACGCAGTCTCTACCGTCGAGCGACCGATGGTTCCGTGATTCACCCGGATTTCATCCGACTTCACTATCCCCTGTACTGGCACTACGATATCCTTGGGGCGCTGACCGCGCTCGCGTCGCTCCGTAAGCCGCTCGACCCGAGGTGCTCGGAGGCGCTCGATTTGGTAGAGTCGATGGAGCTTCCTCGTGGGGGTTGGGCAGCGACGGGTCGGTTCTTCGATCGGCCGGGCGAGCGACCTCGTCGCGGACAGGATTGGGTCCGTTGGGACGCGCCGACTCAAGGCGGGATGAATGAATGGATTTCGGTCCGCGCCCTGACCGCATTGGTGGCGGGGGGTCGTTTCGTCGCCACGCCCGGCTCGCTCTAAGGTACGGGTTTTCTACCGAGATGCGGTCCACGCTACGGCTCCGAGCCCGGTTGCCTCGCAGAGGCCGATCCCGAACAGGAACGGCGCGAACGAGCCGGGAATTATTGGCATCGCGGCAAGATACGAATAAACGGTGAGAGCGCTTTGGACGACGAAGGCTCCCGCGAACACCAGGAGAGCGAGTCCGAATCCGGTCTTCGTGTTCGCGTAGAGCCGACGATACAGGGTGAAAAGAATCCCCGCGAGAGCGATGCTGACCAGCCCAAGAATGACACTGGCCTCCATCAATAGATCGCTCATCGCAGATCCTCCCTGGCTCGCGGGGTCACCTGACGGAACCGCGGACGTCCGAGCGGTCGGCCGACATGTTCCGTGCCTCTGGTGGTTTTGAGGGTCTCGAGGTAGGCCGACGCCGAGGGGGCGATCTCGTACGGGGTGGCGTAGGCGTTTCCCACGGGTCGGATCACCGCCCCGCTCTGTTCCAGAATCCTGAGATGGTGGCGAACCGTTCGGTAATCGATTCCGAGGGACGACGAGAGTTGGTGGGCGTTGGCCGGGGATCGACCCAACTCGTCGAGAAGTCGGCGGCGGTTGGGACCCCCCCGGGTGCCGAAGAGGAGGTACCACATCAAGGAATGGAAGCCGGGGCTCATGGGGCGCCCCGGTGGACTCTTCCACTCCTTATCAGCCGAACCCCCTCCTCGACTGGAGTGGCAGCCTCAGAACGCTGCCAGCCCCTCCGCGGCCGGGGGAAGCGCGGATACCGCGAACTGCGCGGTCAGAGTCCCGCCGTTGCCGATCGCGAACTCCTGGATCTCGCCGGCGCCTGCGTCGTAAACGAGGAGATACTGACCGTGGGAACCCGCGATTCCCATGTCTGTGTCGGCCGGCCCGGTGGTCGCAGCGACCGCGCTAACGAGCGAAAGCGCCCCGCCCCACCCCACCTGATAGGCCGAGATGGTGCTGCCGTGGGCGTTCGTTGTGAACGCATACGATCCCGAGACGGCGACCCAACAGGGCGCCGCTTGACCGTCCGGTACCGACCCACTCACCACACTGATCTCGCCGTTCCGGGCGACCGAGTAGGACGAGAGGGCACCGATGGCCGCGTCGCTCACGATGAGAGTTCCTCCCTGGCTGAACGCGAAGCCGTACGGCGTACTCCCGTTCGACGGAGTGACGACGGGTAAGCCCGCGACGCCCCAGAAGTTGACCGGGTAAGCGTCGAGGACGCTCGTGCCCTTCTCCGTCACGACCAGGACGTTACCCCAGGGGTTGAAGGAGATCTGCGCCGGGCCGGTAGGCAGGCTCGTGCTGAGCGGCTGAACAGATCCGGAGATCGGGTAGAGCGCCCCCCAGAAGGTCAGGTAGAAGCCTGCGATGTTACCGGCCGTCGTGGAGTTGCCGGCGTTGAGAACGTAGACGAGGGGGCCGTGGACCGTGACGCTCACCGGCTC
>DATGZQ010000092.1:0-5619 GCA_035297125.1 Thermoplasmata archaeon
GTTCGCGTTCGTCAATCTGCTCGAGGCCCACGAGCCCTACCTCGCCGACGCGGGTCACCCGATCGGACTTGGGCGCTGGCTGTCGTTCTGCCGCACCACACAGGACCCGATCGGATGGGCCAGCGGCCGGTGGCACCCCCGGCCCAACGACCTCAAGGCGGTGCGGGACGCCTTTCGGCGATCGCTCGAGACGCTCGATGCCCGGCTCCGAGGTATCGTAGCAGCCCTCCAACGGCACGGACGCTGGGAGAACACGCTGTTCGTGCTGACCAGTGACCACGGTCAGGCGTTCCTCGAGAGCGACACGCTCTACCACCGGTTCCGGGTGGACGAGCCGATCACGCGGATCCCGCTCTGGGTCCGGGTGCCCGGGGCACGAAGCCGGGGCGACCGCGACGACCGGTGGGTCAGTCTCATCGACGTCCCCCGAACGGTGGCGTCGCTGGTCGGCAGGGATTCGTTCGGTGACCGAGATTCGCGTTCTCTCCTGGAGACCGACCCCCCGGGGCAGGAACGTGCCGTCTACTCGATGACCGACGGGCTGGGCAAGGAGCAGCTCTCCGAGTTTCCCCCGGAGCGAAAGGAGTTCCTTGATCGGCTCGAGGTCGCGGCCTATCGTGGAGGGGTCAAGGCGATCGCGGACCCGGCGCGGAAGGTCCGCCTTTTCTCGGTCGCTGGCTCCGGGCCGTTGGGCGTCCCACCGACGATGCCGACCGGTCCCGAGGCGGACCCCGTCGCCGAGCTCTCCCTCATCGCCCTCGACCTGGCGACCTCCCGCATCACCTCTCGACCGTACCATGGGTCGGTAAAGCGGCGTCTCGCCGGTTGGGGATACTAGGCGGCGCAGCCGCCACGCTTGGGGCGAGAGAACGCCTGCCGGCCGGGACGACCCCGGACCCGCACCGGAAGGCCCCGGATCCCCCCCCGTACGCGCTCTTCCATAGTCTCCGTACGCTAACGGGACACACGGGGTCCCTCCCCTTCCACTCCGTGGGTATAGCTCAAATGCTCGAGCGTCGCATTGATAGTCGTGAAACAGATACACGTCTGGCCCAACCACATCCGCGTGCCGCACCTCGACCTCGTCCTGATCCGACCCCACGACGAAACGCTCGGCCGAAGCCTCGACACCCTGTCCCGCCTCGGATTCGACACCCGCCCCGATAACGTCGAAGTGCACCACGGGGTCCCGGCCAGCTGAGCCGGCCCCTCGCGCGCCCACCCTCCTGCCGAGGGGGGCGCACCCAATCGTCGCTGACCGCTCTTATCTTGCGGAAGCGTGCCGGGCACGGAGGGGTCTCCGGTGTCGGGGTCGGGCCGTGGACGGGACCGAGACGCGCTGGCTCCGTGGGCGGATCCCCCACCTCGAGCGCGCGGGTCGCGGGATGCTGAGAGCGAGCGCGGACGACGTTCGGTTGTGATCGCGATGGTCGTGACCATCGGGCTCGTAACCCTGGTCGTGCTGGCAGTGGTTCCCGTCTCCCAAACGACGGACGTTTCGTTCTCGTTCTCGAACTCGAGTACCGTGCTGGGCATCTACTACACGAACTTCACGGCCTCGTACACCGGCACGCTCGACTTCTCGTGGTCGACCTCGCCGAATGGCGCCGCTCGCCTGACGATCTCCAACCCGTCCAACGCCACGCTCTATTCGGACACTTCGAACGCCGGATCGGGGACGATCGACGTGGTCGCCGGGGCGACGTATTCCTTTGGCCTGTACGCGCTATCCTACGAGACCGTCGACGTCTCGGGCACGCTCCACTACTCGAGTCCCCTGATCTAGCGGTGTTCCCGCTTTCGGCCCGCGCCGTCGAGAAGCGTGGCCCCCCCGGGTTTCGACGGTCACGCCAAGGGAGCTCGGTCTCCTCAGGAGACCAGAGCCGGGGAAAGACGTCAACCGAGGTTGACCATCCGACCAAATATTCACTCCGGGCTCTCTCGCCCGAGGAGTACTCCATGCTCGGGCCGTGGTCCCCGCAGAGCCATGCTACGGACGTAGATCGGGTCGGTCTTACGAAGAGCCTCGGCCAGCCTCCGCAGTCGGTCGATTCCTGGCCGATGGGGGAGGAGCGGCAACGAACCGCGCTGTTCAAGAGCATCGCCGTCGCGGTCGACGGCTCTCATGCTTCCATACACGCCTTCGAGTTCGCGCTCGGGCTGGCCCGCAACTTCCACGCCTCGCTGGCGTTGGTGACCGTAGTCCCGACGCCTCCGCCGTACGGCGCGCCGTTCTTCCCCGCGGAGACCTGGGACGAGATCTGCAAGGCGTACTCGGACGAGCTCGCGAAGCTGGAGGCCCGGGCCCGACGCCACGGCGTCACGAGGGTGACGTCCGAATGCCGCCAGGGCATCGTCGTGGACCAGATCCTCGAGTACCTCGCACAGCATCCCAGCGACCTCTTGATCGTGGGGGCGCGCGGGCTCTCGGCGTCGCGACGCGTGGTCCTCGGGAGCGTATCGGACGCCCTAGTCCACGACGCGGCCTGCCCCGTGCTCGTGGTCCGAGAGTACGTGAAACCTGGGGCATGAGCCCGCTCGACAGAACCGGAGCGGTTCCCGCCGACGCGTCGCGCGGTCGACCCGTATCGGGACGGCGCCGGACCCGGACCGCGCTCGATCCCTCAGGTCGAGTGCGTCGATGACATGATCACCGGCGTGATCTCGACCGGGATACCTGCCTTCTCGAACAGGACCCCGACCGGGCACGTCCGGACGGTCACCTCCAGGGCGGTGGCGACGGCGACCGCGTCGGCCTTCGTCCGGACCCGCAGCGTCCCGTGGACCCTCGTGATCGTGGGTGACCCGCGGGGCCTCTCGGCCTCCAGAGCGATCCCCAGTCCCTGGAACTCGAGGCGTCGTTTTTTCGCGACCAGGACAAAGATCGTCGTGATACATCCGGCCAGAGAGAGGACTGCGAGCTCGAGCGCCGAAGGTCCCGCGCTCTTTCCCCCCTCGTCCACGGGGAGGTCGACCGTGATCGCGTGCGCATGATCGTCCTCGAGCAGCGTTTCGTAGCCCGACTTCCAGGTGCCCATCGCCTGCATGATCGGCCCCCGAGCTGCGAGCGGGAGGATGGTCGTTCGGTCAACCCCGGTTGACGCGGTCCGTCCGTACGTACCTTCTCGGTAAAACAGCAGGCGTGGTCCGACGGGTACGGCTCGGACCGTGACCGGAAACGAGACGGCGACCGTGTCGAGCGCGACCGCGGAGGCCGAGGCCCCGGTCTTCGAGAGGCCTCCTGCGATCATCCAGTTCTTCGACCGCACCGAGGAATCGATCCGGTCGCGGCTCGCGAAGCTGACGTTCTTCCAGCGGGTCTTCCAGCTCGATCGAGACTGGATGACTCGGATCACGATGCTGATGGTGGTCGCGTCGGTGTTCTGGGGGGTCCTGGGCGCGGTCGACATATTCGGCTGGCGGACGCAGGTGACCGCGTTCGCCCTGGGCCAACCGCTCCACCTCTCGAACCAGGAGATCTACTCGTCCCTCACGCTGCACGGGATCCGGATGCTGTTCGGGTTCGCCCAGCAGCTCGAGCTGGCGCTGTTCGGGATCATCTTCGTCACCGCCTTCGGGCTCACCCCACGCCACAAGTGGGCCTACTACGTCTCGGTCCTGCTGCTCAACCTGAGCATGGTCATGATGGAAGGACCGTTCTACCTCCTTCCCCAGTTCAACGACAATTACTTTCCCGCCCTCGGATGGTACTTCTACTCTCCCCTCGGGATCCGCGGCCTCTCCGAGTACGTCGCGAGCCCGCTGTGGTACCTAGGGTGGATCGCCCTTTCCGCCGCGACGATGGTCTGGGCGTTCTGGATGCTCGCCCACTTCCTCGAGTGGTGGAAGAGCCACCGGGGGCAGGTCCGGCGGGTCCCCGCGTTCGCCCTGTTCGTGCTCGCCGCGGTCGTCCTGATCCCGATCTCGTACGTGACGGTCCTGGCCTCCTCGGCTTGGGACCTCTTCAACTACTTCGGCGTCGGCCCCGTGAATCCGCTCCTCAACCAGGTCCTCTTCTGGTTCTTCGGCCACGGCATCGTCTACATCCTGTTCCTGATCCCGATCACGGCGTTCTACTTCCTCGTCCCGATCTTCGCGAAGCGGCCCATCTACAGCTACCGGGCCGCGTTCGCGGCGGCGATCATCTTCACCGTTCTCACGCCGCTACTCTCGATCCACCACCTGTACCTCACGCCGGTACCGCCTTGGTCCACCTGGCTGACGATGGCCCTCACGTTCCTGATCATCATCCCGTCCGCGATCACGTTCTTCACCATCTGGATGACCACGAAAGGGGTGCGGAAGGGGGACTGGCAGTGGAACGCGGTGACGCTGTTCCTCCTCCTCGCGTTCGCGGGCACGATGGCCGGGGGCCTGACCGGGCCCGACAACAACACCCTCGGCTTCGACATCGATCTTCACAACACCCTGTTCATCGTGAGCCACTTCCACGCCCTGGCGCTCCTCTCGATCGCCGCGGGCGGGTTCGCCGTGGTCTACGCAGCGTTCCCGCTGCTCGCGGGCCGCCTATGGTACTCGCCCCGGCTCGCGCAGGCCCACTTCGTCTCCACGGCGATCGGGTGGAGCGGGCTGGTCATGTTCATGGACCTCCTCGGCTCGGACGGGATACTCCGCCGGTCGTTGATCTTCCCCCTGACCCCCGCCGTGGTGCAGGACCAGCTCTGGCTCACGGTCTTCGTCATCGTCTCGATCGTCGCCCAGCTGTTCTTCGTGGGGAACGTCCTTCTAACGCTGTTCAAGGGCGAGCTGCTCACGGTCCAGGGACTCTCCCTGGACGAGATCGTTCGAAAGATGGCCCAGTCTACGCATCCGAAACCGACCGTGCCCATCGCGGACGTCCCGTTCGTGCGCCGGACCCCGCGACCCCGTCGCGAACGGGCCGAGCGGACGTGGATCACGGTGGTGGTCGTCCTGATCGTAGGGGTCCTCCTAGCAACCTCGCCCTTGACCCTCACCGACTCGACGGCGATCGGAACCCCCGCGGACGCGCCGGCGGGTAGCGAGTACCTGAACCTCGTGAGCAACCAGTACTTCTGGTCGGTCGGGGAGAGCGGACCGATCGTCGGATCGTTCTCGGACGTGATGGTGGTCCACGCCGGCCAGTGGGTGGCCGTCAACGCCACGGCCTCGGGAGCGACGGGCGGTTTCTACATCCCGTTCCGGAACCTGCCCACGGTGGACATCCAGGTGATCCCCTACGCGATGTCCTACTCGCTGTTCCGGGCGCCGTCGGTGCCGGGGGTCTACGGCGCGCCGGATTCGGAGTACAACGGTCCCTGGTTCGGGCAGGACATGTCCGCGCTGGTCGTGATACCGGCGACCGGCACCGCGAACCTGTCGGCCTACGAATCGAACGGCGGCGAGGGTGACATCTACAATCCCCCCGTGATGAGCGCCAACGGGGCGTTCCTCATCGCCGACCAGGAAGGGCTCTTCGACAACTCGGTCCCGGGGCCGACGCTCACGGCCGTTCCGGGACCCGTGTCGTTCCAGTACTACATCCCGACGTCCAGCATCGGGATCGACAACTACCTCGTAAACGTCACATCGACCGACCCGAGTGGCCAGCTCGACTACGTCATCGCCCACCACTACATC
>DATGZQ010000093.1:0-3507 GCA_035297125.1 Thermoplasmata archaeon
GTCCGAAGCCGAGTCCTCCATAACCCCGAGTCACGCGATCGCCGCAGACCAAGCCCACGACCGTTCTATTTCCGAGAAGTACGGCCGACTCCCCGACGCCTCGCGGGTCGCCACCACTGTGCGAAACCTGGAGGCGAACGGTTTCCACACGGTCGTGGTATCCTCCCGGGAAGAGGCACGAAAGGCGGTGGAGAGCATTCTTCCGGAGGGTGCTGAGGTCTTCGATTCCACTTCCGTCACTCTCGAGGAGACCGGAATCGCCCGAATGATCCTGGAATCGGGCCGCTACCATCCCGTGCGCCCTGCTCTCCTCAAGGCCTACGGGGAGGGAAAGAAGGCCGACCAGCGACGAATCGCATCCTCTCCAGATTACATCGTAGGCAGCGCCCACGCCGTCACCGAAAAGGGTCAGGTCGTGGTCGCGTCGGCTACCGGTAGCCAACTGGGCCCCTTTTCGTACGGTGCGGGGCATGTGATTTGGGTTATGGGGACCCAAAAGATCGTGAAGGATCTGGACGAGGCCACCGATCGCATCATGACGTACGCTCTGCCGAAAGAAAGCGAGCGCGCGCGGAAGGCGTACGGCGTGCCGGGCAGCGTTGTCGCCAAGATGCTGATCGTAAACCGTGAAGTGCAACCCGACCGGATCACGATCGTCCTTGTGAACGAGCCGCTTGGGTTCTGAGCCGAAGGGCCTACCCCATCTTCGCGGGAGGCGGCCGCTCGGTACCCGCGACCTAGGAACTACCCACCGACGCGCTCCCACTGGGGACGTCGACCGTCCCGCAGCCTCCTTCGGGAGGCCCCGCCGGGACCGTAGCACGACCTCTGGGAGCGCTTAACTTGAGGCGGGGGATTTCACGGGACGTGGCAACTTCCCAACGTCGGCTCGCCGCCATCATGTTCACGGACATGGTGGGCTATTCCGCCCTGGCCCAATCGGACGAAGCCAAGGCCCTCGGGGCGCTGGACCGACACAACCAGCTCCTTCGCCCTATCTTCTCCTCGTTCCGGGGCCGCGAAATCAAGACGGTAGGGGACGCGTTCCTGGTGGAGTTCGAGAGTGCGCTGGACGCGGTTCGATGCGCCGTCGAGATCCAGCGTACCCTCCACTACGATCGATCCCCGGAACGGGACGAGTGGAAGTTGCGCATTCGAGTGGGGGTCCATGTAGGGGACGTAGAGCACACGGACGGCGACGTGCTCGGGGACGCGGTGAACATTGCCTCGCGCATCGTCTCGTTGGCAGAGCCGGGAGGGGTCTGCCTCACCCAGCAGGTGTACGATCAGGTTCAGAACAAGGTCTCCACCCCGTTCGTGAGGCTGCCAGCGGTAGCGCTCAAGAACATCCGAATCCCGATGAACCTCTACCGAATCGTCCAGCCCTGGGAGGAGCGCCCGGCCGGTGAACGCGTATCGTGGTCGAAGGATGGTCGCCGCATCGCGGTACTGCCGCTCGCCAACATAAGTCCGGATCCCACGGACGAATACTTCGCGGACGGCCTCACCGAGGAGCTGATCTCGGGCCTCTCCCAAATCCACGACCTCACCGTGATCGCCCGGACCTCCGTTCTACCGTACAAGGCCGCGCCCAAGTCGGTCGCCCAAATCGGGGCGGAACTGGGGGTCGATGCGGTGCTTGAGGGAAGCGTGCGGAAAGCGGGCAAACGCATCCGGATCTCGCTCCAACTGATCGATGTCGGAACCCAGGGGCACATCTGGGCCAGTAGCTACGATCGAGAGGTCGACGACGTGTTCGCGGTCCAGTCCGATATCGCGGACCGGACGGCGAAGGCGCTCCAGCTCGAACTCACGGGAGGCGGGCGCTCTGGAGCCAAGCGAAGGCCCACCACGAACTCGGAGGCCTACGACCGGTATCTCCGGGGCCTCGTCGCCGGGAGTCGCCCCCACGGAGCAGGGTTCGACGAGGCAATCCGGTGGTTCGACGAGGCCACGAAGTTGGACCCCACCTTTGCGGAGGCGTTCGCCGCCTGGGCGAACCTCTACGTCGTCGCCGCCGGGGACCGCATGGCCATGAAGGACGTCATGCCCCGTGCAAGGGAGCTCGCCGGACGAGCGCTGGACCTGGACCCCGAGTCGTCCGAGGCCCACTCCTCCCTCGGGAACATCGCTCTTCAGTTCGATCACGATTGGCTGCGTGCGGAGACCGAGTTCCGAAAGGCCATCTCCCTCAACCCGAGCAACGTCACGGCCACCCAGTTCCTCGGACTCCTCTTCATGGCGGTCGAACGGTACGATGAAGCCAAGGAGGTGTTCCGACGAGCGATCCAGCTCGACCCGGGCGGGGGCTTTCAGCGATTGCTGGCCTGGGCCGAACTGAACTCGGGCAATTTCGACCCGGCGATCGATTACATGCAAGGGGAGCTCGACCGGACCCCGACTTCTCAGAACGCTCACATCTATCTCGGCCTCTTCAACGCCTACGCCGGCCGACCCGCTGACGCACTTCGCGAGGCGGATTGGCCTCTGACCGACCCCGACGGGGATGAGCAGTTCGACCATGCCCTATTGGCCGCATTGGTCGGCCGTCCGGACGAAGCTCGGATGGTCGCGGCGGAGGCGGAGCGAGGAGATTCCAAGTCGTACACTTCGGCCGCGCATCTTGCGATGTTGTACGCGGTCCTTGGGGAGACGGACAAGGCTCTCGCCCTCGTCGAAAAGGATACGCGAGAGGGCGACCAGATCCTCTGGTTGTTCCAACGAGGTCCCTATTTCGACTCGATCCGAAATGACCCGAGGTTCGTCGCCTGTTTGCGCACGCTCGGACTACCGACGGGCAGCGAGCGGCCATCGACCCCGGCCCCGGGCCAGCATCCCCCAGCGCGGTTCCACGATTAGGACTCGCGAATGGGTGCAACAACCGTTTCAACCACTTGTTCTAAATGAACTCAAGACGGGAACCGGCAGCCGGGTGAGTTCATCGGTTGCTCGACTTGGAGACCGTCCGGAGCAAGGGAGCGATGAACGAGGCGAGCCGATCGAGGCCGGCTCGCATCTCATCTTCGTCCAGACCGATGTAGTGGACAGTTTGATCCAGAGAGGTGTGACCATAGAGGTTCTTCAGTTGGATAAGGTCCATCCCGGCTTTGTGAGCGAGGCGACCGAAAGTCCGGCGCAGATCGTGATGCGAGACCCGCAACCCCAGACTCGGAAAGCCGGCCCTATCGGATACTCGACGCAGGAGAATGTCCGCGCCGGACTGGGAGAGCGGAATCACCATCGAATTCTGGTCCGCGTCCCGGGGCAGAGATCGCAACACATTCGCGGTTTCGGAGAACATCGGGAGCATCCGCCACTTGCCGCCGCTCCGACCCTTCCCGAGCACGTGAAGCCGCTGCCGGCCAAAGTCGATGTCCTTCGTTCGCAACCGCAGTACTTCGACTCGGCGTAGACCGTTGAACCCTTCCAGGGCGACTAGAATCCGTTCCCGGCCCTGCGCGGCCCGATAGAGACGGGCCAGTTGTTCTGGTGCGAGCCATCTTCGTC
>DATGZQ010000094.1:0-5097 GCA_035297125.1 Thermoplasmata archaeon
GCCCACGTCCTGAGCTCACGGATCTTCAGTTGACCCACCTTGTACGCGAGCGCCTGCGCGGGCCAGTTGATGTATCGGTCCACTTCCACCGCGATGTCGATGTCGGCCTTGCCGGCGTTCTCCCGGAAGTAGCGGATCGCGTCGTCCCGACTCCAACCGAGCGCGTGGATCCCGGTGTCGACCACGAGCCGGATCGAGCGCCACATGTCGTACGTGTACTGGCCCATCTTCGAGTAGGCATCCGGGTACATCCCGAGCTCCTCTCCGAGGCTCTCGGCATATAGGCCCCATCCTTCGACGAAGGCCGTGGGGCCGGTGAATCGACGGAAGTCCGGGACGTCCTCCACTTCCTGCGCGAGCGCGATCTGGAGGTGATGGCCGGGGACGGCCTCGTGCAAGGAGAGGGCTTCCATCTCCCACCGGGGTCGCGAGTGGAGCTCGGAAGTGTTGGCGAAGAACATTCCCGGGCGGCCGGTGGCGGGCGCCCCGGGCATGTAGTACGCCGTGGGGGAGCTCGCCGCCCGGAACGCCGGGACGGGAACGACACCGTACGGCAGGCGAGGGAGCCGACCGAACAGGCGAGCAAGACCCGGATCGATCTTCTTCGTGATCACCCGATACCCATCTACGAGGGTTTCGGCATCGGAATAGAAGAACCGATCGTCCGTCCGCAGGAAATCGAGGAACGCCGAAAATCCACCGGAGAATCCGGTGGCCTTCATCAGCCCCTCCATCGCGGTCCGGAGGCGTCGAACCTCGCCCAGTCCGATCTCGTGAACCTGTTGCGGGGTGAGGCCTGTGGTAGTTTCCCATCCCACGAGGAAGGCATACAGGGCGGTGCCGTTCGGGAGGGCCGACACCCCCGGGGCCTCTCGGCACGCCGGCAAGTATCGGGTTTCCAAGTACTCGTGAAGTCGCTCGAAGGCCGGAACGACGCGGTCCGTGTAGGACTTCGTCGCCTCCATCGTCAGGCGGGCCCGATCCGACTCTCCGATGCGGCTTGGAAAATCGGTGAACGCCCGGAGGAGCGGGCTCTTCACCGGTTCGTCCGGGATCAGTCCGCGAACCTGGTCGACCACGCCCCGGAGCGCGTACCGATGGGGGGTGACCCCCTGCTTTCGACCTGCCTCGAGAAGGTCGCGGTTCTGGTCCACCGCCGTCGCGAGGGAGTTCAGCCGTGAAAGCAGGGCCTCGTAATCGGCGAGCCGTCCTCGAGGCTGGATCTCGAGGGTCTCCGAGGCGGTCAGGTGGACCCCCTCCATCTGGTTCAATGGAGCGAGGAGGTTGTGGGGAACGCCGAGCTGGAACGGGAGCGGATCGAGGCCGAACGCTAGACCCGTATCCGCCAACTCGAGTAGCTCCCGATACATCCGGTGATTGACACGCTCTCGGGAGGGGAGGGAGGCGGCGTCGAGGCCGCGCAATCTCTCGAGACTCTCGGTGAGGTGTCGTTTTCGCTGGTCGATGCCCGACTCGGAGTCGTTCGTCCAACGGTCGTCCAGTCCTGGAAAGCCGAAACTGGTCGCCAGCTCAGGGTATTGGGTCAGCCATTTCGTCCAATCGTCGGCCAAGTACGCCCGCAGCGCCTTGGTCGCGGCTTCTTCCGAGCTGGTCACGGGATGCCTGCTCCGGGGAGCGCCCGTCCCAGCGTGCCCGCATATTTGAGCGGGCTCGACAACGACGGCGCAAGAAGTGCCTTGCGCTGACACGAACCAGCGATCGTTACGGCAGGGCGGGGCCCGGGCCGGTCAGGCGGGGTCGGTGCTACGTCGCCCCACCGGGGCGGGCAGTCCCATCTGTTGCCGAAACCGGCGAACCAGCCCTCCGAGCTCGGCCGCGAGCTTGAGGGGTCCGCTGATGACCGACGGGAGCCGAAGGTCCGACTGCACCTGGGATCGGACCCTCGCGGCCCAGAATACCACGGTGAGCGAACTCGTTCCGGGTGGCGAGTTCGACCTCGCTTCGGAGATCGTGACGAGGACGAGATCACTATCGTACGTTCCCCCGTACCGCCACCAGAAGATCGCCGACGCGCCCGCGGCTCCGAGGACCCAAAATATCCCGACGAGCGGAGACCCCACAATGTACGCGTCCAGGCCGCCGAGGATCGACCCGGCGACGAACACCGCAATGATGGGGACGACGGCCGCCGAAGACGTGACCCCTCTTCGTCTGAGCCCGCGCTCTCCGACCCACACGCTGCCCAACCCCGGGGGCCCCCCGCCGGAGGCGGTAGTCTCGGTGGGGAGAGCGACCAGCTCGAAACCCACCTCACCGAGGACCGCGCGCGCCGTGGACTCCGCGAGCGGCCGGGCGCCCGCGGGCACCCGGACCTCCTGCCGGAACGGGAACCCGAAATCCGGGCCTAGTTCGAGCGCGGGCGCGGTGCGCCGTCGTTTCAAGGGAATACGTGCGGCCATCGAATCCTTCGAGGGAGCGCCCACTCTCCTCATCGCCGAGCTCCTCTTATGCATGGACCCCTGAGGCGCGGGGTTCCCGTGTCCGACCTTCGGGTCTGGGAGGCCTGCGTGCTTATCGATCTGCGGGCGCGATTGGTGCGATTGGTTTGACCGTGCTCCCAAGTAGAAGCCGTTCGATTTGGGCCCGAGGTCCTATGTCGACACCATCGGTCTCGGTGCAAACCCCCGGATTGCCTTCGGTGCTCTACCCACCTCCGCCTCCGGCCCAAATGGGGTATTCGTTTCGAGAGGCCAGCCTCGGCATCCGCGCGATCGCGGCGGTGGTGGATCTGGTCATCTTGGCCATCATCGCGATCGGCATCGCCCTCCCTCTCGGCCTCCTCACGGCTTGGGCGGTGCTGAGCGGTTCGGGTACCTCCCCCTGGTTTGCCCTCATCTGGGGCCCGACCGCGCTCGTCATGTTTGCAGTCTTCATCATCTATTTCACGCTCCTCGAATCGAACACCGGCCAGACCCTGGGGAAGAGGGTGTTCGACCTGCGGGTAGTCTCAACGTCCACCGGCCGGCCCCCGGACCTGGGTCACTCCCTGATCCGCAACATCCTTCGCATCGTTGACTGGCTCCCTTTCCTGTACCTTCTCGGGTTCATCGTTGCCGCGCTCGGCTCGAAGCGTCAGCGGCTCGGTGACCTGCTCGCGGAGACCGTAGTCGTTCGGGCGTGAGCGACCGGCGCTCCGTTTCGCCGGGCCGATTCGTCCGGTCGCGCCCGGAAGGGGAGTCGCGGTCAGCCCGGGCGGCCAAACCTTTGTTAGACCGCTCCCCTAGCCCAACCATGCCCCAATCGACCCCCCTCCCCTACGATCGGTACGCCCAGCACTGGAGCTACGGTGACCTCGCGTGGGTACGGCCCGGGGAGCTCGTCTTCACGACGAACATCACCGGTCAGTACAACGCTTGGCGCCAGACGATCGGATCGAAAGGAGAACGTGGCTTTGCACAACCGCTGACCGGATTCACGGACCGCTCCGTCCGAAGGGTCGTGCCCACTCCGGACGGACGTACGATCTTCTTCACGGCGGACCAGGACGGAGACGAGCAGATGCAAATCCACCGCATACCGGCGGAGGGCGGGGATCCGATTGCGATCACCAAGGATCGGAAGGTCCGGCATGAACTCGCCACGGGGGCAATCGACCCCTCCGGTCGCCGATTCCTCTACATTGACAACGGGAGAGACCGGGCCGACATGGATGTCGTGCTCCTCGACCTATCTCGCGGCACGACCTCCCTTCCGCTTCCGGCCGGGACGTTGTGGTCGAATCCCACGTGGGATCCGACGGGGCGACGATTCTTCGTGCTGAAAGTGCACAGCAACACTCGCATCCAGACCTACGTCCATGACCTGGCGAGACGGACCACGACCGAGGTCGTCCCCCATGAATCCGAGGAGTGGGCCGTGGCGGAGGCCTGGACCAAGGACGGACGCGGTCTCCTGATGCGCACCGACATCGAACGGGAGTTCAAGCAGCTCGAGCTCGTGGAGGTGGGCTCGGGCAAGCGGAAGGTGCTTGCGTCGCCCAACGCTGACGTCGAGGATGTCCAATTCTCGCCCGGCTCATCCTCGCTCGTCTACGGTGTCAACGAGGACGGGTACACGATCATGCACGCGGGGCGATTGGGGGGGCCATTCAGGCGAATCCGATCCCTCCCGGCGGGTTGGCTCGTCTCGACCGTAGGGAACGGGGCGGTAATCGCGCCGGACGGAAAATCGCTGGCGACGTTCTGGCAGACCGGCTCCCGACCTACGGAGATCATGTGGCTTCCTCTCGGTTCCGGCCCAGCCGTCCAGGTCTCGGAGAGCATGGTCGGAGGGGTTCCGGACTCACCGCTCCCGTCCCCGAAACTCGTCCGCTTCCCCACCTTTGACGGCCGGCAGATCCCGGCCTTCTACTACCTTCCGAAGCGCCGACCCAAGGGTCGCATGGCCGCGGTGCTCTCCATTCACGGCGGTCCGGAAGCGCAAGAGCGGCCGGGCTGGAACTACTGGGGATTCTACGCCTTCCTCAATGCCCACGGGATCGCCATCCTCGCCCCGAACATCCGAGGGTCCTCCGGGTATGGCAAGACCTACCAGAAACTGATCCACCACGACTGGGGCGGCGCGGAACTCCAGGACCTGAAAGCGGCCGCCGACTGGATGCGCTCCCGACCCGAGCTCGACCCGGCGCGGTTCGGGGTATTCGGGGGGAGCTTCGGAGGATTCGCCACGTTGGGGTGCGTGACCCGGCTTCCGGAGTATTGGAAGGTGGGAGTCGATGTGGTCGGGCCCTCGAACCTGATCACGTTCGTGAAGACCGTCCCCCCGTTCTGGGTGCGGTTCATGGACCAGTGGGTCGGCAATCCGGACACCGAAGCGAAATTCCTCCGGGAGCGATCGCCGATCACCTACATCGACAACGTTCGCGCCGACCTGCTCGTCATCCAGGGGGCGAACGACCCGCGCGTCAACAAGGCCGAGTCGGACCAGATGGTCGAACGACTCCGAGCCAAGGGGCGTGAGGTGGAGTATCTTGTCTTCGACGACGAGGGGCACGGGTTCACCAAACGGGCCAACCAGTTGCGGGGGATGCGGGTCGCCGGGCAGTTCCTGCTCGACCACCTCCGCAGCTGAAACGGG
>DATGZQ010000095.1:0-5748 GCA_035297125.1 Thermoplasmata archaeon
TGAAGATCCGCGCGGTTCTGAACGTCCGGAAGCCCGGCGAGTGTGGATCCGGTTCCTCCGCCGGGCCGCTCACCCTTGTCTAACCGCGGGGTTGCGTAACGGGCGGATCTCCCGTCGAGGACAGGTCGGTCTCTTGCGGTACGATGAATTGAACCGAAGGAGGATTCACACCCCCTGCATCTTCCCCTTCCTCCGTTCGATGTTCCGGGATTGCCGCGGTGGGACCCGCGCGGAACCGCTGGTTCCTCGGCAACTTGCGTTTTAAGACCCTGCGGACCTGTATCTCGGGGGTCCGATGGCCGACGAGGGGGTGGTCTGTCCGAAATGCGGGGCGACCATCCCAGCCGAGGCGATCGTCTGCCCGGAGTGCCACACCTTGCTCGATGACCCTGCCACGGACGCTCCCGAGACATCTCCCGCGAGGCCGGAGGAGCCCGCGATCCCACGACGCGCGCCGGCTCCGAGCGCCCGGACCCCGGCTCCGGAGGTACCCAACCCGTTCGCGACCGAGCTGGCGCGCCGCCTCGCCCGCTTGAACCAGTGGACGGAAGGGGTTCAGCCCCTCGGTGTACAGCTCCCGAGACTTCCCCCCTGGGCCGAGGAGTCCGCCCGTACGGCGACCAACCCGGAGCCGTGGGCCGAGGTCGTCCGCGGGATCGAACGGATCGCCCAGAAACGGGTCGTCACCGCGTTCGAGGAGTGGGAGAAGCGGACGAAGGCCCGCCTCACCCGCCTCGAGGCCTACGCCGTCGACAGCCGCCTCGAGCGGGACCAGATCGAGGACGCGTTGCATTCGGCCCGGACCGGCGACGTCGCCCAGGCTCTCTCCTCGTTCCAACAGGTGGACCGGGTCGTGACGCTTAAGGAGCGTCACCTCGACCAGGCGCGCGAGGAGCTCGAGCGCGTCATCGCGCTATTGCACGACATGCAGGCGCTCGGGATCGAGCCGCCGCAAGACTCGACCGAGGTCGCGGACGACCTCGAGAGCGAGCTGCGGGCCGGCAAGCTCGCGGCGCTCAAGCAGCAGATCCGGGCGATCCGGCTCCAGGCCGTGACACGATTGAAGGCGGGACTCCCGCAGTACATCTCGGAGTACGGCGACTACCTCCTCAACGAGCGGGCGCACGGGATCGCGACCGAGCTCGAGGCGATCGAGCTCGCCCGCGGCGCCCGAGAGTTCTTCCGCGGACGCCCCGAGGACGGGATCCGTCGGCTCCGGGCGCTGCAGCAGAGCCACGGACTACCCCCGAACCGACCGGCCCGGGCCGCCGCCCGCGCCCGGTGAACGCACCGCTATAGGGTGCGCTCGAACAGGTTGACGTCCTCGCCCCACTCGTGCCGGTGGAGGACACCGGCCTGCGCGAACCCGAGGTGCTGGAAGAGCGCGGTGGAGGGCGCGAACCGGCTGAGCGAATCGATCCAGATCGACGAGCAGCTGCCCTTCTTCGCCCACTCGATCGCCGCAGCGATGAGGGCGGTGGCCACTCCCTGCCGCCGGGCGTCCGGCTCGACCGCGAGGTTCATCATGCGACAGCTGGCGTGACGGAGCTCGCATCCGACGATGCCGATCACGCGACCGTCCCGACGGGCGGCGAAGTACGTGACGCCCTCCATCCAGCTCGTGAACTCGAGTGGGGTCGGCTGCCAGGACTTCACGTACTCCGCGTGGATCCCCGCCGGGGGCGGGTCCCAGACTCGCTTATAGAGGGCGCAGATCGCCGGTACGTCCTGGTGCGTGATCCGCTCGACCGCGAGGGCGACGGGCGGCTTCTCATTCGGGGGTCCCGAGCGCTCACCTCCCCGGACCGGTTCCTGCTCTGCTGCCACTCTGCGTTCTCCGTCGGGGGAGCGTAGCCCGGCAACCTCGCGCGCGCTATTGAACATTGCTGACGAAGCGGAGCTTCGGAGCCGGTGCGACGGGCCGGGTCAGGGAGTGTGGCGCGACGGCGTGCGGGGGAAGGGGGTCGTGTCGCGGATGTGCTCGCGTCGGAGCATCCACCGAAGCACCCGCTCGATGCCGAGACCGAAGCCAGCATGCGGGACGCTCCCGTGCCGACGGAGGTCGAGGTACCACTCGTACTCTTCCACCTTCGCGCCGGTCTCGACGATCCGCTCCGTGAGCCGCGCGATGTCGGTCTCGCGACAGGAGGCGCCGACGATCTCCCCGTACCCTTCCGAGCCGAGGAGGTCGGCCGCTTCCACGGTGCGCGGGTCGTCCGTCGAGCGCAGCATGTAGAATGCCTTCAGCTCGCGGGGAAAGTGCGTGACGAAGAGCGGCGAATGGCTCTCGAGGGTGAGGGCGCGCTCCTCGGCGGTGGCGATGTCGCTCCCGAAGTGGACGGGGAATCCGAGCTTGGAGAGCCGGTCGATCGCCTCGGCGTAGCGGACCCGTTCGAACGGGGCGGTGATCGCAAGCAGCTCCTCGGGGCGCCGGCCGAGGGCGGTGAGCTCCTTCGGTCGACGGCTCGCCACCGCGTGGACCGTCGAGACCATCATCCGCTCGGTGAAGTCGAGCAGGCCGGCGAGGTCGCACCAGGCGAGCTCGACCTCGAGCATCAGAAACTCGGTGATGTGGCGGGTCGTGCGCGACTTCTCCGCGCGGAACGCGGACGTGAGCGAGTAGACCCGCTCGTGCGGGAAGAGCAACGCTTCGAGGTAGAGCTGGGCGGACTGGGAGAGATACCCGGGCCGCCCGAAGTAGTCGATCTGGAACGCCTCCGCGCCCCCTTCGGCCGCGTTCCCGGAGATAATCGGCGGCGTCATCTCGACGACCTCCTCGCGGTCGAGGAACTCCCGGAAGGCGCGGAGGAGCTCGGCCTTGACGCGGAAGATGGCGACGTTCTCCTGGGAGCGGATCGTGAGGTGGCGCTTGTCGAGCCGGAACTCCTCCGTCTGGTCAGAGAAAATGGGGAACGGCTCCCCCGAATCGATCACGGTGATACGGCTCGCCCGAATTTCGCGGCCTTCCGGGGCCCGCCGGTCCTCGGCGACCGTGCCCTCGACGGACACCGCGCCCTCGATCTGGACGTGCTCGGCCGCCTCGTACGCCGCGTCCCCGAGCGCGTCCCGACGTCCCGTGACCTGGACGACCCCGGTCCGGTCCCGCAGGGCCATGAACAGGATCCCGCCGGAGGAGCGCGTCCGCAGCACCCATCCTCGAAGGCGAACGGTCGTGCCGAGCGCGTCCGGGGCGAACACCCGGGCGACCGTGTCGAACGCCGGGGCGCTCACGAGTACTCCCGCCACTTGTGGCCGCACTTCGTGCATTCGAAGATCCGCGTCTCAGGCTCGTCGGAGCCGCGCGTCTGCCGCAGCACCCAGTACGCCTCCCCGTTCCCGCACTTCGGGCAGGTCTCCTCGGTCTTCGGGAGCGTAACGTGCTTCACCTCGACCACCGCGACCTTGCCTCGCCCGCTCGCCTCGGTCTGGCGGACCTCGACGCCTCGACCGAGAGGGACCTCCTTGCCGCACGACGTGCACCGCCAGACCCCCGCGGCGCGGTCGGGGCGCATCATTCGCTTGCAGGAAGGACAGAACATGGCCGAAGGACCGTGAAATCGGAGGCGCGGTATTTGACGCTTGGCCGGCTCCCTCACCCGATCACTTGTTCGGGGGAGCCGGCGCTCGACGGCGGCGCCTCGGGGCGCGCGACGGAGAGGGGGATCGGGGAGCTTTTCGCGGTGGGGGCGAGGATCTTGCGCATGTGCTCCCAGCGGCGGGCGAGGTCCTCCTTCGTGCCGATGTCGTGGCGGACGTAGTACTCGCCCTTGACGAAGGCGAGCGCTGCCTCGACCCGGCTGGCGGCCTCGTGGATTGCGCTCGCCTCGCCCACCAGCGCGATTCCGCGGGAAGAGCCCAGCCGAACCATGCCCGGCCCGGCGGCGTCCACGCTTCCGTAGACGAGGTGCACGCCGGCGGCTTCGATGGCACCGGCGTCGACCGTGAGCAGACCGCCCGGCCGCGGCCGGTCACCGTATCCGGGAGGTACGACGTACTTCACGACCGTGGCACGACGCCGGAACTGGATCAGGTTCGGGTCGACCCTACCGGTCGCGACGCCGTGAAGGAGGTCGGCGAAGTTCCCCTCCTCGTAGAGGGTGAGCGCGTTGATCCCCTCCGGGTCTCCGAAGCGAGCGTTGAACTCGAGGAGAAGAGGACCGCGCGAGGTCAGCATGAATCCGCCGTAGAGGACCCCCCGATAGGGGAGACCCTCGGCCCGAAGCGCCGTCGCGGTCTTCTCGATCATCCCGACTGCGCCGTCCCGGTCGGAGGACGATAGGAACGGGAGCAGGTGGTCTCGCTGGGAGTACGACCCCATCCCTCCGGTGTTCCCACCGTGGTCTCCCTCGAGCGCTCGCTTGAAGTCTTGGACCGCGGGCATCGGGTAGACGCCCGAGTCCGTCACCAGGGCCATCTGGCTGAACTCCTCGCCCTCGAGCTTCTCCTCGAGAAGTACCCGTTGGCCCTGGATGAGAATCGACTTGGCGTAGACCGCCCCCTCCTTGGGTTCCGAGAAGTCCGACCCTTGGACCCAGACGCCCTTGCCCGCCGTGAGCCCGCTCGGCTTGACGACGAACGGGCCTGTGAACCCGGCGATCGCCGCGTCGACCTCCTCGACCGTCGCGGGCGCGGAGAACTTGGGCTGCCCTTCGACCCCGCGACGCTGGAGGAGCTCTCGGCAGAACAGCTTTGAGGTCTCGACCTGGGCAGCGGCCCGGTCCGGACCGACGGTCGGGATCCCTGCGGCCCGCAAGGCGTCCGCGACCCCGGCGGCGAGCGGGGCCTCCGGCCCGATCACCGCGACCTCGGTCCGCGTCTTCGAAGCGAACGCGACCACGCGGGCCGCGTCCGTCGGGTCGACCCGGGCTGACTCCTTCGCGATCCCTTCGAGGCCGGGGTTCGCGTTCGAGCTCGCCACGAAGATCTCCGCCTCCGCGCGGCGGAGCGTGAGGGCGATCGAGTGTTCCCGGGCGCCGCCCCCGACCACGAGAAACCGCATGTTCAGGCTCTCGACGAGTCGATGAATCTTATATGCGCGTCGGCGCGAGCCGTCGAAGGCTGGGCGGGCCTGCCCTCGGTCCCGCCACGCTTAAGAAGCGGACGCAAGTGGGCCGGCCTCCGAGGCTACCGATGGAGATTCGCGTCGTGGAGAAGGAGCACGACCTCCTCCGGGTGGAGTTCCCGAAGGGGGAAGAGACGCTGCTCATCCCGCTCGTCGAGGCGCTCCAGAAGGAGGAGAAGGTCCTCGAGGCGCGCTACTACCTCGGCCACCCGTACCTCGACAGTCCAACGCTCTACCTCAAGACGAAGGGCGAGAAGCCCCAGCAGGTCCTCAAGCGGGTCCTGAAGGACCTCACTGACCTGTACGGCGACCTCCTGACCGACTTCGAGAAGAAGGCGGACAAGGTCAAGGCCTGACGAGGGCCGGGGCGATGCTGAAGGAGTGCGCACAGCACGGGTACTTCCGGGCCGAGAATTGCCCGGTCTGCGGCCAGCCCGGCAAGTTCATGATGAACGACCGGGAGCTCGACCACCTCGGGCGGGTCCTGACCGGCATCCTCCGACACTTCCCGGACCGCTACGAACTGCCGATCGACCCCCAGGGCTGGGTCGCCCTCCCCCAGATCGTCCGGGCCATCTCCCAAAAGCATCCCGCGTACCACTGGCTGCGTCCCCAGCACCTGCTCGCCATCGCCGAGACGGACGCGAAGGGCCGCTACGAGGTGCGCGACGACCGCATCCGCGCGA
>DATGZQ010000096.1:0-2492 GCA_035297125.1 Thermoplasmata archaeon
AACCAACCGCCGATGGGCCCGCCGAAAACTTCCGAGAAGATCAGAACGGTCGGCAGACCTGCCGCGAGCGCGATCGGCCAATCGGGGTGCACGGTGGAACTGAACTGGACGAAGTACTGGGCGGCGACGTAGAACGCGGCCCACATTCCGCTGAGCCCCAACGAGAGGGCCCAGAGGTTTCGGGAGCGAAGGAGTGGGCGACCGGCCTTCCAAACGGCTGACCAATCGGGTCGGAGGGCGGAACTTTCGAACCGCGGTAGAACGACCTCGGCCGCCGCCCCGATGGCCAGGAGCGCGATTCCCCCGGTGGCGAGCGCCCAAGGCCATCCCGCCACAGCGCCGATCAGGGCGCCGGTGAAAAGCCCCGCCGACGCTCCGATGCTGAATCCCGAGTTGTAAATCCCGATGACCGGCCCGCGGGAACCCGTGGGGTAGTACGACGAGACCAGCCCGAGGGCGGGAGCGAAGAAGAACGCGGCTCCCGCCCCCGCTCCGAAGCGGAGCACCGCGAGGACGATCCAATCCGGGGAGAACGCTGAGGCGACCCCGAAGGCCCCCATCATTCCGAGGGCGAAGATCGAGGTCGTCCGGTACCCCCAGCGCATCGCGAGAAACCCGGCGGGCACCTGAAAGAGTCCGGCTCCGACGAGGAACGATCCCAGGACTATGCCCAGCTGGAACGTGCTGGCGTGGAGACCGCCGCCGATGAGAGGGAGGACCGCCCCGACGTTGTACCAGTTGAACGCGTACACGATGCGGGCGAGCACGAGCATTCCCGCTGCGGCGCGGCGGTCGGAGCGGGTGAGCGCCGTCACCTCGGATCCCGTCCGATCAGTCCCTGGGTCTCAAAGTACCTCAGGAACCCGCGAGCGGCGAGCTCGTACCCCGAGATGATCGACTCCCGCTCCGAGGCGTAGGAGTCGGCGGCCGCGGATGCATCGAAATCCCTCAATCGCTGGGCGACGAACTCCGCATCCGTCCGCTCCCGAGCAGCCGCGAGAGCGACGTCGCGCCACTGCTCGACGATCGTTCGGTACCGGACCAGGTCGGCCGCCCCGTCCGGACTGGGACCGAAATGGCTGAAGAGGACGAGCCGCGGGTCGGTGCGGCGCATCGCATCCAGGCTTGCGAACAGCTGCTCGAGGTCAAGGTCCGGGGGCGGCACGGCCGGTCGAAGGTGGGTGGAGTGCTCGAGGCGGACCCCGGCCCCGTCCCCGGTGAAGAGCCCGCGGACGGCGGTGTCGAAGAACGCGAGGTGGTGTTTCGCATGGCCTGGGGTGGCCAGAACTTCGAGCTCTCCGTGCTCCAGCGGGAATCTCTCCCCGCCCCGTAGGGCCACGATCCGGTCGGAGGGCACCGGCGCGACCGCCCCCCAGAGCAGGTCGGAGGCATCTCCCCAGGCTCTCCGCGCACTCGCCACCAATCGCGTCGGGTCCACCATATGGGGGACACCGAGCTCGTGGGCGTAGAAGGTGGCGTTCGGGAACGATTCGACCACCGCTCCCATTCCCCCCGCGTGGTCGAGATGGATGTGCGTCACGAAAACGCGGCGGACCTCACCGGGCGAAACGCCGGCCCGACTCACACCCGCGAGGAGTGACGCGTGGCACGTGGACGGACCCGTCTCCACAAGCGTCCACCCAGACTCTTGCGGGAGCAGATACGCCGCCACCAATCCCTCGGTGTCGCGAAAATCGAGGTCGATCATTTGTCGACCCCGGCCCAAATCGGAGACCCGAGGGGCGGTCACGTTCGAAGCCTCACCACGCGAGGAACGGACTTCCGAAAAAGTCGAGAGCTAACGACGTCAGGGCGAGAGCTCCGACCGCCACGACGAATGTGAGGATCCACCGACCCACTCCCCAGCGAAGCACCTTGGCTCCGTCCAGCGGCCCGAGGGGAAGTAGATTGAACGTCGCAAACAGGGCATTGATCATGGCGAGGAACAGCAAGGGGCCGAAGGAATCCGAACCCAGCCGGAACGCGACGATCGAGGCTCCATAGAAACCGGCGGCGAACAGGAGATTCGACATCGGGCCGGCGACGCCCGTAAGACCCCAACCTCGCCGGTCGTTCGGGCTCATGCCGCTCACCATGGTCGCCCCGGGGGCGGCGAAGAGGAATCCGCTGACCGAGGTGATCAGCGACAGTACGAGACCAAACGGCCACATCCGGAACTCGGCCCAGTACCCGAGCCTCCGAGCGACCAGCTTGTGCGCCATTTCATGGGCGATGAATCCCGTCAACGCCGCTCCCGCGGCGAGGAGGACGTAGAAGATCGGGATCGAAGAGAAGAGTCCGGAGGACCCGTTACCGGCGAGCAGCCCGCGACCGCTCAGGATGATGACCAAATCGAAAGTGAGGACGATGAACGCGACCGTGATGTGGATCGCTTCTGTCCGGGACGTGGGTCTCGTGGCCAAGGGCGGCGCGGCCGGCGTCCAGATGCCGTAGGTGTACGGGCCGCTGGTCATGCCGTCATCCGGGCGTTG
>DATGZQ010000097.1:0-13917 GCA_035297125.1 Thermoplasmata archaeon
GTCACCGCGGTCGGGGACGCCGCGAGCCGGCCCGCGGTGATGCGGTCGACGAGGCGACGAGGCTGCACTGGGGTTCCGTGGAACAGGACGGCCAGGGTGATCGGCCCCCCGGTCCACACGAGCACGGCGCCCGGGTCGGCCGAGACGGTCCGCAGGAGCTCTTCGGACCGGTCGGCGTACGGCCGCACCAGAAGGAACGTGACCACCGGGAGTCCGAGCGGGACCGGATGGGGCACGTATCGGTCCTTCAGCCACCCCTCTTCGTAGGCTCTTCGGCGCACGGCGTGGTAGGTGGACCGGGGGACGTCCACGAGGCGGAGACGCTCCCTCTCTCGGTCGGGCCTCGCCGCGAGCAGGACGGCGATCACCCGAGCTTCAGACTCGGTCAGCGCCCGCAACGAACCGTCCCCGCTCGATTGCTACGGTGTAGCATTCGGTCCAACGGACCCCATGAGTCTCGGAACTTCGCCTTAAGAGGCGCACTCCGCATGCAATCTATCGGAAGTCCCGCAGGAGAGAGAGAATTCCATGAACGCTCGCCCCTCACTGGTGGTCCCGGCCGAAGCAGTAGCGCTGGTCCTATTGATGGTGTTTGTGTCAAGCGCCGCTCCCGCCGAGGCAGGGGCCGTTGGCCCTGCGGCGACGTCTGCCCAGACCTGGGCCTATGGGGCGATCAGGACGGTATCGTTCCACGGTTCCTCGGACGGGTGGACGTACGCGGTCAGCGCGACGTTCGGGTTCTCGGTCGTGGTCACCGAGACCAATCTCTCCGGATCGAACTACGCGCTCAACGTCAGCCGCACGATGGGCGCCTTCTTCAACGTCACCTACTCGCGCGCGCTTTCCCCGGCGGTCGCCCACCTCCACGACCACCTGTGGGAGACCGTGAACGCAACGTCGAACCTCACTACCGTGGGAACGGTCACCGAACCCAGCGGACCGGCGGCCGCGATCGCGTTGACCGGCTCGCAGCTCACCGTGTCCGGAGGGCTCCGGGAGGCGGCGGACTACTCGGCCCTGGGCGTGCTCAAGCTCTCGAGGGCGCTGGACGTGAACGTGAGCGCCTCAGCGAACCTCAGCTTCTCTCCCGCCTTGGGGCTCGTCCCGCTGAGCCTCACGCCGGGCACGACCTGGAACTCGACGAGCGCGTTCACTGGCGCGGGGAGCTACGCGTGGGCCGTCTACGAACGGTCACTGCTGCTGAACGAGACCTACCACAACTCCGGCTCCGGGACCGTGAATCATTCCGGGTCCGTGACCCTCGCCGGAAGCTTCACCGGCGCGAACGTCACTCTCCAGGGCCGCCCCTATTCCGAGGTCAACTACACCCTCACCGGACCGTTCGCACTCCGCGAGGGATTCATCCTAATCCCCTCGAGCGCGAACCTGTTCGGGTCTTCCACCCAGCCGTGGTCGACGAACGAATCGGGGTTCACGAACGCGACCTCCCCGACCGTGGACGTCGCGGACCACGGGTTCGCGGGCGGGCACCTCGGGTTCGTGGCCTCGGGCGCGTGGTTCCACTCGAGTTCGGACAATGTGGCGGCCGCCCTATCCGGCGGCCCTTCCCTGCCCGGGGTCCCGGCCATAGCCCCCGCCGCGACGGACTCCGGGAGCTCGGCGTTCGTGCAGGGTACGCCCGAGTCAGCTGGTCAGGCCCAGTCGGGTGCGGCGTGCCTGGTGACCGAGTCCGGCTGTCCGGGCGGCGCCACGCCCCGCGGCCTGCTGGGCCTCCTCGTCGTTACAGCCGCGGTCGTCGGGACAGCTGCCCTGATCGGGATGGCCGTCGTCGCGCGGCGCCGACAGGTCCCACCCCCGAAGTACCCGAACGCATCGCTCTATCCGCCCGGCCAAACGAGCTCCGCGCCCCTCCGCCCCGCCACGCCACCCTCCCGCGCCACGAAGCCGCCGACCGAGGACGACCCGCTGGACCACCTCTGGTGACCTGGGGGAGCGAGTTCCGCCTGCCCTACCAGAGGTAGGCGGAACAGCGGTAGCAATAGTACCGCCCGAACTCCGGGATCAGCGTCGCGCGCTCCCCGCATCGCAGGCAGACGGGAGGGTTCCCCGTGGGGGCGGCGGCGTACGGGCCGGCCTTCAGGTCGATCCGCACCCAGGCGAGCGCCAGCACGACGCCCACGACCACGAAGAAGATCAGCCCGAGGACGGTCCAGACGATGAGCCGTTCCTTGAGGAGGCCGTACTTCCGCTGGGAGGCGAGTAGCTCGAGCGCGGGCAGCTCGCGCCAGGTGAGGTAGTTCACGGCCGCGGCGATCAGGCAGTAGGCCGCCGCGACCAGCGACGCCGGTGAGCCGCCTACGGCGATCCGGAAGATCCCGAGGGCGAGAAGGATCAGGAAGAACAGGCCCGCGACCAGCGCGACGAGGAACGCGAGCGTGCGGGCGAGGCCCAGGAGCGAGCGGAGGGGTTCGTCGTCCAGCGGCGGAGGGGCCGGTGGGGTGGGCGGTGGAGCCGCCGGCGCGGTCGTTGCGGTGTCCTTCACCATCGTCTCGCCGACGATGCCGGGTCCCTTTAGCTCTCCGTCCGAGGGCGGAGGACCACGGTCGACGCCACCGGGTACCGGAGGAGCGCGGCCACGCCCTGGAACGCCTTTGCGAGCATCTCGCCCTCCTCGCTCTCTGTCGACACGAGGCGGGCGCTCGCGCCGGACTCGGCCGCGCGACGGAACAATCCCTCGACGTAGTCCTCCGAGGCCGCCTCGGTCAGCTGGGAGGCGCCGCAGCTCGGGCAGGGACCTGCCAGGACCGCGTCGATCTCCGAATCCTCCAGGGAACGGAGGAACTCCTTCTGGCACGAGCCACAGCGGAACGTGATCCTCCGCCGCCGCAGGCCGTCGGAGATGAGCAGGGTCTCCACGGCGCCGAGCTCGAGGGCATGGGCGACGTCCCGCTCCCCGTAGGCCGCGAGGCCGGTCTCGGCCTTGCGGATCTCGTTCAGGAGCCGCTGGATGATCCGCTTCTCCTCCGTGAGCTCGAGCCCGTGGAGGGTCTGGGTCGCCTTCTCTACCAGCTCCCTCAGACCATACTCGTCCGTGTACCCGGTATCGAACAGGGGCGTGACGACCTTCTGCTGGAGCTCGTATTGGAGGAACGCTTCCTTGAAGAAGAACTCCTTCGTCGCCCCCGGGCCGCCGAGCAGGATCCCCTTCAGCTCGTCCTTCCGGGGCAGGTAGAGCTCCGTGCACATCTCCGCGATCCGGACGAAGAACTCGTGGGCCGCGTGCTCGATCAGCCGCTCGAACCGATGCGCCGACTGGCCGCCCCGTCCGTGCTTGCTCGGGACGAGCGACTGCTTGTTCCGGAGCGTCTCGATGCGTTTCCCGCGGAGCAATCCCAGGGTGGCCTCGGCCCGGTCCACCACGACGAGCCCCCAGAGCTCGGGCTCGTGGACCATCGTAAGGAGCGGGTCGAGGAAGAACGTCGAGTCGCACCGGTAGAGGTAGGTGTTCAGCGGCTCGGGCGGCTCCACGATGAACGTGACCGTCTCGGACTTGTCCGCGCCGACCGCCTTGCTGCCCACGAAGAAGGCGACCCCGTGCGACGGGACTTCCTTGAACGAGCGGACGCGCCCCATCAGGGACTCGATCGCCCACATCACGTTCTTCCGGGTCGTCCGGCTCTTGATGTTCGAGCTCTGGGCGTACTCGTTCCGCAGGTACGACATCACGTCGGAGACCTGCTTCCCGGGGGAAACGTAGAGGCTGATCAGCTCGGTCGCCCGACCTTTGCACGCCGCGATCTCGTCGAGCTTGCGCTGGAAGGAGTACCGGGCCAGCTGCTGTTCGGCCGGTACGGCGCTCATGCGGAGGATCCTCCCGCGGACGGGGCGCTAGCGAGGCTCGGCCGAGGATCTCCCGTCGTTCTCAGCGCGTCGGAACGGACGCGCCCGTGCCCCGGGCGGGGGAGTCAGAGGAGCCGGCGGATGTGCTCGTCGATGACCTCTTCGGGGTAGGCGCCCACGATGCGGTCGACGAGCTTCCCCTGCTTGTAGAAGAGCAGGGTCGGGATGCTCATGATCCCGAGCGCTCCGGCCTTTTCCCCGTTGTCGTCCGAGTTCATCTTCGCGAACGCGACCTTGCCGTCGTACTTCTCGCTCAGCCGGTCCACGATGGGCGACACGACCCGGCACGGTCCGCACCAGGGAGCCCACACATCGATGACCACGGCGGAGTTGGCCTGCGCGAACTTGTCGAAGCCGGGGCCGCCGATCTCCTGAACCGCCATGCCGTTACACCGGGACAATCGAGGCGGTGCGGGTATTAAAGACGTCTCCGGCTCAGGGCTTTGGGATTCTATTGAGGGGCTTAGGAATCCCGCCGTTCGACCCGACATCGTTCACCTTTCATCGGTGGAGAAAGGGTCGCCCTCCGGGTTCCCCTGTCCGTTCCGTGGACCCTCGCCGTGCCCTCGTCTTCCCTCTCTCCCCGGAAAGGGACTCCATCCCTCCCCCTCTCCGCGCCCGGATGGACGAGTTCCGCCTCCTCGTCAACCTCTGCCTTCGCGAGGCCCTCTCGACCCGCGTCACCTCTCGACGCGCCCTCTCCCGCTTTGCCGCGGACCGAGCCCTCGAGGCTCAGGTCACCGGGTCAATCGGCCTCGCAGCTGCTGACATTGCGCGCTCTCTGGCGAGTGGTCACCGTCGTCGGCTTCGGAAGAGAGTAGCGAGCCGCGTTCCCTATGTCCGTACTCCCTTCGTTAGGATCCCGGCACGGTCCTTCCACTTCGACCCTGACTCCGGAAAACTCCGTCTCTCCGTGCGACAGGGCGAGTGGTGTTCCCTTACTCTACCCGTCTCCGAGTACCACCGAAGGGTCCTGGCGAACCCGGACCATCGCGTGACCCAGGTGCACATCGGACTTCGACGCGCCGTTCTCATCTACGCTCGGCGACCGCCGACACCGTACGTTGCCCTCTCGCTCGTCGCCCTGGACACCAACGAATCCTCGCTCGACGGAGTTCGAGTAGCCCCGGGGGTGGCTGAGTATGTCCGGCTGCCGTTCCCGGAGATCCGGGCCATCCAAGCGCGTCACGTGAAACGTCGCCAGAATCTCGGTCGGAAGAGGGCCCACGACCGACGGGTCTCCCGCCGGCTGCTGGGCAGGGAGGGGCGAAGGGAACGCCATCGAACCCGTTCCCGCCTCCATGCCCTCACCCGCTCCTTGATCGACCAACTGGCCACCCAGCATGCGATCCTTGCTCTCGAGGATCTCACGGCTATTCCCCCACCTAGGCGACGGCGTGGTGGCTCGAGGAGCCCTCCACGCTTCCGTTCCCAATCCCTCCGACGCCGCCTCTCTTCCTGGCCGCAGGGAGAGCTCCACCGCCAGCTGGCTTACAAGGCCGTTGACCGAGGCGTTCCCGTCGTCTGGCTGGATCCCTTTCGCACGTCACGAACCTGCCCGAGATGTGGTGAAGTATCGGAACACCGAAAAAGGGTGGGGACCCGGTTCGACTGCGGGAAGTGCGGGTGGTCGCTCGACCGCCAGCTGAACGCGGGGTTGAACCTGGGGTTGACCGTCCTGCGAAGGACTGCGGGACTGGGGGGTCTTCGACTTGACCCCGACGCCCTTTCCGAGGATGCAGTGAGACCCCTCTACGGGTCGGGTAACGACCGATTCGCACGGGTGGAGCGGAGGGAGAGGGAGGGACGAGGTGGGAACGGGAACCCCGTGGGCAACAGCCCTCTGGGGGGCCCATCGCCACAAGATCCCAAAGCCCAGACGCAAACGTAACTCCGTGGCGCGGACCTCCCCAACGGGTCTCCCGGGACCGAGATCGACGCGTCCGCTGAGGCCGGATCGTCTCCCCCGCCCCCGCGAGGGCGAACGCTCTTTTAGAAGCGGCTCCATGAGTAGGACGTGAGTTCTTCCTCGTCATCGCACGAATCGGAACCCGCGCTATCGATCGCCCGACCTTCGGGTGGGGGACTGCCTCAAGCCTTCGACCGGTCGGGACTGCGACCCTCGGTCATCTCTCCGGCCGCCCGCAAGGCGATCCGCCAACGGATGCTGATGTTCCGCCAGGCGGCACTCGACCGCGTCTCCCTGCTCTCGGGGGCCTCTGCGGCCGAGCTCCAACGGTACCGGCGCGAGCTGAAGGAGAGCGGCCTGCCGGACGTTCTCCTGCAGCGCGGGGCGGGCGTTGCCTTCACCCACGAGCTCCCGCAAGGCGCGCTCCTCTACCTCCTCGTTCGCGCGGCGCGTCCGGAGCGGGTGGTCGAGACCGGCGTCCGGCCTGGCTACTCGACCGCATGGCTGCTCGCCGCCCTCGACGCGAACGGAATGGGCGAGCTTGTGTCGCTGGGTCCCGGCCCCACCGCCGGGCGGCCGTCCGCCGTGCAGAACGTCTCGGTCGGCCAGTTCGTCCCGCCCGGGCTGCGAACACGCTGGACGCTCGCTCTCGGGAATACGGAGGACCGGCTCCGGGAGATCCTGGCGGCCACGCACCGCGTCGACCTGTTCTTCTACGACAACGGGCCGGACGGGGCCCGCGCCCGCTTCGAGCTCCGCGCGGCGTGGGACGCCCTCTCGGAACGAGGGATCCTGCTGGCCCACCACATCGACGCGACCCCCGCCTGGGCCGACTTCTGCCGGCTGCAGGGGCTCCCCCCCCAGGTCCTGGACTCCGGCCCGCCGCCTCTCGGGGCGCTGGGCGTGCGGACCCGGCCCTAGCGCTCGAGTTCCTCGATCAGGTGGATGCCGGCCGGAACGATCAGACGTTCGATCGCGAGGCGGACGCCCCGCTCGCTGCCGGGGAGGGCGAAGACCGGCTTCCCGTGGACGAGGTAGAGCCCTGCCCTGCTGATCATCGCGAGGGCCCCGACGTCGGCGAAGCTCAACGACCGGTAGATCTCCCCGAACCCGTCGATCCTCTTCCCGCCCATCGCCTCGAGGGCGTTCACGGTTAGGTCGCGGGAGCTGACTCCCGTTCCCCCGACCGTCGCCGCGACCTCGACCCCGACCTCGGCCAACCACGGTTCGAGGCGCTCGCCGACGTCGGCGACCGAGTTGGCGACCAGCGCGTAGTGACGGACGGTGTGGCCCGCCGCCTTGAGTAGCTCGCGGGCGATGTGCCCGGACGGGTCGTCCGACTCCGTGTGCGTGTCGGAGACAGAGAGGATGGCGAAACCGAGAGAGCGGTCTCCCCCGAGGTGGTGACGGTTCGCAGGGGCAGCGGGGGGTTCGTGATGGGTCATCGTTCGTCCACCGCGGTTTTCGTCTTCGAGAGCACGCGCACCGGCCCGAGCGAGGTCGAGGGGTACCGCCCACGGGCGTCCTTCTCGAGGTATTTTACCATGTCCCAGACCGTCAGGAGGGCCACGCTCGCGCCCACGAGGGCCTCCATCTCGACCCCGGTGCGGTCGAGAGCCTCCGCCTCGGCCCGAACGCGGACCCCCGCGTTGCTGACGGTGATGTCGACCCGGCTCTTCGTCAGGCCCACGACGTGGCAGTGCGGGATCAGGTCGGGGGTCCGCTTCATCGCCAGAAGGCCCGCGAGCTCCCCCGCGGCTACCGGATCCCCCTTCTCGACCCGACCTCCCCGCAGCGCGCGTCGCGTTCCGGAAGAGACCTTGAGCAGACCCACCGCCACGGCCCGCCGACGAAGCGGGGGCTTTCCACCGACGTCCTTCTGCTGGGCCATCCGCTACGACCTGGACGTCTGGCCCGCCGCGATGTGCGCGAGGACGGCCTCAAGCTGGATGCGGTCCGACGCACCCTGCGCGAGGCGGAAGTCGACCTCGCCGAGGAACTCGATGAGACGGACCTTGTCCCGGGCGGGGAGGACCGTGTCGCTGATGTCCGGAAGATAGCTATGGATCGCACGAAGGATCTCCTCGCCCGACGCGCCGCGCTCGGTAATGATCGCGTAGAGGCGGGACCGGGCCTCAACGAAGTTGTCCCGGAGCGCGGCGCCCAGCATCGCCTCCACCTCGCGGCGCAGGGGCACGGTGGCGTACTCCTTCACCGATTCCGCCGTGACGGCGTCCGAGTGGGTAGCCGCGAGCTGGAGCAGGTTGGTCGCGCGCCGGAGGTCGCCGGCGCTCGCCGCGACAATCGTCTCCATCGCCTCGGCCGTCACGGTCCGTCCCTCGGCCTTGGCCACGCGCTCGAGCTGGGTCCGCACCGCCCCCGGAGGATACGAGCGGAACCGGAAGACCGCGCACCGGGACTGGATCGGGTCGATGATCCGCGAGGAGTAGTTGCACGACAGGATGAACCGGCACGAGCCCGAGTACCGCTCCATCAGGCGGCGGAGGGCGGCCTGGGCCTCGGCGGTCAGGTTGTCGGCCTCGTCGAGGAACAGGAGCTTGAACCCTACGCTCCCGAGCGGCGCGGTGCGCGCGTACTGCTTGATCGTCGTCCGCACGGTGTCGATGCCGCGCTCGTCCGAGCTGTTGAGCTCGAGTAGGTTCTGCCGCCACTCTGCCCCGAACAGGTCTCGGGCGAGCGCCAGCGCGGCGGTCGTCTTGCCGGTCCCGGGAGGCCCGGCGAAGAGCAGGTGCGGCATCGAACGCTTCGCCGCGTAGGAACGAAGGAGCGGGACGATGGCGTCCTGGCCCACCATCTGTTCGAGCGATGCGGGCCGGTACTTTTCGACCCAGATCGCTTCTCCCGCCCGCGCTGCCATCGCTCCCTCGGCCGCCTCACGGCGCGCCTACTTATCGTTGCTCGCAACGGGCGGGACCGCGGATTCCGAGCGACCGGTCCGGGCGAGGCGGAACCACTCTAGCTCCTCGACCCGATGGCGCCGAAGGGCTTCGGCCGCGAGGCGTCCGTACTGGCCCAGCGCCTGACGATTTCCGCCGTGATCGTCCCGTTCCACGATCTCGTAGAACCACCAGAGCTGGCGGACCGACGTGGCCAGCCGATCGTGGTCCGCGCGCAGGATCCGCCGGCTCGACGCCAGGCCCAGGTCCTCGGAGCGGGCTTCCCTGCCCAGATCCCCGTCCGCGTCGCGATGGGCAGTGACCCCGGCAGTGAACGCCGCCACCGCGCGACGCACCTCGGGAAGCGCCAGGTCGTCCGCCAGGACGAGACGCTGGCTGACCCGGTCGAACCACGCCACGAGCGCGTCGAACTCGCGGGGCGGCTCCCCGAGGTCGGGAGGCGGCCCGGGCGTCACGGAGAACGTTAGGACCGCTCGGGAAAGACGGTATCGGAGGGCGAACCGCTCTCCGTCGGCACTCACCGCGAGTGTGTGTCTGCCGTGCGCCCGGACCTTGGCATAACCCGCCGTTCGTGATTCGATGAACGCGCTGACCCTACGACCACCGATCGACTACGTCACCCTGAGCCGAATCGACCGCGAGAGCTGCCTAAGGGAGCTCCCGCCGCCCCGCCGCGGGCTCGCCTTCTGGCGGCGCGCGGACGGCACGTCCTCGACCTCGGCACGAAGCCCCGCTGCGACAGACCGTGGCGGGCTAGGCGAGTGGCTGTAGACCCGGCGGCAGCGTTCCGGCGGCGTCCTGGCTTCGTCGGTCGAGCTGCCGGGAAAGCCAGTACAGGAAGTACGCGACCACGGCCGCGACCAGAAGGATCCCCGGCACGGTGAATTCGACTGCGATGTCCCACAGGAACACAGGCACGAGCATCCCGGTCGCGAAGTAGAGCTTCGTCCGGTCGAGGTCCTCGGCGCCCGCCCGACGAAGGACCAAAGCCAACGCGCCCAGGTTCGCGAGCACAACCACCATCGCCGCGACCGCCGCGGGCACGCGCGCCGAGGAGGAGAGGGCAAGCACCGTGATCCAGGCATCCCATTCCAGGCTGCCGGCGAGCCACAGACCCCACCAACCGACTCGGCGCGGGCCCGGCTTGACGCGCAGCAGGTCCGCCGGCACCCTCCACGCGAGCGCCACGAGCACGGCCGCGACGCCGAGGAAGAACGCGAGCGCCGGCCGCGACGGTCCGTGGCCCGTGGTGAAGGCGAAGACGCCCACGACCGCGAGATAGACGGTCGCGAGCAGTGCGGCGGAACCCCGGTCGAACCAGCGGCTCTGCTTCACCTCGGGAAACACGAGCTGCGTGAGGAGGATCGGGAGCGCGATGGAGTAGGTGGCATGGAATACGGTGAGGCCGAGAGCCCAGAGCCAGTTCACGCCGAAGGCGTGGCCGTAGAACCCGAGCGCGCCGACCGGTTGCCCCGAGGTCTCGAAGAACGTGTGGACGGCCAGTCCCTCCTCTGCGATCCCGTAGGCGGCTCCCAGGAGGAGGATCGACGCCCATCCCTTGCGGTACCGGATCGCGAACTCCCGGATCAGGAGCGCTCCGGTTCCGTAGAGCCCGATGTCGAAGAGGAACGATACCGCGAACTGGATCGGGTCGGTGAAGAGCGGGGTGATCGGCGTGGATCCCGTAAGGAGCTCCGGGATCGCGGGCGCGAGCAGCAGTAGGGCCAGGACGGGCAGGCGCGGGCGGATGAGGATCCGCACACGGTCGACTCGTCCTCCGCCCCTCTTCAATCATCCGCCCGACTCGGCCCGAGGCCGAGATTATACCCGCCCGCGGCTTCGCGCTCCCGGCGGTCGCGATGCGGGAGATCCTAGCCCTGGTCCCGTTCCGCGGCACCATCCGAGAGCGCTCGGTCGACCCGTACGTGCGCCTTCTCGCAGGGTTGCGGTCCCGCCGCCGTGTGAAGGGCGTCCTTCTCGACATCTCGAGCGGCGGGGGAGAAGGGGTCGCGTCGACCGACCTCTACCTCGCGGTGAAGCGCCTCAACGAGACGAAGCCGGTGTTCGCGGCGATCGGGTCGCTCGGCGCTTCCGGCGCCTACATGGCCGCGCTCGGCGCCCGTCGAGTCTTCGCGTACCCGGACTCGCTGGTGGGATCGATCGGGGTCGTCTACCCGCACATCGCGGTCCGCGACCTGGCGCGACGCCTCGGGATCTCGATCGAGCTGCTGCACGCCGGCGCCCACAAGGACGCTTTCCAGGGGTACCGGCCGCTCACCGAGATCGAGCGGGGAAAGATGCAGGCTGTCATCGACCAGGGGTACGAGCGGTTCGTCGCGCTGGTCGCGAGCGAGCGCCACCGCCCGCTGGAGGAGATCCGGGGACTCGCGACGGGGGAGATCTGGACCGGGGCCCAGGCGCTGAGCCTCGGGCTCATCGACTCGCTCGGCGACCGGGAATCGGCGCTCGGGGAGCTCGCCCGGTTCACCGGGGTCTCCGAACGCAAGGCGGTCCGCGTGGTTCCGCCCCGACCGTTCCTCGAGAGGGTCCTCTCCGGCGGCGCCGGCACGGTGTTCGGTACCCTGGGCGAGCGGTTCCGCGAGGGGCTCGAGGACGCGGTGCTCGATCTCGGGGCTCTCGGCCGGTAAGGGTTATGTAACGGGCCCGGGGTCAGTGGGTCGATGCCCGAGGGCAAGCGATCCGGCTTTTCGAGCGCAGCCGGTCTCATCCAGTACTACGACATGGAGGAGACGCGGTCGCTCAAGCTCAATCCGTACCTCGTCATCGGGTTTGGCCTCGCGGCCGGCCTCTTCGTCGAGATCCTGAACTGGCGCCTGGTGTAAGGTTCCCTTCCTTCCTCCGTCGCCGGAGACGGATTGTTCTGGTCTGCGAGCAGCCACGCTGCGCAGGATTCCTGGGGTAGGGTCCTAAGCGGACGCATCCGGCGCGATTTAGGTGGTACACGACGCCTAGGCCGGCGCCATCGGCAGAGGCGCACCCTGCGGCCGGGGCTCACGACCGGGAAGGTAGCGCCCCACCGAGGTTCGACCGAGCAGAACCACCTTCGAGTCGGGCGATTCGTCGAGGAGGTTGTAGCCCGTCCGCGCGGCGAGGCGCTGGGCGAACTCCGCGATCTCCTCGTGCTCGGGGACGTGGTCGCGGCCCAAACGCTGGCGGGACTTCCCCATGTACACGTAGCCCTTCGGCTCGATGAAGTCGGGCCGGGCGATCGAATCGAGGTCCGCGTAGGCGTCGACCCAGCCGAGGTTCCAGCCCCGCACCAGTGTGTGGCGGACGACCCGGCGCGTGGACAGACCCCGGACGATCTCGAGGGACTCGAGGAGGCGGGCCCACGCACCGTCCTCACCGGGAAGTGTCAGTCTCCGGAAGATCTGTTCGTTCGGGGCGGTCACCGAGATGTAGAGCTGCGTCGGCAGTGGGTCGAGCGCGCGCAGGCCCTCGGGGTTCGTTCCGTTCGTGACCAGGAACGTCGTGATCCCCCGCTCGTGGCAGAGCTCGAGGTACCGGTTGAGCTTCGGGTAGAGGGTCGGCTCTCCCGTGAGCGAGATCGCCACGTGACGGGGTGCCTGGGACTCCTCCCAACGGTCGCGCTCCACCGAGGCGTCCCCCTTGAAGCCGGAGAGGATCCGGCGCTGGGCGTCGATCGACCGCTCGAGCAGGAGCTCGGGGTCGTCGTACTCCGGCATCACCCCGTCGTTCTCCCACCCTTGGTTGCGCCAGCAGAACCGGCAGTGCAGGTTGCAAGAATCGATCGCGGGGGACATCTGCAGGCATCGGTGGCTCTCAATCCCGTAGAACCGGCCCTTGTAGCAGTCGCGCCCGCGGACCAGGGACTCCTTGGTCCAGTAGCAGAGCTTGACCGCGCTGTGACGTCCGGTGAGCTGGTACCCCTGGCCGGCGAGTTCGGTGGAGAGGTCCTGGTCCCCCATCGAGCGAGCGGCAGACCGTGCCCCGGTCGATAACCCTTTGGAATCCGGGAAGCGGGCTACGTGAACTCTTCGCGCTCGAAGAGGAAGAGGCCCGCCACGGCGGTGAGCACGAAGTACCCGGCCATTATGGCCAGGCCCTCGGCATACGTCGGGTTGTACGAGGTGAACGTCCTCCCGCCGGGACCCGTCATGGTCGTGATGTGGGCCGGGAGCGGCGAAGTGAACGGATAGGCGAGCACGGACCGCGCGTAGTCGATGATGAACCAGGGTTCGATCTTGACCAGGCCCACGATCAGGTCTTCGATGATCGTGAACCCGAACAGGAAGAGCACCGCTACGACGAGGACCGCGTAGAGACTGTTCTTGAACATCGAGCTGAACAGGAAGACGGACCCGAGCAGCGCGAGGAGGTAGAGCAGCGCAATCCCGAAGGAGACGAGGAGGGCGAGGGGGAACCCGTTGGCGCCCAGGTAGTAGGCGCCGTTCGCCACCAGGATCGCGAGGAAGAACAGGACAGCGACCACGGAAGCGGCCAACGCGGCCAGGAACTTGCCGACGTAGACGCTGGTCCGCCGGATCGGCAGCCCCATCAGGAAGTAGCCGGTCTTGTTCTGGAACTCGCCCGCGATCGCGTCTCCCCCGAAGATGATGCCGGCGAAGATGATCACGACGTAGACCCCTCCGCCCCAGAACGACCCGTAGAACGCGTCCGAGCTGCCGGTCAGGCCCTGGACGACGTCAGAAGTGCGGTAGATGGCCAGGACGAGGGTGATGATCGCCCCGAGGACCCCCACGATCGCCATCATCAGGACAAACCGGCGCGCCCGAAGGTAGTCCCGGAGCTGGTATCGGGAGAGGAGGAGCGCCTGGGCCAGCGTTCCGGGGATCGTGCCCGCGGCCCGCGCCGACTCCGTCCCCACGGCGGGGTTAGCTGCGACGGGGATCGCGCTCACGACTCACCGTCCGTTACCTGGCTGAGGTAGACCTCTTCGAGGGCGCTACGGGACTCCTTGAACCCCACGAGGCCGGTCCGCAGCCCGACGAGCCCCTCGAGCACTCGGGCCTTCGCCGGAGGCCCGCCCGCGATCGTCAGCGTCAGGTGGGTGGGGTCTTGGCGCGTACACGCTTGGACCCCCGGCATGGTCGCGATCGAACCCTTCACGAGATCGTCCGCCACGGGGCCTAGGAATTCGACGCTGACGTCGGTCGCGCCCCCCACGAAGCGGCTCGTGACGTTGGCGAGGCTATCGTAGAAGAGGAGCTTGCCGTGGTTGAGGAG
>DATGZQ010000098.1:0-3642 GCA_035297125.1 Thermoplasmata archaeon
ACGTGGCGCAGGACCGGGTGGCTCTGCTTCAGGGCCAGAGTGACCTGGTCGATCGCCGCTTCGATCTGGTCGGTCGTCAACCCGTCGTGGAAATTGATCCGGAGCGCGAGCAGCGCGTCGTCCGGTCCAAGCACCATCGACTGGAGCGCGCGCACTTTCGACACGCGGGGGTCTCGCTCGACCACACCGAGGATCGTGCGGGCCTCCTCCGGGTCCAACGCCTGGCCGATCAATAACCCTCGGCTCTCGAGCGTGAGGACGAGACCGGTCAGCACGAGCAGGACCCCTTCGATGACGGCCGCTGCGCCGTCCGCGGCGGCATCGCCGGTCCGATAGACGACGAGGAGGGCCGAGAACGCGACGAAACAGCCGATGATCGTCACGACGTCCTGGTAGAACACCGACTTGAGCCCGATGTGGCGGGACTCGAGCAGCGACTGGAGCGTCTGCTGGGAGCGACGCACTTCGCGCAGCGTCACGGCGATCCCGATCGCACTGACCGCGAGGGTCGCCCCGACGACGAGCAACGCCGACCCGATGTGGGTGATCGGGAGGGGACTGGTGACCTGCTGCACCCCTGTGGACAGGGCGAGGACCCCAGCGATGGTGAAGGTGATGACGATCGACACGAGCGCCCAGTAGAAGCGCTCCTTCCCCCGCCCGAACGGATGGCGATAATCGGCCGGAAGTCGGGAGGCGTAGAGTCCCCACAGGAGTAACGCGCTTCCGACCAGGTCGGTGATCGAGTAGATCGCCTGGGCTAGAACGGCCCGGCTCCCCGACTCGATGGCCACGTCCAGGTTCAACGCGAAGAGCGCGCCGTTGAGAAGAAGGGTTGCGATGATGACGACCTGTGAGCGCATGGAGCTCGAATACTCCGTCCGAGCCAAGGACGGACGGAGGGACCGCCCATAAAGGGTTGCGTCGGCATGGAAGCTGTCGGCCGGGGCCGTCCGGAACCAAGCGTTAAATCGCGGCGGCCCGTGGACGAGGCGAGCTGCCCGGATGAGCGAATCCTCCTCCCGACCCACGGGGACCTCGGCGACCTCCACCACCGCTTCTCCCCACCGATTTCCCCGGCCTCCTCTCAGCCGCCTCGGGCTTGGTCCGGGGAAGTTGACGCGGTTGAAGCGGCTGCTCTACGACCATGGACCGGGCGGAGGAACCCTTCTCGTGCTGCCCATCGACCAGGGGCTCGAGCATGGCCCCGTCGATTTCTTTTCCAATCCGGATGCGCTCGACCCCCAGTACCAGTACGACCTGGCGAGTGAAGGCAAGTTCAGTGCGATCGCGCTCCATATCGGACTCGCGGAGAAGTACTTCCACGAGTACGCGGGCGACGTTCCGTTGATCCTGAAGTTGAACGGAAAGACGACCATCCCCGGCGACGCGCAGGCATTCAGCCCGCTCACCGGCACCGTCGAGGATGCGGTCCGCCTCGGTGCGGACGCCGTGGGCTACACGATCTATGTGGGATCTCCGGCCCAGGACCGCGACTTCCTCCAGTTCCTCGAAGTCCGCAAGGAATCCCAGCGCTTGGGCATGCCGTTGGTCGTTTGGGCCTACCCTCGGGGCGAGGCCGTGTCGAAGAAAGGCGGCAAGGAGAGCCTCTACGCGATCGACTACGCCGCTCGAGTGGCCCACGAGCTCGGCGCCGACGTCGTGAAGTTGAACTACCCGGTGGCGTCCGAGCGGGACGCCGACAGCCCGGCTCCGTACAACACCCTTCGACTGCCGCCGTCCGAGGCGTTCCGCAAGGTCGTTCAGAGTGCGGGGCGCTCGCTGGTCCTGGTCTCCGGAGGGGAGAAGGTCGGCGACGTGGAGCTATTGCGCAAGGTTCGCTCCTCTATGGACGCGGGAGCGACGGGGATCATCTTCGGCCGGAACCTGTGGCAACGGCCAAAGGCCGATGCCCTCCGACTGACCCGGGAACTGCATGGGATCTTCCGGGAGTACGCGCAAGCCCCCGGCTAGAGCCGGACTGCGACTTCTGGTCGTTCTCGCGGGAGAAGACCACCCGAAGGCCTGCACCGGCCGCCGTCTTCTCCACTGGGGACGGGTCGTCCGCGTCGCGCGCGAAGATGCCAATTCTCCGGGGCCGGTCGTCCTGGACCCGTACTCCCCGACCCCGCTCTCCGCGGCGGATCGCGAGACCGCTCGCCGGGGCGGGGTCCTGGTGGTCGACTGCTCCTGGAACCGTCTTTCGGCGCGGGGCGCATTCCCGGGGGCGGAGCCGAGAGAGCGGCCCCGGACACCCCACCGGCGGCTGCCGGTGCTGATCGCGACGAACCCGCAACATTACGGAAGGGTCGCCCAGCTCAACACGGTGGAAGCATTCTGCGCCGCCCTCTACGTCCTGGGCCGTCCCCCCGAGGCCGAGAGCGTGATCGCGGGGTTCGCTGGGGGAGGGGAGTTTCTCACCGTGAACCGGGACCGGCTCGAGAAGTACCGGCATGCCGCTTCGCCGGAGGAGGTCCGACAGGCGGAGAAGGAGCTCTTCGGGGCGACCTAGACCGTCGCGGCGCTCGTTCGCCGACCGGCCTCGGATCCTATCCCCGCGTCTCAGTCCGGGTCGGAATACGACTTCCCCTCGGTCGAGAGATGGTCGACCACGACGCTCGCCAGACTGACGAGCGGCGTCCGAAGCGGGAGACACGCGACGGTGACGCCACCGTAGCGCTCGTAGATCCGGGACGTGTTCAGGGTGAGACAGCGCCCGCCGTAGACGACCCGGCCGTTCAAGTCCGGGTCATGGCCGCGCAGGAACACTCGCAGCCCGGCGACCGCGAGAAACTGGTCGAGCTCGCGTCCGCCCCACGGGAGCGCGGCTCCCCGACGGATCCGGGAGACGTCACACTCCGACCAGGTGATCTCGGCCAATCGTTCCGGATCCTTCGACGCGAACGCCTCCTTCCACGCGGTCGGGAGCTTCCCCCGAGGGAAACCGGCATGGGCGAGGTACGCTCCGTTCGGAGTCGTCACGGCGAGCGGTCCCCGCTCGAGGAGTCCGAGCAGACGATCGTACCGCGTGGAGTCGGGTCCCCACAGCTCATCGATCTCGACCGGAAGGTTGTGGGGCAACGCCGGGATCCGGCGGACGGTCTCGTGGTTGCCCTGGATCAGGTAGACCCGCTCGGGGGCCTCGGCGGCCAACGAGAGAAGGTAGAGCGCGTTCCCCACGGATCCTGGCCCGCAGTCGTCCGGGGAACGATCGACGTAGTCGCCGAGCCCGACGAGGCATCGATTTCCCGCGCGATACTTGTGGACGACCTCCTCGGTCGATCTCCAGTCGCCATGCGTGTCTCCAAAGACGATCGCCTCATCGGCCGTTCCGTCGGGCACTTCGACCACCGCCGGACGAACCGGCACCCGCTGTTCCAATCGATCGAGCAGCTCGTCGACCTCGGACGTCGATAGGCGGAGGAGCTGGGGGGGCGAGAGAACCGGGTTCATCCCGAGTGCCCCCGGGTGCTCTCTATCCGGCACGGAGATATGCGGGGGGCCGGAGTTCCCGGCGGTCGGTCCGTTGGACCGACTCGCCCTTTGAACCGGCGAATGCCCTAGGCAACAGGGTCCTAAGCCCTGCCTCGGTGGCCCCGCCGACTAGATCGGACGGTTTGGCCGGACTGGAGCACCCCCGCA
>DATGZQ010000099.1:0-51211 GCA_035297125.1 Thermoplasmata archaeon
GTCAATCCCAGGTTCAACCCCGCGTTCAGCTGGCGGTCGAGCGACCACCCGCACTTCGCGCAGTCGAACCGGGTCCCCACCCTTCTTCGGTGCTCTGACAGTTCACCACATCTCGGGCAGGTTCGTGACGTGCGAAAGGGATCCAGCCAGACGACGGGAACGCCTCGGTCAACGGCCTTGTAAGCCAGCTGGCGGTGGAGCTCTCCCTGCGGCCACGAAGAGAGGCGGCGTCGGAGAGATCGGGAATGAAAACGTGGAGGGCTCCTCCAACCACTCCGCCGTCGCCTCGGTTGGGGAACGGCCGTGAGGTCCTCGAGCGCGAGAACCGCATGCTGGGCGGCCAGCTGATCGATCAAGGAGCGAGTGAGGGCATGGAGCCGGGAGCGGATTCGGCGGCGTTCTCTTCGCCCCTCTCTACCCAGCAGCCGGCGAGAGACCCGTCGATCGTGAACCTTCTTTCGAGCTAAGAATCGACGCCTCCCGACGTGACGGGCTTGGATGGCCCGGACCTCCGGAAACCCCACCCGGACATACTCCGCCCGCCCGGGAGTCACACGCACTCCGTCGAGGGACGATTCGTTCGTATCAAGGGCGACGACCGAGGTTGGTGCATACGGCTCCGGCGGCCGTCGAGCATAGAGCAGGACGACTTGCCTAAGCCCGACATGAACCTGGGTCACTCGATGGTCCGGGTTCGCCATGACTCGTCGGTGGTAGTCGGAGACGGGGACGACGAAAGAACACCACTCCCCACGACGTAGGGAGAGACGTAGCTTACCGGAGTCCGGGTCGAAGTGGAACGACTGAGCAGGGACTCGAACGAAGGGAGTTCGAACGTAGGGAACGCGGCTGACGATGTTCTTTCGATGACGACGCCGGTGACCGCTGGCCAGCGAGCGAGCGATGTCGGCGGCGGCGAGACCGATCGACCCGGTGACCCTCACCTCGAGCGCTCGGTCCCGCGCGAAGCGGGACAGGGCCCGTCGGGACGTGACCTGAGTCGCGAGGGTCTCTCGAAGACAGAGGTTGACGAGAAGGCGAAAATCGTCCATCAGGGCTCGAAGGGAAACGGGAAGGGTGGCCCGATCCGGAGGGAGGGAGAAGACGAGGGCACGGCGAGGGTCCACGACCGAGGCATGGGCGAGGAGTGGGCGACCTTCTCGCGTTCGATGAACAGTGAACGATGGAGGGTTAGGCCGAAGTGAACTGCTAAGGCCTTGAAGAAAATCCCGAAGCAGCGTTCGTCGCTACCTTTATAATCGGTGCCCGGGTCCCCGCGCCGCGTTCGATGTCGACCTCTGCCTATCGGTACATGGCCCATTCGTTCCGCCAGACGCTCGGCGACGAGGGTGCGGCCCTTCGCCACGAGCGACTCCTCACTTGGCGGCAGGAGACCACCGTCACGCGGCTCGAGCGTCCCACCCGGCTCGACCGGGCGAGGGCGGTAGGGTACCGCGCTAAGGGCGGGTACTCCATCGTTCGCGTCCGCGTTCGGCGCGGGGGTCAGCGAAAGCGGGCGATCATCGCGGGCCGTCGGCCGAAGCACAAGGGTATCCTGCGGATGACGCTCGCAAAGAGCCTCCGCCGCATCGCCGAGGAGCGGGCGCAGAAGCACTACCCAAACCTCGAGGTTCTCAACTCCTACTGGGTGGGCGAGGACGGGAAGCAGAAGTTCTACGAAGTGATCCTGGTGGACCCGGTCCACCCCGAGATCACCTCGGACCCGAGGATCGCCTGGATCGGCGATCCCCCGAACAAGAACCGTGTCTACCGCGGACTGACGAGCGCGGGCACCGAGGGTCGCGGCCTGCGCTGGTCCGGCAAGGGCACCGAGCGGTTCCGGCCGTCCCGCGCCCGCAACCGGCGCGATACCCGGCGAACCCAGTCCAAGGTCATCCCGTAGGGCCTGCGGGACCTGCGGAGTCGCCGAGGTCGAGAAGCGACTCGATTGACGCCTTGCGTCGTTCCGCGTTGCGCCTCGCCCATCCCGCGAGGCCCTCCACGTGGACCAGTTCTCCGCGGAGGGCGCCAGCGAGCCGCCGCCGGTAATCCAGGTCGAGGTCGAGGCGTTCGGCCGAGAGGAACTCCTTCAGGCGGCGGGCCAGGCGGCCGCCCTCGCTGTCCCAGTCGGTGAGGAGGATGACGCGGCGGCTTCCGGCCGTCAGGCGCTGAGCGGTACCCGACAGCGTCTGGCCTGCGTGAACGGCGACGATCGCCCCGGCGAGACCGAGGCGGCGGAGCGAACGGCGGTCCCGCTCGCCCTCCACGACCACGACGGTTCCGGGAACGAGGCTGTCGACCAGTAGCTTGCGCCACAGCTCGAGGAACTCCTCGAAGGCGGCGTCGTTCTCCCGGTCGTGCGTCATCCGGTTCGGTCGGTGCCGGAGGGGCTTACCCTCCGGTCCGCCCTCGAAGCACCGCACATCTCCTATAGTCCTAGCGCAGTCCCGCCGTTCCCCATGCCCGACACGTTCACGATGCTGCTCGAGTGGCGCCGGAACGAGGCGGCGGGTCGGACCCTCGCGAAGCTTCCTCCCGACTACTACGCCTCGACGGCGCAGTACCTCGCCGAGCTGAAGCGGTCGTACGAGTCGGACCTCCGCGAGAACCCGTCCTCGCGAAAGGGCGAGATCTCCCGCCAGACGTACCAACGGGCGACCCAGGTCGCGAGGGACGTCCTCGAGGGTCGGATGCAGAAGGTCCTCTCGCTCGCGTTCCAGGCCAGCATCGGCGGGTCGCGGGAGCTGCCCAACGCCCTCGCCGAGGAGAAGGTGATGTTCGACCAGCTGCTCTCGACGTTCCTGACGCTGAGACGGACCGCGGCTCCGTATCTCGAGCAGTCGTCTCCCCCCTCCGCGGTCCTGTCGGCCCCCATTCCGGCGGTCCCTCTGGCCCCGGCCCGCGCGCCGGAACCCGCCTCTCCGAAGACCTCCCGTTCCCCGGGGGCCGCCCCCGCGCCGCGGGGAGTTGGCGGACCCCTCACCTACGTACGGGTCGTCAAGGACGGACGTCCGATCGAGCTCGGGCCCGAGACGGTCGACATCCGGAACGACGACATCCTTTCCCTTCCGCCCGATTCTGCGAAGATTCTCGTGGACTCGAAGGTCGCGGAATCGATCATCGCCCGGGCGTTGGGTCCTCCGGCCTGAGCCGGGAGAGCGCGTCCGCGCTCTCAGCCGCGGCCAGTTCGAGCACCTGGAACCGGTCGAAACCGAAGAGCAGGTTCTTCGTCGCGAGCCGCGTGCGGACTTCCTCTTCGGGGGAGCGCGCCGCACGGAGCTCGGACTCAAGGAGCGCCGGGAACCCCCAGCGGCCGAGAGCCTCCGCCTGGCGGCCGAAATCGAGCTCGACGAGCCCGGAGGACCTACCGGCCTGCCGGATCCGGGTGAAGTTCACGAACACGGACAGGTCGCGGCTGCCGGGCGCGCCGAACGGGTCACTGACCGCGCGGTGACGGCGCACCGCCGCGAGCGTTCCGGACGGATGCGCGGACCGGAGCTCGGTCTCTTCCATTCCGTAGTCGAGCACGACGAACAGGCCACGGGCCAGGTGGTCGGCGACCTCTCGGACCATCGCCTCGGCCGAGGGCGAGACCTCCACCACGGTGCCCGGAGGCGGCGCCGGGGTCAGCGGCATCCCCGAGAGCGCGCGGGAAAGCCTCGCCTCCGCAGGCACGAGGCGACCGCCCTCCCATCGCGCGCCCAACTCGACCCAGGCGCTACCGGTCCACCGCAGCCTCCGGGCCGGCTGGGCGTCCAGGACCTCGTTGGCGAGAACGGCACCGGAGAACGGACCGTCTGCGGAGAGGCCCGCACTGGTCCGGACCGAGACCCCGGACGCCGTGCCAGCGGTGCGAGCACGCTCGAGCGCCAGCGAGCGCAGAGGCCCGGAACGCTCCACCAGCACATAGTCGATCGGCCCACCGTTCTCGGCCGCTGTTCCGATAGTGCGGATGACCCCGTCCGCGAGTGTCCCGTCGCCGGGTCCGACCTCGACGACCGAGAACGGTCGTTCGACCCCCAATGCCTCGCGGACCGCGGTCAGTCTGCGGCCGATCGACCGCGCGAACAGCGGGTGAACGTGCGCGGCGGTGTAGAAGTCGCCCCGGGGGCCGAGCGTGGGTCCTGCGCGTGCGTAGAAACCCAGCCCCTCGGCGTAGAGGGCGATGTCCATGAACCGGTCGAACGGAACGAAACCGGACGCGTCCGCGGCGGAACGCAGCCGGTCCGCCATCGCGCGATCCCGGTCTTCGTCGCCCGACACGCCGGCCACCGTTCGGGACGTTACGGGGCCCGGTGCCAGGCGCCGAGCTCAGCCGATGTACCCGAGGTCCTCGCGGCTGGCGGTCGGCGAGCCCGGGGACGGTTCGGTCGTCCGTTGTTCGGCTTCGTGGATCTTCTGGGCGATCCGGTCGATCTCCTTCGCCTTGGCCTCCAGCGCCGTGAAATCGACCTCGAGGTGCAGGACGCGCGCGAGGACCTTCAGGACGGCCTCCGCGCTCCGAGGGTCGACGAAATAGCCGCTCGTCTCCCCCATCAGGCAGACCCCTTCCATACCGAAGAGGCGCCCGAGCCCGAGGAAGAGGCCGCTCGCGCCGATCAGTCCCCCTCCGGGGTCGTTCCGAGAGAAATGGACACCGAACTTCTTCATCGCCTCCACCCGGGCGGGCAGGGTGGCGGCTCCAAGGACGCGCGGCTCCTCGATCACGCGGCCCTGGGCGAAGCCCGCGAGCGTGTAGACCTCGCGGACTCCGAGCGTCGCGCAGTAGCTGAGGACCCGTTCGGTGATCTCGTACTGGCCCTCGGGGCTGATCCCCTGGAAATCCCCGCCGAGGATCAGGATGTCGTGGGCGGCGGAGGCCGGTGCCTTCCAGTAGGCGATCTCGTTCGATACGAGCCGGATGATCCCGGACTCGTTCACGTAGACCTGGGGAGGGAAGAACTTCGAGTAGATCGTGGCGAGGGGCTTCGCGTGCAGCTGGTCGCGGAGGTAGTCGGCCGCCAGTTTTCCGACGTTGCCCACGCCCGGGAGACCTTCGATCAGGATCGGGTCCTTCAACTCGACCTTCTCGAGCGGGCGGATCAGCACGTCTTCCACGGGTCTTCCTCCTCGGAACGAGCCGACCGACGGGGATAAGGGTTCGGTGGCGTGCGCGTAGGCCGCTATCGCGGGGTCGACTCCGGTGCTCGGACGCCCCAGCCGGTCTCGCCCAGGGACGCCTTCCAGATCCGCGTGAGGTTGGGGCGATGCCCCACCTTCTCGACCGAGAGCGTGTGGGCGTAGTGGTCGGCCTCCGGCTCGGCGCGGAGGTCGAGCACCACGTCCGCGAGGTCTTGGAGCACGGCCGCCGTGGCTCGGTCCTGCAACGATGTGTGGAGCGTGATCAGCGCCTGGCCGCCGATCGTCTGGCACCGGTGGCGGATCTGCCGCGCCACCGTGGTGACATCCCGCGGGGCCAGGATCTCGAAGAAGAAGTCGATCGAGTCGACGACCAGGCGGAACGGCGCGTCGATCGCCTGGAGGTCGGCGAGCATCCGGTCGGTGAGCCGGAACGTCGTCGCGGGGCGCTCGCCCAGCTGCTCGCGGACGAGTCCTTCGAAGCCCAGCCCTCGTTCCCGGGCCTTGGCGACCTCGAGCCCGCGGACGAGGACGCGCTCGTAGTACTCGTCGGCGAGGTTGACGATCTTGACCCCGTCCGGGTCCCAACCGAAATCGGTGAACGACTGGCGCACGTCCTCGGTGCGCTCGTACGTCGTGTAGAACAGGACCGGAACGGTACCCACGCCCGCATGGGCGAACTGCTTGGCCAGCACCGAGGAGCCCGCGCCCGTCGACCCCTTGAGCAGGGCGAGCCAGCCCATCGGTAGGGCGGAAGAGAGGGGCTGGTCGATCTCCGGGATCCCCAGGATGGGCGTTTCGTCCACCACGTTCAGGGCCCCAGCCGCGCGACGTCGATCGTCTCATCCACCACGAGGTTCAGCAGCTGCTCGACGCTCGCGGCCTGTTCTTCGGTCGTCTGGAGCACGAGCGTCAGGACCTGACGACTCTTCAGATTGTTCAGGAGGATGTGGAGGAACTCCGAGAGGAGCTCGGGGGGATTGTGGACGGCGAGCGAGTTGACGCTGTCGATGATGACCGTGGACCGAGGGCTCTTGGACCGGCGGAGGAGGTATTCGACGCGGAGCATGATCGACTCGAGCGCCCGGGGGCTCTCGACGTAGGTCGCGTTCGGAAGTGGGTCCGCGAAGCGCATCATCAGATGGCTGATCGCGTCGACGAACGAGATCCGGTCCGACGAGACGTCGAGCGCCTGGGCCAGCGACCAGACGAACGAGGCCGGGCTCGTCACCGCGACGTAGATCGTGTGCGTGCTGGCGTCGCTCCCCACATCCCGGAGAGCGGCGCTGAGGACCGCGAAGTACTGGTCGGCGTACTCGCGGGGGTCGAGCTTGAGGGCGACCGCGGTCCCGGGCGGCAGCGAACGGAGACGATCCCCAATGTCGCCCGGAGTCATCCCTCAGCCCTCCTCTTCGTTCCGGTTGCCCTTCAGGTGCGGCGTCATGAGGAGGCCGATCGGAGTGAGCTCGATGACGTACTGCGCGTGCGAGTGGGCGGACCCTCGCATCTTCACGATCTGAAGTACCCGAAGGATGTCGCCGCGGCGACGGGCGTTCCACAGCAGCACGATCCCGTCCACGATCGCTTCCTCGACGCCGCGGGTCGAATAGCGTCCCTGCGTGGGTGTGATCTCCGAGACGAGGAGGGAGGTGCACCCGATGGCGCTCATCTCCTCGCCGAAGCGCAGCACGAACTCCCGGATCTGCTCGTCGGTGCGGATCCGATAGCACAGCGAGGTGAGGCTGTCCAGGACGAGCCTCTTCACCCCCAGCGCGCGGACCATGTCGCGAATCGTCCGCAGGAGGATGTCCAGCTCGTCCGACGAGAGTTCCTCCCGTTCGAGCCCGAGCTTCTCGTAGACCACGGGAAGGTCCACGAACACGAGCGAGCCGTCGGCCACGAGGTCGGTCCGGAAGAATTCGAACGTGGAGAGGTTCTGGACGAGCTTCCCGGACGCCTCGGTCACCGAGAGAAAGAGAGAGCGTTCTCCGCGTTCTGCTCCGCGAAGAAGGAACTCGAGGCTCAGCGTCGTCTTGCCGGTGCCTACGCTTCCCGCGATGAGAACGGTGTTCCCGCGCGGGATACCACCCCCGAGGATGTTGTCCAACCCCTCGATGCCGGTGACACAGCGCTCGAGAACGGTCGCCGGTTCCCCCCGTCGCTCCGGGACGGGCTCCGCCGCCGCAGGCGCGGGGCCTTCCATCGAGAAAACGAGCCGGTAGGAGACTAAGAGGGTTGTGGCGCTCGGGAAATCGCCTCGGCGGCGGGACCAGCGTTGGCCCCCCTTCGGCCGGGGATTCGCGCAGGGTCCACCCACCACACCGTTCCCCGCGGCCCTCGCTCCACTCGGACCAGCGCCCCGGCTCGCCCGAGCAGGGTGCCCGCGCAGCGGATCGCGTGGTCGTTGCCCGGCGCGGGCCGGGATCGGAGTTGGTCGAGCGCGACCTCGATAGGACCTACCGATTCCGAAGCGGACGCAAGAGCGCGAACAGCATCGAGGATCCCGTCGGCGCCGGAGACGTCGCCCTCGGGTCGTTCGACTTGGTGTGCCGTCCGAGATGGTTCGGGCGGATTGCCGCACCCGTCCCCTGTGTCTGCCAGCCCTGGATCTCGGACGACTACCGGGGGACCGTTCGCCCTGTCGACCCGTTCTACGTGCTGAGGCAATCGGACCGTCCGGACCCAACGTACCGCTTCTCCCTTGCCGAGGAACACGGCGGCCTCCCCGCGAGGAAGGGCGAGGATCGCCTCGGAGGGCACGCCCCGCGCGGTCCGGGACAGCTCCCTCGCCTCGTCGGGAGACCCGCGGAACGCGACGAAATCTGCCACGTTCGTCCAGACCGCTTCGCGGACGACCTCGGGAAGCGAGCCGATCGACTGCGTGGCTAGGATCACATGAACGTTCAAGCGACGGGCCAGCCGGAGCATTTCCGCGAGGCTCTCGTGCGCAAACCACTGCGCCTCGTCCAATATCACGAACGTCTTCGCGGCCGCTTCCCGCGAGAGAAGCTCCGACCAAAGGAGGGCGAGATAGACCGCGAACAGGTACCGCGCGGTCGACTCCCCGACGCGGGCCGCGTCTCCGGAAACGAGCACGATCCGGCCGGGCGCCACGAACTCGCGGGCGGAGAGAGACGGTGACCGCGCACAGAGCATCTGCTCGAGGGTCGGGTTTCGCGCGAGCTCGTAGAGGAGACGGCGCGCACCCTCGGCATCCTCGGGACGCTCCCGCACTCGCTCCGCGAGCTCGCGCAGCGCCTCCTGAGCCGAGGGAGGAACGACCTGGCGGCTTCGCCCCATCGTGGCCAGGAGCGTGTGCGCGTCCGCCAGCGTGCCCCCCGGGATCGCGGCGGCCGCACGGACGGCTCGCCCCAGCATCTCCTCCAGGCGGGGACCCCAGAACGACGAATCGGCGTACCGCCCCGACCGGACGCGACGCAGCGCGTGGACCATGTCGTCGATCCGCCGTTCCGCACGGACGAGATCGGCGGCCCCTTCGCGACCGATCCCTTCGAGTGCGTTGATCGAGGGCGGGCCCTCGCCGGGAGCGACCCACAGAACCCGTGCGGCTGCGGAAGCCAGTTCCAACCGGATCGCCCGCGAAGTCTCTCCCAGAGGGTCGAGGACGACGACTCCGCCGAGACGGGCGGCTCGTGCTGCTAGGGCGACCAAGAGGGAGCTCTTTCCCATACCGGTCTCGCCGACGATCGCGAGATGGCGGCCCTGGCGGGAGTCGACTGGAACTCCCACCACCGACCCTTCGATCGTTCGGCCCAGCGCCAACACCGCCGGCGAGGGCTCCGGAACGAACCTCTGCGCAGGGGGGCCGTCCCGGCCGGGTAGGAGACCGAGCACCTCGGGCTCGGCAAGCAGAAATCCGGACGGTCGGATGCCGGCGCCTCTCGTTGGCGAGAATCGGATCCCTGTGCCGTCCAGTCGACGCCACGCGGCTTCCACCGCCGCTGCGACCGAGCCGTGGAAAGCTGCCAGCGCTCCGTTTCCCTCGGTGATGACCACGTCGGCCTTCCACAGCGCCGGAGGCGGCAGCGGCTGCGGTGTCGGCGGTTGATGCCGGGCGGGATCGACGAACCGACCGAGAGGTCGCATCGGTCGCTCGACAGGTTGCGTCGGAAGCCAACTCGTCCAGCGTTCGAGCGAAGCCCGAGCCCGCACAGGGATGATCGCGATCCGTACGCCGACCCCGCGCGGAAGCGTGCGGAGCGACTGGGCAAGCGTGCGGAGGATTGCGCCCGGCTCTGGAAGTGGGGCGCCCGCTTCGCCCGGAAGGGAACGTCTGCGCGCAGAGTAGGAGCGGCCCGGTCTCGGGGCCGGGGAGAGGGTCCGCCTCCACTGCCCCGGGTCGTAGGCGGTGGCCAGAACCCGGTCAACCCAGCGTTCGCTCGTCGAGTCGGTGGTCGTGATCACGAGAGGCTCCGCCGACCCGCTCTCGAGGCACAGGGTGAAAGATACCCCCACCCCGTGCCCGGCCCGCAGGACCGAGTCGAGGCGTCCGCGGAACCGGGCCGGCTCGTCCCGAGCCGCCAGGGGCTCGGCCTGCGGCGCGAACGCCCAGGCCGACGCCCGGCCCGTCCGGCGGGCACCCGCCAGCTCCTGCACATCCGAGGCGAGCGTCCTCTCCAGGTCTTTGAGAGCATGGAAGAGGCGAACCGTGAAAGCAGAGCGCCGGGTTATCCCTATGTAGACGGTCGGTCAGGAGCCACCCCGGCGCGTTCCGTTCGATGTCGTCCCTCGAAGAAGAGATCCTGGCGGTCGAGGACGAGATCCGCACGACCTCCTACAACAAGGCAACCCAGCTCCACATAGGTCGGCTGAAGGCGAAGCTCGCGGTCCTCCGCATCGAGCGGGAGACCCGGGCGAAGGGGAAGGGCGGCGGGACCGGATACGCCGTACGCAAGAGCGGCCATGCGACCGTGGGGCTGGTCGGCTATCCGTCGGTAGGGAAGTCGACCCTGCTGAACCGTCTGACCGCAGCCGACAGCGAGACCGCTGCCTACGACTTCACCACGCTCACGATCATCCCGGGAATGCTCCGCTGGGGCGGGGCGTCGATCCAGATCCTCGACATGCCCGGCCTCGTCCCCGGGGCGGCCCGCGGGCGCGGACGTGGCCGAGAGGTCCTCTCCGTCGTGCGGTCGGTGGACCTCGTCCTGTTCCTCATCGACCCCGAGCACACGAACCTGAACGCCCTCGTTCGCGAGCTGGAAGGGGCAGGGGTGCGGATCAATCAGCGACCCCCGCGTGTGGTCGTCCAGCATTCCGACCGGGGTGGGCTGACCGTGTCGAGCACCGTCCGGCTGACCCACCTCGCGGGTGGGCTCGCGCTCCCGATCGCGCGGGAGTTCAACCTGCACAACGGCTCCATCATCTTCCGCGAGGACGCGACCGCGGACCAGCTGATCGACGCCCTTGCGGGGAATCGGGTCTACCTCTCCGCGCTGCTCGCGGTCAACAAGGCCGAACTCCTCTCGGCGGCCGACCGGACTCGGCTGACCGCCGAGGTCCGCCCCTACGAACCCGGCTTCATTTCCGCCCGCAACGGGTCGGGGGTCGAGGACCTTGTAGACCGCATCGGTCGCGCGCTACGCTTCATCCGGATCTACGTGAAACCCCCCGGCCGACCGGCGGATATGACCGAGCCGGTCATCCTCCGTCGGGGAGACCGCGTCGCGGACCTCCTGCGTCGTCTGCCTTCCGACCTCGGAGGCTCCTTCAAGGCGGCCCAGGTGTGGGGACGCAGCGCGCGCTTCGCGGGGCAGACGGTAGGCCGGGAGCACGTCCTCGACGACGAGGACGTGGTCACGATCATGGTCGCCCGCGGGACTGCGCGGGTGGCCGCTTGAACCCGCCGCCCGGCTGGCTCGGCCGGTCCAGGGCCCGTTCCACTCCACCCACGAGATAGTGCGCCTTGTGGAACGGGTCGAGGCGCACCGGCGGCGCGAGCTCCACGAACTCGGACAGTTCGTCCTCAGCGTGTTCGAGGTGGCCGGCCGCGGTGCGCTCCCGGCCCATGCTGGAGGTCTTGAGCGCCACCACGACCGCGGCTCCGGTGCCCCGGAGGAGGAGGGCAGCGTTGGCGCGGACGATCTCCACCTGTCCCGGCTGGGCGACGTCCGCGTAGAGGCCATCCGAGAGACGGACGAGATCCGCGTACGAACCGGGTTCGCGAGCGTCCGCCAGTATGGGGAAAAGGTTCGGCCACCGCTGGGCGACGGCCAGGAGCCTGGCGAACGGACGAACGCTCCGCTCCACGGCGTACACGCGGCCCGACGGCCCCACCAGGTCCGCGACGTGGGACGCGGTCGTGCCGCTGGCCGCCCCGAGGTACAGCCACCGCTCGCCCGGTAATGGCAGGGGGCCGCGCCATCCTTTCGCGAGGCCGGCGGCGAGCTTCGAGCGACCTGGCTCGAACGAGCGGATGGGCCTCCCGTCGAACTCCTTCCAGCGTTCTCCGTAGACGGGCGGCAACGAGCCGACGGTCTCCGTCCACAGCTCGACTCGATCTCCGAACCGCCGTTCCACGAGGCGCGGCGAGCGACCTGCGGGGGCCTCCCGGTCCCGCGGCATCAGCGCTTCCTCCGGGACAGCTCTTCGATCCGGCGGTCGCGCCGCTCTCGCAGCTTCAGGCCGATGGAAGAGCGGGTCCACGCGTCGGCACGCACCGCGATCGCGGCCATCGCGGCCACGCTGCGGGCATACGCCGCGCGGCGGTCCGGGGGGACGTCGTCGATCCGCTCCGCGCGGTACAGGAGCCCGTATCGGGGTCCCCGGTCGGGGTCCGGGCGACGCCGGGTCCCCAGGAGCTGGATCCGGCTGGCGCTGAACCGCGCAAGCGGGGCGACGCCCCCGGCCGCGGCGACCAGCCGCGCGGCGGCACGGGGTCCGACCACCGAGGACAGGTTGGGGACGACCTCGGTCGCCGTGGCCTCGAGGGAGGCGAGCAACTCCGTGTGGTGCCGGACGAGCGCCGAGCGGACGGTCTTCCAACGTTCGGAGTATGCGGTGATGGACCGGACCGGCACTTCGAGCAGCGACTCCGCCGCTCGCTCCTCGCGCCCGACCGCGCGCTCGAGCCGCTCCTCCTCGCGGGCGAGGGTAATGAGGACCTCCTCGGGCGACCGCAGTGCCTTCCCGAGGTCCGTGGCGGCGACCTTGAGGAGGTAGGGACCCTCCGACGCGAGGTTCGTCTCCGGGATCAACCGAAGCGCCCGTCGCCACTCCGCCACACTCGCCCGGGAGACCGGCCGCCCGAGCCGGGCCGCGATCGCCTCGGCCAGGCGCGGGCCGCCGGCAGCGATCTCTCGATCGCCCTCGATACGCTGGAGTTCGGTGACGAGGGCCGCGGGAACGGCCTCCGGTCGCGGGTCGGCTCCGGGCCGAACCACCTCGGCCGAACCGACCGTGCCGGGGAACGCGACCGGTCGCTCCGTCCCGGGGAGGAAGAGGTAGAGCGCCGGACCGTGGGCGACGACGAGCGCCGCGGGCACGCCCTAGAACTCCGCGAGCGACTTCTGGAAACGGTGTCGCTCTTCGGGGACCTCCACGGGGTACTTCCCGGTGAGGCAGCCGAGGCACAGATCCTCCGAGCGGAGGCCGATCGATTCGACCAGGCCGGCGATGGAGAGGTAATGGACGCTGTCGGCCCCGATCGCGGCCGCGACCTGGCTCTCGTCGCGGTCGTGGGCGACCAGCTCCTTCCGTTCCTTCATGTCGATCCCGAAGTAGCACGGAGCGCGGATCGGAGGACAGCCGACGCGCACGTCGACCCGGGTCGCGCCGGCAGCGCGCACCATCCCGACGATCTCGCGGAGCGTGGTCCCTCGCACGATCGAGTCGTCGAGCAGGACGATCCGCTTGTCCCGCAGAAGCCCGGGAACCGGGTGGAGCTTCACGCGCACCTCGGACTCGCGTCGCTTCTGGTCGGGAAGGATGAACGTCCGTTCCACGAACCGGTTCTTGATCAGGCCCTCGGCGTACGGGATCCCCGAGGTCGCGGAGAACCCGAGTCCCTGGGGACGCGCGGAGTCGGGGACCGGGACGACCAGGTCGCCCTCCGCCGGGCTCTCGCGCGCGAGCCGCTGCCCGATGCGGTAGCGCACGTCGTAGACCGGCTGGCGCTCGACGACCGAGTCGGGCCGGGAGAAGTAGACCCATTCGAACATGCAGTGCGCGCGCTCCCCCGAATTCGGGATGGACGAGGTGTGGATGATCTGGCCCTTGTCGAGTACGACGATCTCGCCGGGAGCGAGGTCCCGGAGGGTCTTTCCACCCATCAGCTCGATCGCGACCGACTCGCTCGCTACGGCGACGCCCCCCTCTAGCGTGCCGAGGACCAAGGGTCGGATCCCTAGGGGATCGCGGAACCCGTAGACCTTGCTGCCGACGAGGAAGACGACAGCGTAGCCCCCGACCAGCTCGGTGCACGCCCGCCGGATCGCGGCGTCGAAATCGCGGGTACGCCCGTACTCCAGGGCGATCGTCTGGGCCATCGTCTCGGTGTCCGCGTTCCCGAGCAGCTCGACCCCCTGGGCCTGGAGCCGGTGGCGGATCCTTTCGAAATTGACGATGTCCCCGTTGTGGGCGATCGCGGCATCCTGGTCGCGGACCTTGACCAGGATCGGCTGGGCGTTCTCGAGGTCGCTGGTGCCGGTGGTCGAGTAACGGACGTGACCCACCCCCACCGGACCCCGGAGCGTGTCGAGCAGCTCCTGGCCGAAGATCTCGTGGACGAGGCCCATCCCCCGCCGCTGGTAGAAGATGCCGTGGCTCGACGTTACGATACCGGCGGACTCCTGCCCCCGGTGCTGGAGGGCCCGAAGTCCGCGGAAGAGGTAGGGCGCGGCGCCCTTGCCCTGAAGCGAGATCCCTACAACACCGCAGAATTCCCGCGCCGGCATCGCTCGACCGGTGGGCGAGAGGGGCCTCCCGGTCGAGCTACCCGGCCGCGGGTCTTAAGGGGTGCGGGCTAAGGAACCTTGACTTCACCCGAAGAGGGCGGAGAGACCCTCGGCCGCCTCTTCCTCAGTGACGCCCTTCTCTTCCTTCTTCTCCTCTTCCTTCGGCCCGCCCTTCCCTTCCTTCTTGTCGGAAGGCTCGGCGGCCGGGGCGGCGAACGTCTCGGCCTTCGTGAGGACCTCGGCGAGGTTGACCCCCTCGAGCGAGGCCAAGAGCGCCTTGACACGAGCTCCCTCCGGCGCGATGCCCGCGGCGGAGAGGACCCCGCTCAGACCCTTCTCATCGATCGGCTTCCCCGCAGCGTTCAGCAATAGCGCACCGTACACGTACTCCATTTTCCTCACTCCCTCGACTTCGAGCTCGTTACTGACCTGTGATACGGCTGACGGCCGCGGCCTCGCGGATCGCCTGGGCGAACAGCGGGGCGATGGTCTCCTTGGTGGGATAGCCGGCCGCGATCGCGAGCCCGAGGGCTCGGCGGTGGGCCTTGGTGAGGATGAGTGCGATCGTCGTCGGGGTCGGATAGCCGATCTCGACCGCGAGCACGAGGGCCGCGCGCGCCGCGCGCGCGATGTCGGCCCGGCGGGCGTCGAGGTCGACCGCGAGGACCTCCGGCGGGTAGAACATGTCGCCGTCCACGACGGCGCGGAGCGTGAGCCCGACCTCGAGAGGGAGGATGTCGAGGCGCGTGAGGAGACCGGCGACCTCGCGCGAGATCGTCTGGCCCGCCTTCACGATCGTGGTGTCCTTCTTCAGGACGACCTTGCCCTTCTCGATCGCGGCGGGGAAGCCGGCGTGCTGGAGCTCTCCGACGATGGGCCCCGGCTTGAAGCTCGTGGTTCCCGCGGGAACGAGGATGTCGTTGGGCGCGACCTCGCCGCCCCGCGCGGGCGTCGGGGTCCGCGTGCGGGTCAGTTCGTAGTGCAGCGAGAACGGGTTCCCTTCCGCGGAGAGGAGCGCGGTCTGGTCCTCGACCTGGGCGAGGAGCGGACGGAGGGACGGGCGTTTGGCGCAGGCCTTCTCGAGAGCGTGCCGGATCGCGCTGTTGGGCGCGACCACGATCGGATGCTTGCGCTCCCGCATCCCGCGGCGCATCGTCTGCAACGCCGCGGCCGGGACGCCCCGGACGCCGACGAGGGCCGTGATCGGCTGGGCCAGGAGCCTGTCGGCGAGGGCGCCGACGCGCGCGATCTTCTCCGCAGGGACCTTTCCGCGACCCGGCATCGGTTCTTCCTTACCAGAGGCGGACCGCCGGGCCCATCGTGGTCTTGAGGTAGACGGATTCGATGTTCGTACGGCCCCGCTCGAGCTTCGAGACGATGCGGGCGAGGACGGCGTCCACATTGACGGCGATCTCCTCCGGCTTCATCGACCGGTTGCCGACGGGCGCGTGGAACGTGCGGTTCCCCTTCGACCGGATGCGGACGGAGCGTTGGAGCGAGCGGATGAGGTTCGTGGGGTCGCTGCCGGGAGGCAGGGGTCGCGGCATCTTTCCCCGCGGGCCGAGGACGACACCGAGCCGCTTTCCGATAGCGGGCATGAACGGTGCCTCTGCGAGGAAGAAATCGATGCTGCTGACGACCTTCTTCGCGGCCTTCGAGTCCTTGGAGAAATCGTCTAGCTCGGAGGGCGTGACGACCACGTCGGCGACGCCCCGGACCTTCTGGCAGAGCTCGACCGAGCCGATCACGGCGACCCGTGCGGCACGGCCCCGGCCGCCGGGAAGAGGCACCTCGTCCTCCAGCCGGTTCTTGGGAATGGAGAGGTCAAGGTCCTTCAGATTGACCGAAATCTCGACCGTTTCCGAGAACTTCCGCTCGGGAGCCTTCCCGAGGGCTTCGGTGATCACTTCGACGGACGGACGGTCGGGCATCGACAACCTCGAGGTGCGAACGCGGCGCGCCGAGCAGGCCTCGATATATGAGGCTTGGCGGCGAGCGCTCAGGGAACCGGAAGCCTTGCCGGCCGGCGGCCGAGGGACCCCCACGGGGCCGGTCTTCCTTCGAAAAGGACTCCCAATTCCTATATACCGAACGAGTCTCGAGCGCCCCGATGCACTATCCAAAGGTGGTGTCGACCTACTGCCCTCGGTGCAAGGTCCACACCGACCACGACGTTGAGAAGGGGAAGAAGCGAACGGCCTCCGAGCTGAAGTGGGGGCAGCGCCGGTTCCGTCGCGCGACCCGGGGCTACGGAGGCTTCCCGCGCCCGAAGCCCGAAGGACGCGCGAAGGCCGTGCGGCGCGTCTATCTCAAGTACAAGTGCAAGAAGTGCAAGTACACGGTCCAGCCTCCCAGCTTCCGCGCGGGATCGCTCGAGCTCGTGGAGAAGCACTAGACGTACCATGCGCGCTCCGTCCCCCTTCTGGGTCGTCAAGTGCCCTGACTGCTCTACGGAGCAGACGATCTTCAGCCGGCCCGCGACCGCGGTGAACTGTTCCGTCTGCGGCGCGACGCTCGCCACTCCGACCGGGGGACAGGCTAAGCTGCGCGGCGAGCTCGTACGCCCGCAAGCGGCCTAGAAGGGGACCGATCGTTCGGATGCCCCTGCGCGCAGAGTACCCCGAAGAAGGCGAGCTCGTCGTCGGCACCGTCACGTCGATACGCAACTTCGGCGCGTTCGTCAAGCTCGACGAGTACGCGGACCGAGAGGCGTTCATCCACCTTTCCGAGGTCGCCGCGGGCTGGGTCAAGTACATCCGGGACCACATCCGCGAGGGCCAGAAGATCGTAGCGCGCGTCCTGCGGATCGACACCTCGAAGAGTCAGATCGACCTTTCCCTCAAGCGGATCAACGACCACCAGCGTCGCGAGAAGATCCAGGCCTGGAAGAACGAACAGCGCGCCATGCGCCTGATCGAACCGGTCGCCCAAGCGCTCGGCAAGACCGCGGACGAGGCCGTCGAGCAGTTCGGGCCCGTCCTGATCGAGCGGTACAGCTCCCTGTTCGCCGCGTTCGAGGTCGCCTCCGCCGACCCGGCTCGGTTCACGAAGGAGAACGAGAAGGCGGCCTGGACGACCGCGTTCCTGAAGGTCGCCCGGGAGAACATCGTTCCGCCCCACGTGACCATCCTCGGGACGCTCGAGGTGTTCGACCGGTCCCCGGACGGCCTCGGCCATGTCCGGGACGCCCTGCTCGCGGCCGAGCAGGTGGACCCCTCCTCCGTGGACGTTCAGTATGTCGGCGCTCCCCGCTACCGGATCCGTGTCCAGTCGACTCAGTACAAGACGGCCGAGGAGACGATGAAGCGCGCGACCGAGGCCGCGCTCAAGTCGATCAAGGCTTCCGGCGGGGAGGGGTCGTTCGCGCGCGCATGACCGAGTCGATCCTGCGCGTGTGCCGGGCGTGCGACCGCTACACGTTCCGCGACGCCTGTCCCTCCTGCCGCGCGCCGACGCGCACTCCGCATCCCGCGCGATACGACTCCAGCGACCGCTACGGCGCCTACCGCCGGAAACTTATGGCCGCGTCGCGTGCCCCGGCCCGCCCGGAGTGAGGTTCGATGGCCGCGACGATCCACCGCATCAAGGTTGTCAACGACGTGAGCGACCTCGTCCCGATCCTTCGCGCAGTGGACACGCCGATGAAGCTCAAGCTCGTTCAGCGTCTCGGCGAGGACTGGCTGACGCTCGCGGACATCGAGCGCGAGTTCGGGAAGGACGGCAAGGCCGCGCTCGCCTTCTTCGAGAAACTCCGGCTGATCGACACCCGCTGGGTCGCCCGGGAGGGGCGGAAGCAGCCTGACAAGGGCTACCACTTCTACTACTCGACCATCAACATGAGCACGACCAGCCCGCTCGCCGAGATCTCCGAGGTGCTCGCGATCGCGACCATGGGCGCGAAGGACTACGCGAAGCTCGAGGAGAAGATCTACCAGGCGGTCGGGACGGAAGGCCGCTTTTTCTCGGACGTCGCCGAGGAGCTCGGGATGAGCCCGACCCGGCTGAAGGGTCTCGTCAAGCGCTCGGAGAAGCTGGAGTACCGTGGCCACCGGATCGAGCGGTTCCGGGCGGAAATCGAAGGCACGTAGGCCGCTGCCCGAAGTCTCGGTGCTGCGGATCGGCCACCGGCCGGGCCGCGACCCGCGTCTCACGACGCACTTGGGGCTGGCCGCCCGGGCCCTGGGCGCGGAACGCCTCTACCTGCACCCGCCGGACGAGGCGATCCGCGACCGCCTCGGGAAGGTCGTCAGGGACTGGGGGGGCGCGTTCGAGGTCGTCCCGACCTACGACTGGAAAGCGGTCATCCGCGCGCATCCCGGCCCCGTCGTCCATCTGACGATGTACGGGCTCGCGCTCGAGCCGCTCCTCCCGAAACTGCGGCGGGCGCGCCACATCCTTCTCGTCGTCGGGGGGGCGAAGGTACCCCCCGACCTCTACACGCTCGCGACCTACAACGTGGCCATCGGGCACCAGCCCCACAGCGAGGTCGCGGCCCTGGCCGTCACGCTCGACCGCCTCCGGGGGCTACCCGGTCCGTCCCCGCTCCGAGGGGCACGTCGCCGGGTGGTCCCGACCGCGCGCGGAAAGCGCGTCCGTCAATCCCCGGAGGAGCCGAAGTGACCGACCCCGACGGGATCCCCGCTCGAGGTCTGCCACTCTCGGCACGCGCCCCCGGGAAGTGCATCCTGTTCGGGGAGCACGCGGTGGTCCACGGGTGCCCGGAGCTCGTGCTCGCGATCGATCTTTCGACCCAGGTGTTCGTCCGATCGGGCGCCCGGTCCTCCCTCAACTCCGACCCCGACGCCCCCCGGTCCAACCCGTACTTCCAGGCCGCCCTCGACCTCTCCTGGAAGGGCGGGCCCGCCGTCGACGTCCGTTCGGTCACCCGAATCCCCCGGGCAGCGGGCCTAGGCTCCTCCGGGGCGTTCGTCGCCGCCCTGGGTGCGGCGCTCGCCGCGGGGACCGGGGGAATCGACCGGGCTGGTCTGGCCCGCCGCGCGTTCGAGATCGAACGGGCCGCTCAGGGCGTCGGGAGCCCGGGCGACACGGCGGCGAGCGTGGCCGGCGGATACATCGCGCTGAACGGCGGGCCCGGAGACCCGCTCTGGTCGGTGAGCGCGGGCGAGCGTCGTTGGGAGGTACGACGCGTCGAGGACCCCCGATGGGTCTGGGTCGTCGCGTACAGCGGCGTTCCCCGCTCCACGGCCACCGCGGTTCGCGCCGTGGGCGAACGTCTCGCCCAGCCCGACGGGCCGTCCCTGCTGGAGGAGTTCGCCGAGGTCGCGACGGCGGGCATCGCCTCGGTAGGACGTGGCGACCGTCGCGAGACGGGGGAGCTCCTTCGGCGGAACCAGGAGCTTCTCCGCCGTGTCGGCGTCTCCCATCCTCGCCTCGAAGAGCTGATCACCGCCGCCGCTCCCGCCGCCGAGGCGGCCAAGGTCACCGGCGCGGGGGCCGGCGGCTCGATCGTGGCGCTGCCGATCGCGGGGCAGGAAGGGGAGCTCGTTCGGAGGTTGGCCCGAGCGGGCGCGCTGCCGTTCGCTGTCCGGGCCGAGCCGAAGGGTGCCGGGCTCATCGAGGCGGCGGCCCCCGGGTGAACCGGGGCCGGCGGCTCACTTACGTGCCACGATCCGGATCACCGAGTTCGGTTCGACCGGATGGTCGGCCGCGAGAGCGCGTTGGGTGCGGCCGTCGATCGCCCGGATGAAATGCTCGCCGAGGTCGGAGTGGACCTTGTAGGCGACGGCTCGGACCGGGGTTCCGGCGCGGACTAGGAACGCGTCGGGCAGGACGCGGCCCCGACTGTCGGTCCAGCGGGTCTCGTCCTCGACCGGGTAGACCACGATCCGTTGCAGGCGCTCGAACACCATCGCCTCGAGGGCCCGCTGCACGCCGGTCGATCCCCACGTGGTGAGGATGCGTCGGATCTCCTCGAGCGCGACCGATTGCCCTTTCGATAGCTTCCCGGGATCGCGGACGGTGAAGGTGGCGTCCCCCGGCTTATAGTCGACCAGTCCCGCGCGGGCCGCCCGACGGAGCGTGAGCTCTGCGTCGGCGGCCGTGGGGACGGCCGGTATGGGCGCGATGGCTTCCTCGAGCGATCCCGCGGCCTCCTTCGCACTTCGGTCGCACTTGTTCGCCGCGACCAACCGCGGTTTCGCGGCGCGCAGGAGCTCGCGGGCCAGCTCGGCCCGTTCCGCCGCCGTCCAGCGGGCGGGATGCGCCCGGTCGACGGGGCTCGTTCGGAGCGCGGCCTGGATCGAGGGCACCCCGATCGCCAGTCCGGTCAGCCGCTCGGCGAGGAAATCCTCCGTCTTGAGGCCGTCCAGCTCGACGCTTCGGGCCTGACGCTCGAACTCGCGTCCGAGGATCTCCGCCACCCAGGCGACCAGCTCCTCCTCGAGCCATCCGACCTCGGACGACGGATCGTGGCTACCGGGAGCGACCGTCCGCCCCTCGGCGTCGGTTGCTCCCGAGAGGTCGACGACCTGAACGAACCCGTCCGCAGCGCGGAGGTCGTCGAGGAACCGGTGCCCGAGCCCCTTGCCCTCGTGTGCCCCGGGAACGAGGCCCGGAACGTCCACCAGCGCTACGGGGACCCAGCGCGTTCCGTCCACGCATTTCGCGTTGCCGGGCGTGCAGGCCACGCCCTTCTCGGAGTGCGGGCAGGGCGCGCGCACGGCTGCGATCCCGCGATTGGGCTCGATGGTCGTGAACGGGTACGGCGCCATCGGAACGTCGAGCAGAGTGAGCGCGTTGAAGAACGTCGATTTCCCGACGTTCGGCTTCCCGACCACTCCTACCTCCATCGGTCCTCCCTTCGACGATCGCTACGCAGAGTAGTCCGGGGGGGTCTCCTTGACCCCGAGCAGGTGGTTGGTCGCGAGCGCGAGGGCGAACAGAAGATCGCCGAGGCGGTTCGCCCAGGCGAGGAGTTCCTCGGGCTGCGGCTCTGCCCGATTCAGAGTAACGAGCTCCCGTTCCGCCCGGCGGGCCACGGTCCGGGCGACGTGGAGCGCCGCGGCGGAGGTAGCTCCGGTCGCGAGAACGAACGTCGAGAGCGGCGGGTGCAAGGCGTCGAACCTGTCGATGTCATGCTCCAGTCGTTCGACGTGGCGCCGCGTGATCCGATGCTTCGGGCCGGCTCCTCCGGGCGCGGTCGCGAGCTCCGATTGGGCGACGAACAGCTCGTGCTCGAGCCGGCGGACCTCGTCGCGGACCTCGCGGCACTCCTCAGGGAGGAGCGAGGCCGCGAGCCCGAGGCACGCCCCCAGCTCGTCGAACGCGCCGTAGGCGCGTATGCGCAGCGAGTCCTTGTCTACGCGCGCACCGCCGGCGAGACCGGTCGTTCCATGATCGCCCGTGCGGGTATAGAGACGCGGGATACTCTCGCCTCCGGTCGACCAGCTAGCTCGTCCAGCGGAGAGCTGAGGCCGTGGACGGGACAGAACGAAATGTGGAGCACTTCATTATGCTTCGCGTCCTGTCGACACAGTCGGCAAATAAATCCGCTCCGTTCGCTCCAGGCGATGCTCATCGGTTCCATTTTGCAACCCAACCCATTTTTCGGGAGCTAGCGCTCGAGGAGCCCCCGACCCTCGCGGTCCGCCCGACGACGACCCGCACGACGGTCGCGAACGGCGCGCGCGTGCTCCCGCATCGCGGGCAACCGCTCGGTGTGGGTCCGGACCAGTTCCTTCAGCCCCAACGATAGGACGGCATCGAGGAGGCCGTTCAGGTCGTGGGCGTAGCCGTCCTCGACGAGCTCTTCGAGCTCGTTCTTGATTGTGGCAGGGATCTCGATGCTCCCCGGAGCCTCCGGGGCGCCCGCGTGTACGAGAGCCCGCACCGCTTCCGAGCGGTTCGCGAGCGAGTGATCCTCACAGAACCGATCGAGGAGAGCGATCTCTCCTTCGGTGAGCCGAACTCCCAAGAAACGGGTCGCGCCGGCCGGGGCACGGGCGTTATCCATCTGTTTTACAGAAGTTTAACATCTATTTATTGATTATGTCATTGTGTTTTACAGCCGGGAGCATGGCGTCTCCAAACCCTGCAAAGCGTATCCGGCGGTAAGGGCCGGGGCCCTGGTGCACCCATTCGGCCCTCGAGATCTGCGACTTCTCGTCGTTTTTGAACCGAGAACACGGTCGGCCGCTAAGCGTTGGACCCTGCGCGCGTGATAGAGCTCTCCATCTTCCGCCCCGGCCGGCGCCGCAGGCCCTGGAGACTTCCGGGACGGAGAGGGAACCCTCCCCCCCGAGGGCGGACCTACAGGATTTTCCCCGCGCGGACGACCGGCGTGCCATCTACGGAGATCTCCGAGCCCGCGAGGCAGACGGATCCTTTGAAGTCCGAGGGGTTTTTCCCCCCCAGAAATTCATTTGCGCCCACGACCAACTGGACGCAGCCGCGCTCCCTGTCCTCCAGGTACGGCACATTCCTGATTTTGGGGTTGAGTCCGATAGTTAGCGAGCCCGTACGGTCCTTCCCCGGCTTGCCCCGGGCGTAGTTCTTGGCGAACTCAGTTTCTCCCTCCTCGAACGAGAACGAGGTCAGCTTCCCGTCAGAGAACTCGAACGCGCCGTTCGAGTACGTCGTCCAGGGGAACCACGTCTCGTCGTAGGTACGGTAGGTCGAAACAATCCTCCCCTCGGCGGTCTTGGCGTCCAGCGGGATCCGCAGCCTCCCGTCGGGGAAGTTCGCCATCATATCGTACTCGCTGTAGGCGTTGTCCTTGGGGTGCGGGTAACCGTCGTAGACCCTAGGAGGCACACCGGCTAGGGCCACTTCGACGTCCGTCCCATTGGGGTGGGTGATCCGGACCTTCTTCTGCCCGCGGAGGGCGCGGGCAAGGCGCCTGCCGTTCTTGGCCATCTCCTCCGGGGTGGCGAGGCAGGCCTCCAGGAGGGCCTTCATCCACCGCTGCTTGCTCACCCCCCATTGACGGACACGGGTGTCCGTTACCCACCCCATGGCCATCCGCCCCCCGCGCAACCCCGTCGACCTGGCCAGCTTGTACCATCGGTCGAACCAGCCCGTGGCCCAGTCGTCCAAGTCCCTCTCGGGGAGCTTCGCCAACCGGGCCGAGTCCGCCGGGCCCCAGAACTGTACGTAGACGTCGGCCGCCGCGATCGCGGCCCATTCGGGGTCGGACAAACGGCCGAGGGGCCGGGCCTGCTTGCGTCCCACCGCGCGCCACCAGGCGTCGTCGTTCTCGTACGCTAGGAACGCACTCCCGCCCACCCGGCGTACCTCGTCCACCATCGCCGACGACATAGAGAGCGTGTGGGTCCAGGCTTCGACGATGACGTTCTCGTCAGGTTCGACGTGGAGGTAATTCTTGACCAGGTTGCGGGCGGCAGCACGCTCGAGGGACGAGGGACTCCCGTTCATGGCAAGGGGGCGGAGGCAGGGCCGCTATTTGAACCGGAAATAGTCCTGAGCACCAAGGTCAGATCGCGCAGTTCAGCTCAACCGAGAGGGGAGCCGGTACGAGCTCCGGGGAAGGTGATTTCCGAGGCGGTCTGGAGAAAGAGGGTTTGGAGACACTATGCCCCCGCTTGTAAAACCTAGGGGGCAAGGCGTCTCCAAACCCAGCGAACACCAGTCGCTAGCCCCGTGAGGTCCCCTGGAAGCAGCGCGGCTTTCAGTGCTCGTTCACGCGCGAGCACCCTGTTCGGTCAACGACCGAACTGCGCGAGGAGACGCCGGTCACACCCGTGCCCTTCGCGCCGGAGTATCCGACGAGAGGCGCGATCCAGGCGTTCCTGAAGTTCTCTGCCGAATGACCGTCCGGTGGAAGTACCTGTGACAGGAAGACTGAGACAAACTGGCGGGCCCGCGATGGAGCAAGCGGTCACGATGATGTGGGACAACGTCGCTAAGCTACATGAGAAGGGCTGGCCTGAGCTCGCCGAGGCGAGCGCGTAGAGGAGCGTAGATGTCGAGAAAGATCACCGCCAGTCTGTACATGACCCTGGACGGCCGCGGAGCGTTCCCGAAGTACCCAGGTTCCGACAGGCAGACGACAGAGGCCAACGAAATGTGGCGCGAAATGTGGTTGAATCGGTTCGACGATGTCACTACCGTCATCATGGGTCGGAGGTCGTTCCTAGGTCATCGACGCGTCTGGACCGAGAAGGCTCGAAAACCGAGCGACCCGAAGTACTTGATCGATTACTCTCGTTGGCTAGACCACGTCGACAAGGTCTGTCTGTCGAACCGCTTGAAGTCCCCGGGATGGGAGAACTCCCGGATAATGAAAGGCGACCTTTCCAAGATCGTTGCGAAGGTGAAGCGCGAGAAGGGCGGGAACATCATCGCGGAGGGGGGCCCGCGACTGATCCTCGAATTCCTCCGGCGGGGACTCGCGGACGACTACTGGCTCGTCGTGCAGCCCGTGGTCTACGGGAAGGGGCCCCGGTACTGGGGCCCGATGAAAACGCAAGCGACCCTCAAGCTTCTCTCGTCGGCGACCATGGAAGACGGGGAGTTGATGCTCCACTACGAAACGGTTCGAGGATTCCGCGCCTAGTGCGAGCCGGCGCCCGTCGAAGTTCAGGAGGGACAGGACCACCCCCTCTCGCGTGCCAAGTGAGCGTCGGGACCGCCACAACTCCGTCCAACGGATCGAACACAGTCGTGTCGTAGGGGAACACGCTGGCCCCCCACTCTTGGTCTGCATCCTGTCCTTGGCGACTGAGCACTAGCGTGCCGTTCCGGACGGTCGGTCACGAGGAGCAGTCGGCGATCACGAGCGCCTTCATTGGGCATGAGGGGCCCCTCCTTTTTCCGCCGGATGGGTGTCGCTGGGTTTGGAGAGGCCCTGCCCCCTTGTGTTTTACAGCCGAGAACATCCCCCCACTTGCCATTCTAGGGCGTCCACCGCGGAGGATCGCCAGCGCAAGACGGAACTTCTGACCGATCGCTCGGAACATTTCCTCGTTCAACCCGGTGTCGCCGGCGAAGTAGATGGAGCTCACGCCGGAGAGAACGTAGCCGAGGTGGCCCGACGTGTACACGAGCGGCAGGCGTCCGCCGAAATGGCGAGAAGGAACGGCCGTGACGCGCCATCCGCCGAGGACCATCTCTTCCCAGGGCCGGATGACACGGACGTCCGTGAAACCCCGCAGTCGCAGCGATCCCGAGATCCCCCACGGGACCAAGATAGGGTTGCTTCGGGTCACCCGTTTGAGCGAGCGATAGTCGAGGTGGTCGTGGTGACCATGGGAGATCAGGACGCCTACGACCCCGGCGAGGTCCTCTGGCCGGAACCGTGAGGGGACGGTCCTCCGCGTGAACATCCCCCCGATCCGGTCGGAGAACACCGGGTCTGCGACTATCGTCCCTCCTCCGTGCTCGAAGAGGAAGCTCGCGTGGCCTAGGTACGTCACCTTCGTAGAGCCCGGCTTTCCTGACGGTGCGATCATAGAGGCTCCGCCCGCCCGACGCCCCGGCCAGTCGCGTTCGTCCCGAGGCTCCCCCGATCGGCTCGTCCTCGATCCAGCGCTCTGTCGGGGCGGTTGGCAGGTGGTTCCGGTCGATGGGCGCACAACGGACCGAGCGCTCCCTCAGATTCGGCTCGGGAGTCGCTTCGGCAGAGTATGCGGCCAATAGGTTGGGCCCATCGGTGTGCGGGTGCCCTACCGCTCGGGCGGCCGGCCGTCGACCGGCACGACGCCGGCCCCGGCAAGGCGCTCTTGCTCGGCGAGCTGCTTGGCTTTGTGCTCCGACGTGAGATTCGGCTCCAGCCCGGTGCCGCCCCCCTCCGGGCCGGCCGTTCCATGCTGGGTTCCTCCTATCGGGGAAGCAGAGATCCGGGCGGCGTCCACGATTGCCTCGGCCCCGTCGGCGTTGGCCTTTGCCACGTCGTGACCTACCGCCGCAGCGTCTCCGACGATTGCTCGAATCCCTTCCGCCGGCGGCTTGGGGGTCCTCGCGGTCGTCCCCTCATGGGTCTCCTGTATGACTGTGACGGCCATCTTCCCCACCTCACTCCTCAGCCGGAGTTCAGCCGCGGTGGAGGGCTATACTCTCCCTTAGCTCGAGTTGAGGGGCGCACCGACCCACGGCCCTATCGCGGGGCTGGCCCCGACGCCGGATCAGCGTTCGCCGGCGGACGCGGTCAGACTTCGATACGACCGTACTGGACAAGGCACCAGCCGAAGCCGACCAGCCCAGCGGCCGCCAGCGCTTCAGGAAACAGCCACGTCAGGTGGCCCTGGATCAGGAACAGGCTTCCGACGCCCGCCGCCACGACTCCGGCAAGGATTCCCGCCACGAGGGCCTGCGAGGCGCTTCGGGTGACGATCCCGGCGGCAGCCGTGACCCCACCGAGGAATACCAGCAGCCCCAGCATTCCGACAGCAAGATGGGCCGGCACGAGGATCGGTGTCGGGGCGTTCGCCGAGGTGGAGACGAGGGCGGTCGCGAGCCAGGCTACCCCAATCGCGCCGGCGCAGTAGACCGCGAGACTGCCGCCGGCCACGACCCCCAAGCGGCCGGCGAGGGCGCTGGCCCGGGGCTGCGGAAGCGCCAGCGTCAGGTAGTGAGTTCGAAGGGCGAGATCCTCCCCGACCGCGAGCGCGGTCAGGTCGAGGACGATCAGCGCCGCGAGCCCGGCGGTGATCAGGAACCCAAGGACCTCGGCGGTCCCGGAGGAGGGAACGCGGAGATAGAGGTCCGCAATCCCGCTGCCGATCGGCCCCGCGACCACGGGGATCAGGAGCAACCAGATCCGACGGGAACGCCTCAAGCGGGTGACCTCCCAACGGGCGTTGTGAGCGAACGCCGCGACCTGGCCGCTCATGTGGGATCCTCCCGGCCCACCCGCTCCAAGTACCGTCGCGCGAGGTCCGGCTCGGGCGTCGAGGCGCTGACGAGCGGAAGGCCGGCCCGAACCACTTCTGCCAGCAGCCTCCCCTGCTCCGCGTCGCCTCCCGAGAACCGCACGGTCGCCTGACGGGGGCTGTCCAGAGTGACCCCGAACGCGGACCCGGCTGCGCGAGCGACGGATTCCACGGAGACGTCCGATCCGAAGCGCAGCCGCACGACCCTTCGAGTGCCGCCGAGCCCCGAGTCGGGATCGAGGTTCACGGGCTCGTCTCCGACCAACGCCCCGTTCTTCAGGAAGAGCACGCGGCCGCAGACCTCCTGCACGTCTTCGAGAAGGTGTGTCGAAAGCAGCAGCGTCAGCCCGTTCCGAGACAGACCCCGGAGCACACCCCTCAGGTCGTGTCGGGCTGCCGGATCGAGGCCGAGGGTCGGCTCGTCGAGGAGAAGGACCTCGGGGTCCCCGACTAGGGCAGCGCCCAGGAGCATCCGCCGCGCCAGACCTGTGGAGAGGCTGCCGAACGGACGGCTGAGCAGATCGGCGACGTTCATCATCTCCGCAGCGTGACGGGCGGCGGCTCTTCGGTCCCCGGCCGGAACTCCCTTGACGCAGGCCACGTACTCGAGGAGGTCGGCCCCGGTGAGGTACGGGGGAATCCCCGGCGTCTCGACGAGCGCCCCGAGGTGTCGAAGAGCCCGGGTCCGGTCCCGGACCGGGTCAAGACCCTGGACCCGAACCGAGCCCCGCGTGGGACGAGAGAGTCCGGCGAGGAGCTTCAGGGTGGTCGTCTTCCCAGCGCCGTTCGGGCCAAGGTAGCCGACCGCTTCCCCGCTTCGGAGGGAGAACCGAACGTCGCGCAGGGCGTCGTGGTCTCCGTACCTCTTCCAAACCCCGTCGACTGCCAGGAGATCCGAGGACACGCAGACTTCGAGTGGGTGGGGGGAATATCATCCTCGCGGTCGAGGCGCGGGCGCGGGGGGCTCGAACGCAGGCGGGAAAGGGTTAGGCTCAGCGCCCCGGAGGGACCTCAGGCGGGCAGGGCCTTCCTCCGAAGCGGACCGACGCGTTAATGGGCCAACGCCCGTTGCCGCCGTAGATGGCCACAAACTTCTGCGATCGGTGCGGAAGCCCCGTGGTGGCCGGCGGTGCTTTCTGCGCGACGTGCGGGGCCCCGGTCGGTGGAAGCCCCTTCGCCCCTAGCTCGCCGGGAGCCCCTCCGCCGAGCTGGCAGCCACGCGCGCCGGCGTACCAACCCTATGGCTTCCCGGGCTCCGGCCCGAGCGCGCCGGCCCCCTCGTCCGCGACCGAGCTGAGAGCACTCTCGAGCGTCAGCCTTGCGGCGATTCTCGGGCTGGTCGGCAGCGTGATCGGGCTTGTGGAGCTGTTCGCCACGTCGATCGTCTCGTACGCCAGCGTCACCACCGTCGGGTCCGGCACCACCCTTTCCCTGAATCTGAACGGCCTCTACCTCACGTTCGGCCTGGCCGGCGTGGGTCTCCTGTTCTCGGGGCTCGAGCTCTGGCTCTACCGTCAGGCGTTTCGGACGCTTGCTCCCCACGACGCGCGATTCTCGTCCCCCGCGACGCTCGTGCTGGTGGCGCTGGTGGCGTTGACGATCCTCTTCCTGCTGGCCCTGGCGATCCTTAGCGTAGTGTACCAGGCGGGAGTATGCGCCGGAGCCGGGAACCCGATCCCGAGCTCGTGCATCAACCTCGGGGGACTGTTGGGCCTTGTCGTCCTGATCCTCGCCGTGGGGATCTTCGTCCTGGTCGGGTACATTGGCCTCTTGATCGGAATATGGCGGCTCGGAACGCGATACCAGGAAGGACTCTTCAAGACCGGCGCGGTCCAGCTCATCTTCCCGCTGCTGAACGTGATCGGGAACGTCCTGATCCTCGCCGCAGCGAACTCGGCCCGAAGGACGGTCGGGCGGATCGTGCCGGCCGCCGGGTTCCTGTGAGCACGCCCTGGCTCCCGACAAAGCCGGACGCCGGACCACGGGGGCCGTTCTCGTGAGGGCGACTCGGGGACCGCGTCTGCCCTTGAGCGGCCGCCCGGAGGCAACGTGGCCCCTCTCGATTTATCCGTCTCCGTCGTACGGAAGGGTACTGACCCGATAGCGCAGGTTGGAGGGACTGCGGTTCATCCGTGTTGAAGCACCTCGTCCGGCCTGGGGTCCGGCTCCGGCTCGACCGCACGGACCCGGCCGACACCTCGGGGTTCGAGGGAGTCAAGGACGACGGCCGAAAGGAGCTGGAGCGCCTGACGGCTCGGCTCGAGAGACTGCAGGAGCTCCTCTACGCGGGCCACGCGCATTCGATCCTGGTCGTCCTTCAGGGGATGGACTCGGCCGGAAAGGACGGGACGATCCGCCGGGTCTTCCAGGGCGTGAATCCGCAGGGCGTGCGCGTGGCGTCCTTCAAGGCGCCCTCGGCCCACGAGGCCGAGCACGACTTCCTCTGGCGGGTCCACGAGCAGATCCCCGCCCGAGGCGAGATGGTCCTCTTCAACCGGAGCCACTACGAGGACGTCCTGTACCCCCGGGTCCACGGCCTCATCACGAAGCCGGTCTGGGAGCGACGGTACCGGGAGATCAACGGGTTCGAGCGGACGCTTGCCGGGGAGGGGACGACCATCCTCAAGTTCTTCCTGCACATCAGCCGCGACGAGCAGAAGAAGCGGCTCGAAGCGCGCCTCGACGACCCGACGAAGCACTGGAAGTTCCGCGAGTCGGACGTACGGGAGCGTCGGAGGTGGACCGCGTACACCCGGGCGTACGAGGACGCCCTCTCGAACACGAGCACGTCGTGGGCGCCCTGGTACGTGGTCCCGTCGGACCGGAAGTGGTACCGAGACCTGATCGTTTCGGAACGGATCGTGGACGCTCTCGAGAAGCTCCGAATGAAGTACCCGCCCCTCCCGCCGGAGCTGCGGTCCGCGAGGATCCGGTAGCCGTGGGGGGCCGAGCGGTGTTGCGGCTCCGCGTGACTTTCCGGACGGGAGGACCCGTCCGCCGGTCCGGCAGGGGCACTCGCGCGGCGGGGCTACCGCATTCCGGCTCCCCACGGGGTGAGCCGCCGTGACCGGCTCGCCCGTACCGTCGAGCCCGCCCGGGATACGACGCCTGATGATCCACGGACCCCGGGGAGCGTTTCGCTGGACCGCGTACGCGCTCGCCGCCACGTCGTTCGCGGCGGCGATCCCCACCCCGCTCTACCCGCTCTACGAGGAGCGACTCCATTTCTCCGCGGGGGTGCTGGGACTGGCCTTCGCGGCGTACACCCCGGGCGTCTTCCTGACGCTCTTCTTCCTCGCTCCCCATGCCGAGCAGCTGGGCCGCAAGAACCTCCTCTACGTGGGCATGGCCTTCACCATACTCGCCGCCATCGTCTTTGAGTCCGCTTCGGGGGTGCTCTGGCTGGCGCTCGCCCGGTTCATCGCCGGCTTTGCGGTCGGGGCCACGACGAGCGTCGCCACCGCCGCGATGAGCGACCTGGAGCCGTACCGCGACCAGCATCACGTCGCGCGAGTCGCGGTGGCCGCGAACTTCGGCGGGTTCGCCGTGGGGGCGACGCTCAGCGGCTTCCTGGTCGAGTACGCTCCGGACCCGACGCGGCTCGTCTACCTGCTTCCGGTCGTCGCGAGCTTGATCGGCGTTCTGGCGATCGCCGCGACGCCCGAGACCGCGCCCGAGATCGGCTCGAGGCACGGGTTCCACGTCCAGCGCGTTTCCGTTCCCGCCGAGGTCCGCCGGCCGTTCTGGGTCGCGGTCGGTGGGATCGCCGCGTGCTATTCGATCTACGGCCTGTTCGCTGCGCTCATCCCGTCGTACGTCCGCGGCGGGCTCCGCATCTCGAGCCCCCTCGCGGCCGCAGCGATCGTCGCGCTGATGTTCGGGACGGCGGCGATCGCGCAGCTCGGGACCTCCCAGATCCGCGACCGTCGGGCCCTGCTGGTCGGATTCCCCCTCATGATCGGCACCCTCGTGGCCCTCGTGCTGATCCTTCCGTTGACCGCCTGGGAGCTGGTCGTGGTCGTGACGGCGGCGCTGGGCGCCTCGGTAGGCCTCACGTTCATGGGCAGCGTCACGCTCGTGGACCGGGTCGCTTCCGAGGACGCGCGGGGGGAGATGCTCGCCGGCTTCTACCTCGCCGGATACCTAGCGCTCGCGGTCCCTACGATCGGCGTGGCCGAGGCGTCCGAGCAGATCGGCCTGACGAGTGCCGGTGTCCTGTTCGGGATCGTTCTCGCGTTGGCCGTCGCGCTCCTCTACTGGGGGATCCACCGGACTCCCACTCCCCCCGGCGGCGGCGGCCGGCCGCGAGACCGTCACGCTCGGGCCTAGGGCCCGGTGGCCCGTCGGGAGGGCGGCTTCGCGACCGCGCCCCCGGCCTACTGGACCGGCCCGAGTTCGAGCTTGCGGAACGACGCCACCGCCAGCGCGAAGGCGACGGTGGCCAGGCTCGCGAGGACCGCGCCGGCGACGAGGTCCCCCGGACCGAACGTGTGGGTGAACGCATCCCGTACGGTATTCGCGGCGTACGTGAGGGGGTTCGCGTAGACGATGACCCTGAGGACCTCGGGGGTCTTCGACGAGACCGGGTAGTAGACCGTCGAGATGAAGATCAGGAAGTACTGGAGCAGCGACTGGATCGTGAAGTAGAGGTTCGCGGAGCGGATGCGGCCCCCGATCGCGATCAGCAGGCCGCCAAAGAAAAGGCTGCCCAGCGCGATCGTCCCGAGGATCACGGCGAGTTCGACCAGGGAGAGACCCGGAATCCCTACGAGCGGAAGGGCGACCAGCACCATGATCCCGACCCCGACGAGCGAGAACAGGAGCGCGGTCAGGAGCAGGGCGGCGAGATACTCCGCCCGAAGGTACGGTCCGGAGAAGATCTGCTCGACCATCGCCCACCGGCGGTCGAGCCAGAAGACGCGGCCCGCGAGGACCGCACCCGTGATCATTTGGGAGGCGATCATGCCAGGGACGAGGAACGAGATGTACGACCCCGACGCGCCGACCGTCGGGATCAGCTGGTTGAACATCGTCCCCAGGATGACGATGAGGAACGCCGGCTGTCCGAACATCACGAGGAGGGTGATTGGGTCCAGGTTCGCGACGAAGTTGCGGACGACCAGGCGGATCACGGGAGGGGTCTTCACGAAAGCTCCGCGCTCCCGTCGGGATTCGCGAGCGGGTCGTCCGTGACCAAGTTCACGAACGCCTCTTCGAGCGTGGCCTCGCGGACGGAGATCCGCGCCACCTCGAGGTCCCGGGAATGGCCCCACCGCGAGAGCTGGGCGACCAGGTCCTCCGCGTTGTCGGCGCGGAACACGATGGCGCTCGCGTCCACGGCCGTGGGGACGAACCCTCGGCCCTCGCGGGTCAAGACCGCGAGCAGGTCGGCCTGCTCCGGGTCGGTGAGCGGCCGCTCGAACTCGGCCTCCACCGTCCGGGCTCCCCGATAGCGTCGCTTGATCTCGGCGGGCGGGCCGTGGGCCCTCAGCCTGCCGTTCTGGAGGACCCCGATCCTGTGGCAAAGCTGGTCGGCCTCCTGGAGGATGTGCGTCGTGAAGATGATCGAGAGCCCCTGGCGGGCGCGACGCGCGAGGTACTCGAGGATCCTCTTGCGGGTGAGCGCGTCCAGGCCAACGGTCGGCTCGTCGAGGAACAGGAGCTCCATGTCGTGCATCAGCTCCCGGGCGACCTGGAACCGGCGCCGTTCTCCCCCGGAGAGGCCCCACGGCTTGCGCGAGCGAACCGGTTCGAGCTCGAACAGCGCGAGCATCTCCTCGGCGCGGCTCTTCGCGACCTCCCTCGGCACTCCCCAGAGGAAGGCGTAGAGCGTCAGGTTCCGTTCGACCGAGACGAAATCCAGGCTCTCTGCCTGCAGCACCACGCCGAGGCGGGCCCGCTCGGCGCGGCCGCACCGCCTCAGATCCTTACCGAAAAGGTAGGCGGTCCCTTCGGTCGGAGGAAGGAGCGTCGTCAGGACCCGGACGGTCGTCGTCTTGCCTGCGCCGTTTCGCCCGAGCAGGCCGAAGACCTCACCGCGACCGACCTCGAAGTCCAGGTTCCGGATCGCAAACCGTCCGGGAGAGTACGCGTATCCCAGCTTCTCGACCCGGAGGACGACCTCGCGGGTCGAGCCCAAGGAGGTCGGGCCGTTCGTCGTCTGCGTCCCCCCCGGCTCTTCTCTCCTCCGCATGCGTCCGCCTCAGCCTTCGTCTCGCAGAGCAGGCCGCGGAAGAGAGTTTTGTTCCCCGCCGGTGCACCCGCCGCTGGGGTTCGCCGAGCACGTCGCCCGCGTCCGTCTGGTCGGATATCCGCGGTCCGCGCGAGCCAAGCCGGCGCTAAGGCCGAGGTCTCGAACCCGCGTGTAAGCCGCTCGAAGGAGCGGTGACCGGTATGGTTCCGGAATCGGCGGGGGATGTCCCCCGACAGGTTTGCAGCCGGGAACCATGTTGAAGTAGACCTACCGGGCATCGGTCGGTCGTGGGGTCGCTCCCGATCGGGCCCGCCAAAGCGGCGAAGGCGCCGTCCCCGCCGGCAGCGGCGTCGCCCCCGGGTCGACCCCGATGGCTCGTGACGCTCCGGTCCCACCCGATCTTCTGCTTCGCCTTGCTCACCCCCGGGATCCCCGAGTACCTCGCGTCGTCCAGCTCGTTCCTGACGCTCGCGACCAGCCCTCTGTTCTTCTTCCTCCAGATCGCGATCAACGTCGGTCAGTACACGGCGGGCGCGCTGCTGGTCCGGGAAGCGGTGATCCGATGGAAGAAGGGATGGGGGACGGTCTTCCTCCTGGGCCTCGCGTACGGGATCACGGAAGAGGGCCTGGGCGACAACACCCTGTTCACGTCGAACCACGGGGCCGAGGGCGTGCTCGGTTGGTTCGGCCGGTACGCGGGCGTCAACTGGGTCTGGTCGACCGGCGTCCTTGCGTACCACGTGATCTTCTCGGTGGGCCTGCCCATCCTCCTTCTCAGCCTAGCGCTCCCCGCGACCCGAGGGCGTTCCCTGCTGGGTCGTCGCGGGATCATCCTGGCGCTCGTCGCGCTGGCCGGCGCCACCCTTACCGAGACCGTCCTGGTCGCCGCAGAGTTCCACTTCTGGATGGGTTGGCCGTTGCTGTGCGGTGCGTCGATCGCTATCGCCGTCCTGGTGGTGGCGGCGTACCGGGCGCCGGCCCGCCTCTGGGCCCCGCGGAACCCTCGGCCTACCCTGCGGGGTTGGCAGGTCGGCGCGATCGGGTTCGCGTTCTTCCCGATCGCCTTCTTCTTCGAGTACGGGTTCACGTCGACCCGAATCCCTCCGTCCGCCCTGATCGTGGTCGAGGTGGCGGTCTTTGCCGTCCTGCTCGAGGTCGTGCGTCGCGGGATCGGCACGAGCGGCAACGAGCGCCTTCTTGTCGACCTCGCGTTCGGGTTCGTGCTCTTCCTGGCCATCTTCCGCCTTCTCGTCACGCTCCCGATCCCGGTCACGCTCCCGCTACTCGCGCTCGTCCTGGTCTTCTTCTTCCGGCTGCGTCGCGCGTACGCTCCCGAACCGGAGAAGCCCCCGGTGGGCGCGGCTGGTCTGGCCGGAGGTTAGGCGGCCCGGAACGCGACGCCGACCCAGCGCGGGGTTCGCGTGGAGGCGGTCCTACCGCAAGGAGCTCGCGCTCAGTGGTGCTTGCGGCCGACAGCCCAGGCGATGAGGCCGAACACGATCCCGCCGGCGATGCCCGCCACCAGAAGGAGCACGATGCTCGTCAGGAAGTCGGTGAGCGGAACGTACCCGAGCTGTTGAAGGAGGATGACTACCGCGATCAGGAGCACCGCCCCCGAGCCCCCGGCGCTGGTCGTGTCGCTCACGGCGCTCCCCCAGCCGGCGGTTCCGTCGGCGGCGTTGCAGGACCGGTCGAAGGGGGAGTCTCACCGGGGGCGGACCACTCGGTCATCGGGGTAGAAGGGGCGGCCACGTTGGGGTCGCCTCCTGCCTTGCGCATGTTGACCTTAGCGAGCTTGGGTTTCCTCCCCCGAGCCCCCCGGATCGAGGCGGCGATCCAGTAAATCTCGGCCAGCGACAGGATGATCAGGAAGACGACGAGGCCGGACTCGAGGGAGTAGGGCGCCTTCACGTCGATGTAGAACGTCTCGCTCCAAGCGCTCCCCCCGGACGCGTTCGTGATCTTCGCGCTCATCTGGTAGACTCCCTCGGTGAGCTGGATCAGCGGGCCGAACGACCAGTTGATCCTCGCCTGCTCGCCGCCCGCGATCACGTGGAACGGGTCGGTGTTCGTCGTCAGGGCGAGTCCAAAGAACGTGAGCGTGAGGCTCGCGTTCGTGATGGCCGGGGGCGGGACGAGAAGGGACGTCCCGGCGAAATGGAACGTGGCGTTCGCGGTCTCTCCGGAGGTGAACGTGAACGCGGACGAGGCGGAGTTCGCGGACGTGGCGTTCGCGCCGTTCCAGAGGAGTTCCGCCGAGAACGGTCCGGCGGAGGCGGCCGGGGTCACGGAGACCGACTTGGGGGTCCCCGAGAGTCCGACGTGGTCCGCGATCGTGGACGCGGGGAGGAGAAGGAGCAGCGCGACACACGCGGCGAGAGCGAAGCGGGTGATCCGTCGCCCGAACCGGATCGCACGCTCTTCCCGCATCGGTACCGGTCGAACCCATCCGTAGACCGAGATAAGCCTTCTCCGGCAGACCCTCCGCCGGCCCGTGCCCTCACCCAGCGGCGCCGGGTGCGCCCGAGTCCGCCGGAACGGGGCGCGTTTGTCCCAGTCCGGAAAGGATCCGTCCCACATCCGACTCGGGGATCAGGTTGGGCGACAGGTGGAGCCACCCTCGCGCTTCGTGGGCCCTGAGACTGGCGTCGAGGTTCTGGAGGAGTTCGACGATCCGGTCGATCCCGTGGATGCGGACCAGGTACTCGACCCCTTCGAAGAAGATCGCGGTCACGCTCTCGGTGTCCAGTGCTCGGGTGAATCGCTCCGCGACAGCGCTGAGGTCGTTCGGCTTGATCGTCCGATCGCGGACGAGGTTCGTGAGCCAGTAGACGACCACCGGTCTCGGCCCGACATGGGCCCTGATCCGCTCCGGCATCTCCCGGACGATCGCCATGCCGTGGTGACCCGCCCCGGTTTCCTCGAGGAACGGTTGCAGGGCCGGGAGAAGCGACTCTGAGAGGTCGACCTCGAGTCCCGTGGGCGGCGGTACAGGTTCCGGTACTGGAGCAGGAGGAGCTTCCACGGCGGGTGGCTCAGCGATGGGGGTGGGCGGCACGGGTTCCGGCGCCTGGGGCTCGAACGTCGGGGCGCTGGGGACCTCCTCCGCGGCCGCCGTACCGAGATCCGGCGGCGCCGTCTCAGCTTCGGTATCGCCGCGGTCGACCGGTGACTCGGGTTCCGGGAAGGTCGTGGCAGCTGCCAGTGGCGCGGGCTCGACTACGGCCGGCCCTGGCGCCGCGATCGTCTCTTCAGGTGCGAGCGAAGCGTCGATGTCTCCACCGTCGACCGGTGACTCGGGTTCCGGGGCGGTCATGGCAGCTGCCGCTGGCGCGGGCTCGACCACGGTCGGCCCTGGCGCTACGATCGTCTCTTCGGGTGCGAGCGAAGCGTCGATGTCTCCACCGTCGACCGGTGACTCAGGTTCCGGGGCGGTCATGGCCGCCGCCACTGGTTCGGGCTCGACCACGGCCGGCCCTGGCGCTACGATCGCCTCTTCGGGTGCGAGCGAAACGTTGGGCACGGAAGCGGCATCCTCCGGCTCGTCGGCCACCTCAGCCGGTGGGGCGGATTCTACGGTGGTATCTCCGCTCTCGATCGCGGCCTCGGAACCGGGCACGACGGGCGCGGCCGCGGGGAGAACGGCCTCCGCCCGAATCTGCTCGGGAATGATGTCCTCGGGAGGGGCTGCCTCCGGCGCCGGTGTTTCTGCCGGGGGTGTTGAGGGGGCGGGAGCTGTCGTGGGTGGTTCCGCCGAGGGAGCAACGTCACCAGGAATCTGACCGGGCGCGGGCGCGTCCGTCGTGGGCGCGGCCGAAGAGTCGGGGGCCGGAACCGCCACCGCCGGTCCGAGCGTCTCGTTCGACGGCGCGATAGGCTCGATTCCTGGGCTTTCCGGTTCGATCCTGGGGGTCGGGCGCTGCTCAGGGATCGGTACCGCCACAATCGCCGCAGGGGGCACGAGCGCGGGCACCCACGTAGGCTCGGTCCGAGCGGGGACGACGGGCGGTGCCACGATGATCGCACGCCTTTCCACCCGGGCCGGGGCGGGCGGTGCGTACCGCTCGTCCGCGGCAGGCATAGGAGGAGCCGCCGCCGACGTCGTCGCGGTCCTTTCCGAGGACGTTGTCCTCGGGAGCCGCGAGTGGGTGCGTGCGAACGGGGGCGGGCGGGGGACGGGCTTTCCCAGCTTGGAGTACAGCGTGGATGCGACGGACCTGCCGAAGCCGGGGATCGCCACGAGGGTGTCGAACGGAGCGTCGCTGAACTGCTGGACCGACCGCAGTCCGGCATCCCAGGCGATCGCGACCTTGGACGGCCCGAGCAACGGGGCGGCGAGGAGGCCGTCCAGCTCCTGGCCGAGGTTACGGACGGCTTCACCCTGAGCGACGACGGCATCGTCGGCGTAGTCGACCTCGCCCAGCTCGGAGTCCGACACAACGGGGAGCGGGATCCTTCGGGATGGCGCGTGCGCGGGTCGGTGCTTCACGGGCCGGGTCGACCGGGAGAGTCCGGGGATGCTCACCCACCAACCTGCCCCCGTGCGAGTGCGGCCGGTGATCCTTCCGTGGGGGCGTGCCTCCTCGGAGCGGTCGATCACGCGCAGTTCGGCTAGCCCGAGGTAGCGGGCGATTGTGGTCGCGTTTTCCCTCAGCTCGGTCGCGAGCGGGTCGACCGCCACGGCCAGGGCGACGCGGGGTGCGTCGCCGGCTTGCGCCGGGTTCCGGTGGAGGGCGTGGTCGACGCGTCGGAGGAGCCAGAAGGCGTCCGGCGAGAGCGGCGGGGGCGCGGACCGGGTGTCCGGACCGGCGGCGGGCGCTTCAAGGTACATCTCGCCCAAGGCGAACGGCACGGGGATGGTCCGTTCCGGCAGCACGTCGACCGTCGTCACCATCGCGGGCGTGATGAGCCGCGGTTGGCCCTGGACGACGACCGAGAGCTCCTCGGACTTCGCATCCTCGCCGGCGCGACGGGGCGGGAGCCGGTTGATGAGATGGATGATCGGACGGGCGAGCGACGGGTAGGCTCGCTGGATCTCGGCCTCCACCGCGACCAGACGTCGCCGGCGGCCGGCCCAGGGCGAACCGGGGCTGCCGACCTCGAGGCGAGCCACCCGAGCGAGCTTCTCGATTACGGACCGGTCGCCGCGGAGGCGCTCCGCGTCCGAATCGCTCGCGATCACCAGGACCGCGGACGGGAGGACGGTCGTTGGGGCGATGTGCCGGACCCTGCGGAACCGGTCGGTGGCCGCGACCACGTCGTGCCAGCGGTCCCAGGCGACCGCGAGCCTCTCGTCCACCGCCGAGTCCGAACTTAAGTCCGATCGTTCGAACAGGCTGAGCGTCTCCTCGACCAGGGTCCGGTGGATCGATTCGGCGGTGAACGGGGCGATCGGCGCGAGCACCACCGCGCAGGACCGGAGAACGTGGGCGAGGGTGCGCAGGGCCGCCCGCTTGCTTTGGGGCATATCGTCGAGCTCGAGCCGGGGGTGAACGAACGAGCGGTACTGCTCGAGCTCTCCTCCGACGAACCGGTAGATGTGCCGCTGGGCGGCCGCGGGATTCCACCGGGTGTACTCGGCGATCACGAGAAGCTTAGCCCGGGCCCAGCGGGCGAGGATCGCCCGGTCCTCCGGCTCGAGCTCCCGGTCGGAGGCAGCCGTCGGCTCGCTCAGCTCCCCCGCGCGGCCAGACCCGCCGCACCGGGCGAGCACCTCGGCCGCCAGGGCGCGGAGCCGGGCGAGGCGGGCGGCCTCCTGCCGGCAGCGTTCGGGAAACGTCCCGGAGGTGCCCTCGCTGAACTCGGCACGCACGAACGCTGCCCGGACCGCGTCGGCCCCGTGGGCGTCGATAAGCCCGCCGATGTCGATGCCGCCTACCGTCGGGACGAGGGTGAGGCCCACGTCCGCCACGGCCCCGCGTACCCCGGCCATCGCCGCGAGATGATGGACGAGCGTCGCCGCCCGGCGGCGTTCGTTCGCGTAGACCCGGACGGAATCCGCCGGGGAGACCGGCTCGTTGCGCGCCCACGCGGAGAACGTGCCCGCGATCGAGGGCAGGAGCCTGCGTGAGACGAGGCGACGGTTTCCGCCGCACGGGCACTTGAGGGATCCCTGGGGTGCGTCCAGCCGCTCGCAGCGTCCGCACTCGAGCAGCGAGATCGCCACCGGAGCGACGGAGGAGACGGTCTCACTGACCGGCCACGGGGTCACCTCGATCTGGCCGATCGGACGGTCGCCGGGCAGCAGACGGGCATACCGATTGATCTCCTCGGCCGGCAGGTTCTTGATCTCGAGGCACCACGCGCGCCCCGGCATCCATACGAGGGGATGGCCGCATACGGCGCAGTAGGGGACCCCCCGGAGGACGCGGAGCCTCGCCAGCACCGCTCCGCTCTCCGTCAGGTCGCGAGCGACGAACTCGTTCGCGGTCTCGACGTCGAGCCCGGAGTACTGGTGCATCAGCGTCGGGTCGAGCTGGCCGTGCGGCGTCAGCAGCGGCCACCCGGAGATCCCCAGCCGCTCCGCGATCTGGGCGTCCGTTCCGCCGTGGCCGGGGATCAGAGGAACGATCCCGGTCCCGCTGTCGCCGACGTCCGCGACCGCCTGTATGGTTCCGGCAGGAGGTGCGAGGTCGCCGCCGATCGGGAACTCGTGCCGTAGCGGGTAGGCGTACGGGCGGCCGACGAGCTCGCGGCCGGCGTGCTCCTCCACGAGGGTGAGGGTGGCGCCGGGAAGCCAGGTCTTCAGCCGGTCGAGCGACGAACGTGCGGTGAGGAGCCTCACGCTCGCGTCCTTCCGGACGTAGTCGGCGATGGCGTAGGTGACGTCGGGATTGACGAGGAGCGCGCTCGTGGCCAGGAGCCGCCAGGGAGCGTCCACCCAGGCGAGCGCATCGACCGGCGGGTCGGACCCGCGCAGCGGGAATCGCACGAGGTACGCGTCGCCGAGCTCCTGCTGATAGATGATCCGCTCCGGGCTCCGGGGCGCGGCACACGTCGTGCAGACGCGCAGCGGCCCGTCGCGCACGACCAGGACCCCGCGCTGGGCGAGGCGAGAGACCATCCCTTGCACGCCGGCGTGCCAGTCGGCCGCTTCCCACGGCTTTCCGCGCGTCCCTCCCGTCCATATCCCCAGCGCGACCAGCAGCGCGTGGACGCTCGGGTCGAGCTCCTCGGGCGGCCAGCCTTCGCGTCGGAGCGTTCCGAGGACCCGCCGTCCCGAGAGCGCGAGGTAGCGAGCGTCCACGTCGGCCGAGACCGCCCGATGCGCGACCAGGGCCGCCGGGTCGCCGGGAGCGAACGTGCCGAGGAACTGTCGGAGTAGCGCACCGTTCTCCGGCCCGAGCGATCCGTCGGCCGGCGGGACCTGGCGCGACGCCCAGAGTCGTCGCGATTCCAGTTCCACCTCCTTCGGGGTGGGCGGGGGCCGTGCGTCGGTCATCGTTCTCGGAGAGAGGCTCTCCTACCGTCGCGATGGGACCGGGGCGGGAATAAACCCTCGTGCGGAGGGAATGGACCTCGACTGGTCTTGCGAAGCAACCCTTATGACGGTCCGGCTATGCTCGGACCCTCGGAGAGAGTTTCGATGGCTTGGACGCAGCAAGCCGAGGTCCGGGAGCTGAAGGAAGGCCGGTACATCCTGATCGAGGACGAGCCCTGCCGCATCATCAGCATCCAAACTTCTAAGCCCGGGAAGCACGGGGAAGCGAAGGCCCGGATCGACGCGATCGGGGTCTTCGACGGGTCGAAGCGGAGCGTCGTCTTCCCCGTGAAGCACAAGGTCCAGATCCCCGTGATCGGGAAGAAGAGCGCCCAGGTCCTCTCGCTCACCGAGGCCGAGGTACAGCTGATGGACCTCGAGACGTACGAGACGTTCAGTCTCCCGATCGATGCCGAGAGCAAGGGCCAGCTCGCGCCCGGCGGCGAGGTCCAGTACATCGATGCGATGGGCCGGCGACGCATCACGCGGGCCTGAACGGCGGGCGTGATCGTTCCGTCCCGGCGGCGAGCGCGCGTCGGCCGCGTTCCATTAATAAGGAAGGCGGGGCATGAAAGCCCTGCCCGACTTCCCCCTACCGGCAGGTCGGGGGGGTCCGGCTGAGGGGGGAGACGCACGTCCGGTCCGGGAGGCGTCGGGCCGCTCTCCTCATCTCGGCTGACCCGAATTCTCCAAGAGAAGGCGGAAGCGCTCCGGAAGAAACGCCAGGTCGCGGAAGCGGCCATGAAGGAGGTCGACGACCGGATCGGCTCGCTCGAGAGCCTCGGGATCGCACCCCCCGGGCTGGCCGAGAAGCAGCAGCAACTGCGGGACCTCTTCCGTCGCACCGACTGGGAACAGCTCGATACCCAGGCGCACGCGCTTCTCGAATCCCTCGGAAAGACCGTCCCGGCGACCCTCGAGAACCGGCGGCGCCGGACGGAAGAGTCCGCGCGCCGGCTGATCCTGATCGGCGTTCCGATGCCCCCGACCCTGACGGCGGAGCTCCAGGCGCTCGCCCAGCCCGCCCCGGAATCGGCGTGGGCCGACGTCGTCGCGCGCCTTGCCCGGGTCGACGAACAGATCCGGGCGGCCGCGGCCGACCGGCTCGAGAAGTCCCGGGCCCGGGCGGTCGACCTGGCCCGGCTCTCGGGCGTCAAGGGCGACCGGCTCGCCGAGTTCGAGCATAAGCTCCCCTCGGCGGACGACGCCTCCACGGACGAACGGCTCGTGGCCGCCCTGGATTCGATCCGGCGCCAGATCGCCGAAGCCCTCCCTGAAGCGGCCGAGCGCAGCCGCGCCGTGCGACGGGCGGCGCAGGAGCTCCGCGCGACCGCCGAGCAGTTGGGAGCCCCGACCGGCGCCCTCGACCTCGCGATCAAGGAGGAGGCGGACGGGGGCCCGGAGGGATGGCCCGAGACTCTCGCCGCGATCGAAGCGGCCTCGAAGGAGGCCGGCGAGGGACTGCGCTCCCGCTGCACCCAGGCGCTCGAGTCGCTCCGGGGCTCGCTCGTCGGCCTCTCCGACTTCGGCGTCGACCCCGCGCCCGCGCGGGCGGCCGTGGAGGAGGCGCTCGCGAAGCTTCCGACCGCCGGACCCGCCGAGATCGGCCCGATCCTCGCGGGGGCCGCACGGAGCGCGGAGGAGCCGATCGTGACGGTCGTGGCGGGACTGCTCGACGAGGTGCGGCCCCGCATCGCCGGGGCGCGGCGGCTCGGCCGCGACACGACGGACGTCTTCGTCGCGATGAACCGGGCGCGCGAGGCGCTCCGTCTCAAGATCTACTCCGAGGCCCTGGCCGCGGCCCAGGAGGCCCTCGACCGGGTGAGCCGGCTGACCGAGGATCTGGACGCCTCGGGCAACGAGCTCGTGGGCCTCGAGGAGATGCTCGGCCGGTTCCGCGACGCGGGGTTCCCCACGGCCGCGTTCGAGCCGGCGGTCCACAAGATCCGCGAGCAGATCAAGCGGGCGGAGGTCGGCCCCGCGGCCGAAACGCTCCGGGACACGGTTCGCCAGCTCGGCAATGAGGCGGTCGCCTTCCTCGTCGAGCGGTGGAGCGCTCTCGATCGCGTAGCGAAGGTCGCCGGCGAGCGGGGGTTCCTTCCCGCCGGATCGGAGCGAGGCCTTGCCGACGCGAAGGCGGCGCTCGACCGGGGGGACCTCGCCGAGGCGGCGGAGAAGATCGCACGGTTCGAGGTCGAGCTGAGGACCGCCGCCGGACCGTTCGTCGCACGGCGCGTGGAGGAGATGGAGCGCGGGTTCGCGGACATCCCGGACGAGGCGCTGACCGAGCCCGTGCGCCGCCTTCTCGCGGACGCGGACGTGACGCTGCGCGTCAAGCAGGACCTGGTCGGCTCCGTCGACAGCCTCTACCGGGCCGAACGGGAGTTCGCGGCCGTCTTCGCGGCCCATGCGTCCGCGCTGGTCGAGGCGCTCGAGGCGGAGGGTCGCGTGCTCGAATCGATGGGCGGGGCCGGCGACGAGATCCAGCGACAGATCGACGAGGTCCAGCAGATCTTCAACATGGGCGACTTCGTGAAGGCGTCGAAGGCGTCCCAGGAGATCCGGACCCGCGCCCAGCAGCAGCAGTTGCTCCGGAGCGAGGAGGCGGTCTCGCACGCGAAACTCTCCCTGGTCGAGCTAGAGACCACCGGCCTCGACCTCGGCGCCTTCCGCGCCGAGCTCGAGAAAGCCCAGACGGACGCGAAGGAGGGCCGGCATCTGGACGCGTACCGCGGGGCGACCCGGCTCGAGGAGAGCGCGCTGCGGAACCGTGCAGCGGCTCAGAACGTGCTGTCCCGATTCTCCCAGATCGAGGAGCTCGCGGGCCGGGCCTCCGCCCGGTCCGGCGAGGGTCCCAGCGTCGACGGAGCGCTCGCCGAGGCGCGGGCGGCGTTCCGGGGCCTGGATTTCGACCGCGCGCGGCTGCGGCTCGACGCCCTCGAGGAGCAGCTGGTCGCGGAGGAGGCCCGGGCCGACGCGGAGCGCCGTCTCCAGGAGCTGTCGTTGCTGTTCGAGGAGGGGCGTCGGCTGTCGGTGCCGATGGAACCGTTCGAGGCTCGCGCGGAGCAGCTGAAGACCGAGCGCGCCACCGCCCCGCCGGCGGCCACCCGCGAGGGGGTCCGCCTCCTGCACGAGGAGCTCGTCAACGTCCTTAGACCGGTCCTCGAGGAGAACCTGAGGTCGCTCGAGCGGGACCTCGACGTCGGCCGCGCGGCCGGGGTACCCCTCGACCCGATCCTGCCGGCGCTCGCGGAGGCGCGCCGGCGGATCGCGCTGCCCGTGCCCACCGGTGCCGCGGCGCTGCTCGACGAGGTACGCTCCTCCCTTCTTTCCACGCGCGGGTTCGTCGAGCAGGCCGAACGGGTCGCCCGGCGGGTCCGCGACGCGATCGCCCAGGCGGAGCTGCTCCGGACCGACCTCGGCGTCCTCCGGCCGAAGGTGGAGGAGATCGAACGCCTGCTCGCCGCCCGGGAATATCCCCGCGTGGTCGACCTCGGTGGGACGGTCGAGCGGGAGCTGATCCAGGCGACGTTCCAACACGTCTCGAAGACCCTGGCCGGGTTCCAGGCCGCCGTCACCCAACTGCGCCGGACCGGAGGGAACACTTCGGTGGCGGAGAACCTCCTCCACCAGGCGCGGTTGGCGCTCGACGAAGGCAAGCCGATCGAGGCCGTCCAGTTCGCGGCGCGGAGCGAGACCGAGCTCGAACGCGTCGACCTCCAGCGGCGCATCACCGAGGGGTCGATCGAGGCCGCCGAGCACGCGCTCGCCCGGGCCCGCGACGAGGGGACCGTCACCCCCGAGGCCGCGGACGCGCTGCGCGCCGGACAAGCGTCGTTCGCCCGCGAGGATTATCCGGGCGCGCTCGAGCTCGCGTTCAGCGTTTCCGAGCTGATCGAATCCGCGCGGGACGGCCACCGGCGTGCCCGCGAGACGATGGCGGCGGCGGAACGCCAGGTGGGCGAGGCCGCGTCGCTGGGTGCGGAGGCTCGCGAAGCGTCCGCCCGCCTCGCGGAGGCGCGAAGCGAGGAGAAGGCTGGCCACTACCCGACCGCGATGAAGCTCGGGCGCGAGGCGACCGAGATGGGCCGCTGGGCGATCGAGAGGATGTTCTCCGCGTCCCTCGGCGAACTGCGCCGCGAGGTCGAGGCGGGCCGCGCCGGCGGTCTCACGGTCGAGGTCGAACCGCTCGATGGGGTCGTTACCGAGGCAGAGGCAGCCCTGAGAAGCGGTGCCTGGGCGCGTCTAAGGACGTCCCTCGCCCGCGCGGACGCCGCGAGCCGCCGCCTGTTCGACGAGGTCGTCGACGGTCGTTGGCGCAGGCTCGAGAGCGAGGGCGGCAAGACGGCCGGTACGCCCGGAGGCGACGGGGTCCGACGGGCCGAGCTCCGGGGCCAGCTCGACCGGTTCAAGGAACGCCGCGACCTCGGAGGCGCCCTGCAGCTCCTGGACGCGGCGCTCGAAGAGACCCGCGCGCGCCGCCGCGAGGAGATGGGCCGCTCGATGGCGGGGTTCCGCGACCGGCTCTGGGTCGGAGAGCGGCTCGGGCTCGACACGACCCCCGTGATGCAGACGTTCATCGAGGCGAAGGGCGCGCTCGACGCGAACCGGTTCGAGGACGCCTCCAAGGCGCTCGACCGGGCGATGCTCCTCCTCGAGGCAGCGGTCCGGCCGCCGTACACCCGGCGCCGCAAGGAGCTCCAGTCGGAGGTGACGTTCGCGGAGGAGGGGCTGCACGTGACCGTTGGGCCGGTGAAGGAGAGCCTGAAGGAGTCGGACGAGCTCGCGAGCTCGGGGAAGCTCCTGGACGCCGCCCGTCTCCTGATGAAGACGGAGGAGGAGCTGAACTTGAGGAAGTCGCTCCACCGCGAGCTCACGAACATCCACTTCCTGATCGACGCCGCGCTCGGGCGCGCGGAAGACCGACGGATCGACACGACCGAGGCCCGTCGGCTCCTCGCGGAATCGCTGGCGCTGCGTCAGACCGATTACGCCGCTGCGCTCGAGAAGGCGCGCGGGGCCCTGAAGCGGCTCCAGCACGACGGGGTGGCGACCGGTGACGGCGCGCAGCCGATGCCGCCCTCGAGCCCGCTCTGGCCGTTCCGGCGCCCGCCCTGACGGGCGCTGACCGACCGGCCCTAGGCCGTCGTGAAGCCGGTCGCGGTCCCCGGCGGCGGCATTCCCGGCAGCCCGCGGACCGGGCCGAGGGGCAGGCGGTCGTACTCCACGGTGTGCTTGATCCCCCGGCGGCGCAGGAGCGAGGAAACGTGCTCCGTGATCTGGACGACCTCCTGGCAGCGCGAGGGCTTGGCGAAGTAGAACTCGGCACGGCGCTCGTCCATGATCGGGAAGATCAGGCGGAGGCCGAACGGGTCCGGCCGGTTGTAGCCGACAGGCTTTCGGCCGCCCTTCAGGTCCCTCAGGTTCTCGTCCAACAGCACCTGAGGAAGCAGGGGGTCCGTCTCCTTCACGAACGGTCGGTTCATCTCGACGACCCGGCGGTGGATGTCGGGGTACACCCGTACCAGGTCCCGGTACGAACGTTTGGGATCGAGAAGGATGTGGCCGCTGCGGGCCTTCACGGGCGGGCTCATGCGGCGGAAACGGCGGGGCCGCAGATAGGTTCTTCGCCGAGAGTCCCTGCACGCGGCTCGCGCGCCGGCTGGCGGAAATGTCTGCCGCGCGTCGCGCCGAACCCGTGACGCGGGGTGTGAGTACTGTCGTTCCATCGGTCCGTGATCAGCGTTGAGGGCAACGCTCAAAGAGGGGGCCCGCTACGGGGCATCGGCGCTCCCGTAGTCTAGTGGTCAAGGATAGAGGCCTCTCGAGCCTCTGACGCGGGTTCAAAGCCGGCCGGCGCAAGTCCGACTGGGGGGACTCCCGCCGGGAGCACCACCGTATTTGGGGACCCCTGCCGTCGGTGGACCTGTCGACCGGCGGTGGCGCGTCCGCTCGCGCGGGGGACCACGGGCCCCGCGATTCGACGCCCATTCTAGGTACCTAGAAAGGAAGGCTGAAGGTCGGCCCCGGGCCGCGCTCCCCTTCCGGGCTAAGCAGATAGTCGTCTCCACTGCACGGTGCTCTGCTTCTTCTCTCCGTGTGCCGACGGTGAGCCTGCGATTCATCGGTCACCGTTCCAAGCGACGCCACCGCTCGATCCCGTCGCACACGAATGCGACCGCGAAACCGAGGCCCAGGATTGCGAGAAGAGGAAACAGGTACATCCACCAGTAGGTAGGACCGACCGGGAAACCCAGGCCCTCGCACGTTCCGAACCCGAGGAGGAACCCCCATTCGGGGAACGACACCGACGGGAGCGGAGAGCCGACTGGCAGGGCCGGGACGATGTAGGGTCTGAGAGGGTTTGCGATGTAGGTGTTCTGGCAGTCTGCGAACCACGGGAGCACGGAGAGCACGAAGAAGATCGGCGCGATGTCGATCGGGAGCTGGGCCAGGACCGGTCCGAGCGAGTTCGGTACGATGTGACGGACCAGCACACGACGGGGAGTGGCTCCCGATGCTCGCGATGCCTCCACGAACCCTTCGTGGGTGAGGATGCGGGCCCGTTCCCGAACGGTGCGGGCCATCGTAGGCCATAGGATCAGCCCAAACAGCAGAACGAACGCCGGAAGTCCGACAGCGCCCGGCGCGCCGGCCCCAAGACCGACGAACACCACGATCAAGAGGAGGTACGGAGGGACCGACCCCAGCGAGTCTCCGACGAAGGTGACGACCGCGTCAACGACGCCCCCCTCGTAGAACCCTGCCGTCGCTCCGAGCAGCAGGCCGAGGGATACGTCCACGAAGAGGATGCCGGCGACGATGGCGAGGTCCCACGGCGTGGCCTGCCAGATGGCACGGAAGAGGTCGGTGCCGAACCCCGGCATCACTCCGAATGGATGGGCCCAGGAGGGTCCTATCGGAGAGAAGGGAGGCACCCAGGCTTGGTTCTTCGGTAGCACGGCGAGCGAGTTGCGAAAGACGACGAGCGCACTGAGGCCCACCATCAGGTACGTCCCGAGGAGCACGGACCCGATCCAGAACTCGAACGGGGGTGGGCGTCGTGCCCAGCGCGCCCGGAGCGACGGCTGGGGAGAAGGAGAGGGATCGGTTGGCGAGTCTGCGACGGCGCCCCCCCTCATCGGGCCATCGCTCCTCGGGGGTCGAGCCGTACGGCGATGAGGTCGACCACAAAGGTCCAGACGAGAACGACGATGGCGATCAGGAAGATCAGGGCATCCATGACGGGGAGGTTGCCCAGGTTGACGAAGAGAAGGTAACCGAAGCAGTCCGTGTCGTTGAAGGCGATCTGGACCGCGAACAGGATACCGAGGAACTGCGGGATCGTCAGCGCGAAGATCAGGAAGAACGTGGGGGTCACTCCCTTGGCGGCGTATCGCCAGAGGAGCTTCCGTTCGGAAACGCCGATTGCCCGGGCCCCCGTGATGTGTGCCGAATCGCGCGCCGCGCGGACGATCGAGCGCGCGTGCCGGAAGAACACCGCGACGTAGGCGACCGCGACGACGGACGCCTGGATGACGGTCTTAACGAAGGTGATCTCGGCGATCAGCCAAGCGTGGTGGATCAGCGCGTCGACCAACGGGAACCCTGTCGGCGAGGTCACGTACTCGTGGATCCAGGAAGGGTAGCCGGCGATGAAGCCGGGCCAGAGCGGATACGGGATCAGCCCGCTACCGGGAATGTCCTGGAACGCGTTCAGGAACGGGAAGAAGAGGGCGGTGTAGACCAGCACCCCGACTACGACGACCGGGAGCAGAGCGCCGAGCAGCGTGAGGTAGCGGGCGGGCGTGTCCAGCCACTGCCGCGGGCTCCAACCGGCCAGCAGGCTGACGGGGTAAGCCAGCGCCGCGGCGATCGGAAGGGCGAACGCCCCCATCTGAATCGACGACGGGATGTACGCAGCGAAGACCTGGGCCCACGTGTGTCCAACGAGCGCGAAGCCTACCAGTCTCCCGCTGGGCGCACCCCAGTTGCCGTTGAAGTTGTTGACCAGGAAATGGGAGAAGCCTTCGAGGAATCCCGGCCGACCCTTCGCGAAGGTGGCCGGGAGGTTGGCAGCAGAATAGAGGATGAGCAATACGAAGCCGAGCTGAACCGGGATGAGGAGAGCGCGTCTGAGGGCGTACGTCCAGAAGCCCGAAACCCCCCTTCCTCGGCTTCCCCGCGGGCCGGGTGGGGGACCCGTCACCGCGTTGGGTCGAACGTCCCCGGGGCGCTGGGCCGTCGCCGACGCTCCGGGAACGGCGGAGCCGGAGGGGTTCTGGACCCCGCCGGCGTTCGTGGGGTGCCGACTCACCTGAGCTTCCGGGCGGGCGCCGGGAATCGCGCGGTCGGGTGGATCATCACGAGGCACGACCGCGTCTGGGGTCGCCCGCTCCCTACTCGGAGAACCGGGCCCCAACCTGGACGACCTCATCGACCGCGAGCCATCGGCCGGGAGGATGCCAACCGATTACTTCGAATCTATCTCGCTGGGTTTTGCGTCGACTCGGCCTGCGAGGAGGCTGATTCCGCTCGAGCCGATGGGTACCGGGGCGCGTCCGTCTGACTGCCCTGACACGCTAGGAAATTGGGGTTCTTGTTTTCTCGCACTTCGCCGGGCGATGACGTATAGCTGGGAGCGCAATTCCGGGGTCCGCCTGGCTCCGGGGAGATACTCGGGACCCCGGTGCCTGCCCCGTGCGACGGTGTGACATACTTCGCGCAGATTCTCGGGCCAACCTGCGGGTCCTGCCGCCGGTGATCGCGACTCAGTCTGGGTCTCTCTATTTTTTTAAGCTTCATATAGGGGCCGGCATTTGGGCACTTGGGTGGCCCAGCTACTGGGAGGAATCGGGATTTGTCCGAAATTAGCGTGAATCGAAAGAGAACAGCAGTGCTTGCCGCAGCCGTGATCATGGTGTTGAGCATGGCGCTACCGGCAGTCAGCGCGGGGCTGGCTGTCGCGGGCGCGCATGCGGCATCGGGGTCGATGGCGACGGTTCCCACTGCTGCGAGTGTACCGACGACCGCGAGCGTAACTCCGGCACCAGCGATCGCAACGAGCCCGCATCCGGGCACGTTGACTGTCTATACCATTGCCCCGGGGGGAGCAACTACAGTGGACCCCGCGGTGGCCTATGATACCGTGAGTTACGAGCCAATTCTGAACGTCTACCAAACCTTGGTCAACTACAACGGGTCGAACACCGCCACGTTTGTTCCGACGCTCGCGACCTGCGTGCCCGGGACTTCGCAGTGCGTGACCGACTACGGGTCGAACCTCACGGGGTACATCGGCAGCCAGCCGATCTACTGGACGTTCGTGATCGACCCGGCAGCGCAGTTCTTTGACCCGAACACCGGCAACCACTGGGGCGTCTACCCCAGCGATGTCGCGTTCTCCGTCGCACGGACGATGGCGTTCGCGGACCTGCCCGGTGTCGGCGCCAACAACGGCTGGATCCTTGCGCAGTCCCTACTGCCAGCCAACGGACACGGGATCCACGCGCCGTTCAACAACACGCCGTTCGACGTGCTCTCGTCGTTCCTGATCAACGACTCGACGTACTGTCCGGCGGCCGCCATGAGCCACGCGCACGGATGCATTACGTTCGTCGCGAACGGCTCGGGCTCTGACTGGCCCTTTTTCCTGCAGCTCATCGGTGACAACCTCGGTGGCAGCGTCGTGCCCTGCGGTTGGTTCACCCATGAGGGAGCGGGAGTCCCGAGCTGGCCCGGCACTCTAGCCGCGGGCGGCGATGGCTCTTGCCAACTGCCTGGGAACGTCAACAACACGCAGGCGGCCGGCTTCCAGTCGGTCCTCACGGCCGACAACACCCCATTGGGGTCGGCAACGTGGGACGCCTTTGAGGACCTCGCGCTGACGGGCCCGTCGGTCGTTCAGCCGAACGTCAACGCGCTGATGGTCGGATCCGGCCCCTACTACGGATCGATCACCCTCTCGAGCGGGTACACACTGTTTACGAACCCGAACTACGCGCAGCCCTCTGGCTGTAACGCCGCGAGCGGCCTTGCGATCTACTCTGGCTACTGTGACCCGGCGCCGGGCTCTTACCAGGGCACGGTCCATGTCACATACCAGGGCGGGGACTCGGCCACGATCACGGGGTTCCAAGCCGGTAACCTCGACCTAGGTGGGTTCGAGCCGCAGGACACGGGGACGATCCTCAACGAGCAGGCGCACGGCAAGCTCGGCCTGTTCTACTCGCCGACGCTGAGCATCTTCTTCTGGCCCTACGACTTCAATGCGAGCTCAACGGCGTACACTGGAGACGGATTCTCGGGCGTCTACAACATCCCGGGAGACCTCTTCAGCTCGAACTCGGCGCGGATGCTGTTCGACTATGCATACCCCTACGCGACGGTCGAGAGCACGCTGAACACCGTGGACGGAATCCAGTTCGGTGTGAACACCGGTGGACCGATTCCGCAGCACATGGGTAACTACTACCCGCTGAACGTCTCGTTCCCGAACGCCAACCCGGACCTCAACCCGGCAGATGTCGGTGGGGCGGCTTGGTGGGCGAACCAGGCGATGAACGTCACCAGCAGCCCGTACTACGACCAGGAGCTGGCCCAGTGTAAGAACGTGACCTGTGTCTTCCCCATCGCGGGGGAGATCGGCGCGGACGCA
>DATGZQ010000100.1:0-12630 GCA_035297125.1 Thermoplasmata archaeon
AGAGGAGTCTGCTAGTGCACCCCACAGAACTCCGCCGTGGTCGAGGAGAAAGGCCGAGGGTGAACCGGCGGATAGTACCCCTCCGGAGTGGCGAGTCGGGACGGCAATCGACCGGAGTCCACTAGGCGAGGATCAGCTGCATCAGCTCGACGTCCAGGAATCGGCCGAACTTGTACCCCACCTCGCGCATAATCCCGACGGTCGCGAAACCCTCCGATCGATGCAGCCTCTGGCTCACAGGATTGCCCTCCGCTACGCGCGCCAGTATCGAGTGCAGCCCGAGGAAGCGGCCGACCGCGATCAGCTCCTTGAGGAGGGTGCGGCCGATGCCACGGTTTCGCCAGGTCTCGCCGATATAGATCGAAAGTTCCGCCGTCCCCGCGTACGCACAACGTTCCGACCAGGGGCTCAAGGCGGCCCAGCCGGCGACCGCGCCCTCCAGCTCTGCTACGAGAACCGGATACTTGGCGTCGTGACGTTCCAGCCACGAGACCTGGTCCGCAAGCGACCGGGGTTCGGTGTCGAACGTGGCCGTGGTCAATCGTACCGCCTCGTTATAGATCGCCGCGATCGCCTTCGCGTCCTGGATCCGCGCAGGGCGGATGGTGAGAGGGGATCCGGACTTTGGTCGACCGGCCCCTCTAGCCATCGTTCCCCGAGTGGCTCGGGCGATAAAGCGCCGGCCGCCCTAACGGCAGGAAACGGGAGACGCCTTCGGTTCGAGACGCCTCGAGCGAGGACCGAGCGTCCTATGACGCCGGGGAGGTTGTCGACCAGAGAGGTTGACCCGCGCGTGCCAGACGTTGCACTCCATCCGTCGTCGACGGCCGCGCTCCTCGTCGTGTTCGCGGGGCTTCCGGGCGCCGGGAAATCCACCCTCGCGCGCCTCGTGGCCCAACAGCGGGACGCCGTCTGGCTCCGAGTGGACACCGTAGAGGCCTCGCTGCTGAAGGCCGGCATTCCACAATCCTTCGAGACCGGACTGGCGGCGTACCTCGCAGTGCGGGACGTCGCCGCGGAGCATCTGCGTCTTGGGCGGGACGTGGTCGTCGATGCCGTGAACGGGGTCGAAGCCGCCCGCGAGATGTGGCGCACATTGGCGACCGAGAGCCAAGCGGTGCTATCCTTCGTGATGGTCACTTGTTCAGACCCGGACGAGCATCGGAGACGCGTGGAAGCCCGCGCCGACCCGACCCCTCCGCTGCCTTCGCCGTCCTGGGCGGAGGTGGTCGATCGCGAGTTCGTTCCTTGGGGCGACCCGGTACTGCGGGTCGACAGCCTGGTGCCGCCCGGCGAGAACGTGGCTCGAATCCTGAACTATCTCGCACGGTAGGACCGCGCGGGCAGGGCCATGGCCGCGGGCAGAGGCGGCGTGCCCCGGTGATGTCCGCAATGGCCGTTCCCGGCGCTTCCAACCCTTGATGTCGCTGGACCTCCTACCGGGCTCGTGGTCGACAGGGACGTGCGGCTCCGCCTCGTGCAAGTGAACAAGGAGCTCCGCCACGTAGGACTGCTCCCCTTCACGGACAACAATGTGCCGTCGCTCGTCTCGATCGTGGCGAGAGTCCGCGTGGCGGGGTCCTGGTGGGGACATCCGGCAGGTCAGTTGATCTACCAGGTCGGCGAAGCGCTCGACTCCAACCCCGATGTGCTGCTCGTCAGGCTCTGGCGAGGCAAGCTGACCCTGGTCCATCGTCGTCTGTGGTCGGCGCTCGCTCGTATCGGCACCGCGCGCTCGGCATGGCAGATGGCCGGTCTTGGCGACGTGGCCACGCTTCTGCTCGCCTACGTCGGGCGCGAGGGCAGTGTCCGCAGCGATCGTCTTCCGCCGGACTTCCCATCGGGCCCCCAAGGGCTTCGCCCGGCGCTGCGGAGCCTCGACCAGCGCCTGCTCATTCTGACCCGGTCGGTACACATGAGTACGGGGGCACACGCGCTCGAGGCCGAGAGCTGGGCCTCGTGGAAGGCTCGAACGAGGACTCCGACGTTTTCCGGTTCCGAGGCCGCTGCGGAGCACGCCCTCGAAGACGCCGTCCGTCGCCTCTCCCCCAGTGTCGATCCCCTACGGACGCTCCCGTGGGGCCGTTCTCGTCCGAAACTAGGGTCTTCCCTGTAGCCACCCCGGTCCGGCCTCCGTGGGATCCGGACGGCCGACACGGCGGGAAACTCGATAGGAAGGTTCCACGGACCCTCGCGCCGCCGGGCCCGTGCGGACCGCGTGCCGTCGGAATCACCGTTAGAAGCAGGCCTTGCAGGATCCACGACGCCCTCCTCCGGGGAGGCGAAGCCTAGCGATACCCAGACTCATGCCCCGGAGGAGGGTGACCGTTGACCGCCGGGCGGTAAAATAACCCTCAAGTCAACTAGAATTGACCGTGAGCTCAGAAGTTCGCCGGCCCGCTCCGCGCGAGGAATTCTGCGAGCGCGGTCCAGTTGCGCCGGTTCGCGTAGCGTACCAGGTGCCCCGGATGGAAGTAGAGCCCCGCGAGCTCCGGTTGGTCGGAGGGCGGAACTAGGTCGCTCTCGAACTTTACCGCCGGGGCTCCGCCTTGGAACGACTGGTTGCACCCAAAGCAGTACGCCCCCTTCGGTGCGACGGCCGCATGCTTCGTTAACATCGCTTCGCTCGGTGAGTGGGCCAAGCTACAAATCGCCTTTCCCGCCCGACGCCCCGCCTGCGACGATCGCCACCCGTCGCAACCCCGAACCGTCCAATCCGTGCCCTCGACCCCGATACACCGCCCTTCGGTCAGGCCTGGACGGAGGGTCGATCCGTCGGGTCAGCTCTGAGGAAATCGCCCCCCGTCGAGAGGATGCTGCTCCTTCCGACCCAGGAGGTGCATGAGGAGCGAGCAGACCACACCTACCAGGCCAACGGCGCCGACGACGAGGAAGATGCTTCCCGCGCCGTAGGCAGTGTACGCCGCGCTGATGAGGATCGGGCCCACCAGGAGACCGAAATCCTCGAAGGACCCGAAGACGCCGACGGCGGTCCCCTGCAGCTGGAGCGGTACCGCGTTCAACGCGAGTGGAAGGAGGCTCGCGGAGAGCCAGCCGACCCCGGTCGCGAAGACGAGGGACGCAAGGACCATCTCGAGGTAGGACGAGGAAACGAACGTTCCCAGCGCGCCCAGCATCAGGAGGACGAACCCGAAGGGGGCAGACCTGCCTGCTCCCCATCGATCGACCACTGTGCCCAGTAGAGCGCCGGCGACGAGGCTCGTGCCCTGCGCCGCTCCGATGACGTATCCCGCCCCCGACGGAGTCCCATGGAAGAGGGACACCGAGTAGTATTGGAGGAAGTTCCAGACGAGAGGTTTCGCTAGGTAGGCGATGACCACTAGCGACACGGCAAGCCCGAACGGTCGCGTGAAGACCGCTCGCACCTGTCGGAGGAGGCCGGACTGTCGGGGGGGGAGTGCCACCTGGCGCCAGGGTAGCAGTATCGTCAGGGCCACTCCCACCGCGTAGGACGCGACGATCAGGAACGTGAGGGTTCGGAATCCGAACTCCACGAACAGGAACGGCCCCAGGGCCGTTCCCACGACCAACCCAACTCCCGAGAACAGTCCGAAGACACCCGTGCCTCTCCCACCGGTGCCGGGACCCAGCGCCGTCAGGGCGATCCAGCGCATCAACGGGACCTGAAAGACGAAGAGGGCGCCGAGGAGGCCGAGCGACACCGTGAGCGTCAGGAAAGTATCGGAGACTCCGATCCCGAGATAGAGCAGGGCGACCACGATGCCGAGCGCTAGGATCGTCCGGGCATTTCCGATGCGGAACGCGAAGACCCCCCAGATGCTCTCCGTCAGCAGCATGCCGAGCGCGAGGACGGCGACGGCGATCCCGTACTGGACGACGGAGAGACCCAACGACTGGAAGCGGAACGGCAGTGTCACCGCCAGCAGCGCATACGCCACCCAGTTGAACGCAGTCGAAGCGTAGACAAGGCTCACCGCGGTCGTCGGGCGGAAGCCGGGCCGCACGGAACTCCGTTCACCTTCCGCGCGTTAAGCCGTTTGGCAGCGGGGCCGTGCGTCGAAGCCCGTTCCCTGGGTTCTCGATCGCCTCAACCCCGCAGATCCCCGGCCGGAGTCGGAGGTGTTTCATGCAGAGGGAGCCTCGACGTACCATGGACGTGGTGTTCCCCGGGCCCGAGGATCCTTCGCCGCCCTACGGCCGAACCGCCCACCCCTACTTCCTCCACGAGATGATATGCTCGCAACCCGCAGCGATCCATGCCACCGTCCGTGAGGCCGCGCGTACGGCGGAGGGCATCCCTCCGCCTCCGGCGGGCCGGCCGCTTCTGTTCGTGGGCATGGGCACGTCGTTTCACGCCGCCCTGGCATCTGCTCGCGCGGCCGGAAGCGCCGGCTTGGACGGATGGTGCCCCCGCGCGATCGATTCCTTCGATCTCTTTCTCGAACCCGAGCTCATCCGCAAGGCCGGCGGGGCGATCGTGTTCTCCTCCTCGGGAGAAACCGCCCTCACGCTCGAGGCCCAGAGAGCGCTGGGCCTGGCCGGCGTTCCGCAGGTCCTCATCAGCGGGACCAAGTCCAGTCGTTCGGCCGACCTGGCAGACCACCTCCTCCTCACGCAGGCTGCGGTCGAGCGGGCGTGGGTCCACACGGTCAGCTACACCACGGCGATCGCGGCGGCCCTGACCCTAATCCGTCAGTGGTCCGACGATCCCGCCTTCGACCTCCCCGAGCTCGAGCCCACCCTCAAAGAGGTCGTGGCGCGGGAGAGCGAGTGGAAGGGGCTCGCGGAACAGCTTCGGGACCGGGGAAAGGTCCTCGTCCTTGGCTCCGGAGCGGCCCAAGCGACGGCCCGGGAGGCTGCGCTCAAGTTGCGCGAGGGCGCCCACCGGTTCGTCGCCGCGACCGGGGTGGAGGAGTTCCTACACGGGGTCCTGCCCTCGGTCGACGCGTCGACCGCCGTCCTGGCGGTGACCACCTCCCCGATAGACCGGCAACGAGCCTCCACGGCCCTCGCCGCGGCGACGCAGGCCGGCGCGAAGGTCGCGCTTCTCAGGCGGGGCCCGGCCTCGGGCGCCGGCTTCGAGTACTCGTTGCCGGCTATCGCCACCGCGGTCACGCCCCTCACGGACATCGTACCGTTCCAGTTCCTAACCTACTGGCTCGCGGTGGGAGAAGGCCGGAATCCGGATGTGATGGGATACGACGACCCTCGGATCTTCGCGGCACGGCGCATGTACGGGATCTGAGCCGGGATCGGGCCCGCCGGGAGCCACCCCGGACCACGAGCCGACCGAAACGGGTCCGTCGAGCCCTCAGCGAAGAGGAGCCTAGCGTAATGGGCGGACCGATTCTGACAGTGGTCGGTCATGGCCGGCATCCCGCCAGGGTCCGTCGATGCGGTCCTCGGAATCCTTCGGTCCAGCCCGGGGCCGCTCCGTCGGCGCAAGATCCTCGCCGAGCTTGAGGCTCGGGGCCACCGGATCTCGCTGGCCGGCCTGAACCGGATCCTGGAGCACTGTTCGCGAAACCAACTGACGTCAGACGGTCCGGACGGAGTTCGGCTGAGGGTCCCACCCGTCTGAACGAGTCGGGCTCAACCGTAGACACAAACGGTGCGGATGGCGCCTGTGGGGATCCGTGGACTTCCCCCTCCTACTTCGGTGGGGCGAGAGGTCCGCGCAAGCAATCCCCTTGGCGAGGAGCGCTAACGGCCGACATCGGCCGTTAACGCTTCTTGGTTTTCTTTCCCTTCCCGCCCTTCTTCGGCATCTCACGACGGGTAGAGCTGACAGGTACTTCAGGCGACGCCTCTCGCCACGCTCGCGCCCGGCGGCCACGGATTCGCTTGGAATCATAGCCTCCGACCGGGGTCGACCGCCGCCGGGCGAAGTCGCGAGGTCCCGCTTTAGACCGCGCGGGAGCGGAAGCGGCGAATCCCCCAGGACGCCCACGCGGAGACGACGACCCCTCCGAGCACAAGGAGGGACACGAGGATCACGACGAGGTCCTGGAAGAGGGAGAACCCTTGGGCCCAGAACCCGACGTAGAGGAGCGTGAAGCAGAGCCATGCGATCGGTCCGAGGATCGTCAGCAACACCCGCCAGCGCATCCTGCCTGGCGCCCTCCACATCTCCCAACCTGCGAAACCCGTCCCGGCGCCAGTTTCCTGCGTCATACGCCAAGGGCCGATCGATCCGGCGAAATATAGGACGGTCGTCGAGTCGGCTTTACACGCCGTTCCTGACGACCCCGTTGGGCGCCCGCTATCGAGCGATGTTATCGTTCCCGGCCCGGTGCCGGAGGAAACGGTTGGCCCTGGTTCGCTGGTCTCCCGTTCATCAGCCTCCCGCCAACCAGTCCCATTCCCCCGCACTCGTTCTCACAGTGCCCGGGCCGCTGCCTGCGCGGCTCGGACCACGCCCAGTGCCCCGTGGGCGATCACCGGGATGGTCGGGAGGCGGAGGGAAGCCAGCGCACCTCGGGCCACCCTCGGGACCTGAAGGACGGCCCCGCCGCCGCCTCGGGCAATCTTCGGGTCCCACACGGTCACTGCCTCCGCCGCTCTCCGACACAGCTGCGCCAACGCCCTGGCTGCTTCTACCTCGGCTCCGGTCGCTTGCATTTTTTCTCCTCGCGGTGTTTCCACCGAACTGAAGAGAGGGTTCGTGGGAGTCAACCCTGCCGAACGCCACGTGGGGGAATTCGGAATCCGGGGGAGAAGAGCTACCGAATTCCCCCGGACCCTCGCGAAAAAGGGAACACGGGCCGAGACGCCTCGAAGCGCCGGATCAGCGTCGACGTCGCCGCCCCAATCCGGACGGGCGGCGCCGCCGCGGTATCGCTCTCGGCGCTGACGGCTCCAGCTCCTTCGGAACAACCTTTTGGGAGACCTCCGGTTCGAGGACCGAAGTCGGAATGGATCCCCTGGATTTTGCCATCTATCGGTTTCTGTCTCCGCAGGGGGAGGCGAGGTTCTGGGCGGGACGTCGCCTGATCGACCCGACCATCCCCGCCCGAAAGATCGCGGAACAAGTCGGGATCAGCGAGAACGCAGTCCGAGCGCGCCTGCGAGGACTCGCTCAGCACGGCTACCTTCGGGGAACGATGGTCATTCCCAACCCAGCCCTGTTCGGCGTCCGGGTCTTCGTAGTGGAAATCCCGGTGAAGGATGTTGGGGAGGTCGACCGGGTCTTCCGCGATCTGGCGCTCGTCGAAGGGGTGGTCTTCGCCCGAGACACGATCGACGAGGGCGACCGTCAGGTGCGAGTCCACTTCGTGTCCGACGGGGATTCGAGCACGAACCGCCGATCCTCGCTCGTTCGCCGGCTCTCGCCCTCGAACCAGCTCCGGGGGCCGAGGCCCTACTGGATCCCGTCGTGCGAGAAGGAGCTCACCCCCCTCGATTGGAGGATCCTGCTGGCCGTGTCCCGGAAACCGGACGCGACCCTTGCCGAGACCGCTCGCTCGGTTGGCATCAGCCTCAAGACGGCCGCGCGGCGATATCATGGATTGATCGACTCGCGGGCGTGCTGGTGGACCCACGCCCCGGACTCGGAGGAATTCCCACTGGCCCTGCTCCAGGTCGAAGTCGAGGATGCCAAGCAACGGGCGATCGTGGCCGAGAGGCTCGCTCGCGAGGTACCCGGATGGATGCCGGTCGCTGCGGACGGGCTTGGCATCGAACCGGATGGAAGTCAGACACTGACCGCCGGACTCGTCCCGGCCGACGCGCCGGCTGTCCTTGAGAAGCTCATCCGGAAGTGCAAGGGCCTCCCGGGGGTTGTCGGGGTCCGACGGACATTCGCCCTCGGCTCGACGCCCTACTCGTCCTGGTTCGCCGACAGGATCGCCGAGCATGTACCGAAGCGATCCTGAGGAACCGGAGGGCCACAACCCGGGCTTCGTTTCGGCGTCCGTGTCCGGCACTTGAGGGAGGGGCCCTAGACTGACAGGGAGGAATCTTCCATCGCCGTTGGCAGAAAGCCGGTCCCAAGCTCGCCCTGGGCCGTGCCCCTGACAGCCGATGGGACGATCCCCGACAGCGGTCTCCCGACCTCATCCTAATCAGGGTCCATTCGCTGGCGGCGCAGCGGAGAGCCCATACTTGACGCCCGCCGAGCCCCGACGCCTTAGTGCCACCCACAGACGCAATCGCCCCGCCGCGTCGGCCGATGCCTCGATCGCGATTCCGCGATTCTCGGTCGAGCATATGGATCCCTCGGTCGTCCCGTCAGAGGATTTCTACCGATACGCCGCGGGTCGATGGATCGATACCCACCCCGTCCCCGAGGACAAGACCCGCTGGAGTGGGTTCGACGAGCTGCGAGAGAGGAACTTCCTCCTCCTCCACGGTCTCCTCGACGAGGCAGTGAAACACCGTAAGGAGGCGGGAGACCCGGCACGGCGCCATGTCGGGACGTTCTTCACCGCGGCGATGGACACGAAGCTCCGGGCGAAGCTGGGGATCGCTCCGATCGCGAAGGACCTGGCGACGATCGAGGCCGTTCGCACGGTCGGGTCGCTCGTCGAGGTAGCGGCGCAGTTCCACCGCGATGGGATCGCTGCGGTCTTCTCCTCGGGCGTTGCTCCGGACGAGAAGAAAAGCTCGGTGTACGCGCTCTACCTGGGCCAGGGCGGCCTCTCGCTCCCCGATCGGGAGTACTACCTCCAGGACCGATTCTCGGCACTGCGACGGGCGTATCGGCTCCACGTCCAGAGGGCACTCGTACTGGCGGGAATGCGCCCCGGTCGGGCACGGAGCTCGGCCCGGTCGGTCCTGGCCATCGAAACCGCGCTGGCCCGGACCTGCCGCAGCCGGGTCGACCTCCGCGATCCCGACAAGAACTACCACCCAGTCACCGTCCGAGAGATCGCGCGACGGCACCCCCGCCTCCGATGGGAAGAATACCTACGGCTCCGGGGAGCTCGCAAGGTCCGCGGTGCGATCGTCGGGCAACCCGAGTTCTTCGACCGCCTGGACCGACTTCTTCGGACGATTCCTCTCAGCGCGTGGAAAGCCTACCTGACATGGCACCTGGTGCACGACAGCGCCCCCCACCTCCACCGCCGGCTCGAGCGCGAGGATTTCGACTTCTTCCGCCGACGGCTCCTCGGCCAGCAGGAACCCGAACCGGAGTGGAAGCGGGCCGCGAACCTGATCGACGCGTCGATCGGGGAGGCGCTCGGCCGATTGTACGTTCAGCGCTACTTCCCTCCCGAGACCCGCGCCCGCATCCTTGACCTGGTGAAGGACGTGCACACCGTCTTCCGGGACCGCCTCGAGCGGGTTCCTTGGATGACCGCACGGACCCGGCGACGAGCGGTCGCGAAATTCGACCGCTTCGCGACTCGGATCGGACATCCGGCCCGATTCCGGGACTATTCGCGGGTCCGGATCTCGGTGCAGGACCACCTCGGGAACGTCCGACGGGCTCGGGCGTTCGAGATCGACCGCGACATCGCCCGCATAGGATCCAAGGTCGATCGCGAGGAGTGGCACATGACCCCTCCGACGGTCAACGCCCACTTCCTGCCGACCCAGAACGAGATCTTCTTTCCTGCCGGAATACTGCAGCCACCGTTCTTCGACCCGACGATGGACGACGCGGTCAACTTCGGAGGGATCGCCGTGGTCATCGGTCACGAGATCACGCACGGGTACGACGACCAGGGGCGAAAGTTCGACCAGAACGGCAATCTGCGCGATTGGTGGACATCCGCCGACGCCAAGGAGTTCCGGGAACGGGCGCAGCGCATCGTCGACCAGTACTCCCGCTTCGAGCCTCTGCCCGGTGTCACGCTCAACGGGGAGCTCACCGCCGGCGAGAACATCGCCGACCTTGGCGGCGTCAGCCTGGCGTTCGAGGCGCTTTCGCGCCGCCTCGCCGACGGCCGGACCAAGAACGAGACGATCGATGGGTTCACGCCCGCGCAGCGCTTCTTCCTCTCCTACGGCCAGATATGGCGGGGGAACGCGCGCGAGGAGGAGCTTCGCCGTCGGTTGACCGTAGACCCCCATTCCCCCGGGCGCTATCGTGTCAACGGGGTCCTCGCGAATCTGCCGGAGTTCTGGCGGGCCTTTGACATCCCGGAAGGATCCCCTATGCGACAGGACCCCGAGCGCCAGGTCGCCATCTGGTAGAAGGACCCGGGACCGGATCCCGCTCGACTCGCGCGGAACGCGGCCCGCCGGAGGAGCCGACTCACCGGGGCCCGACCCGAACGGGGCCGGAACGTTTATTTCGCGGAGGGTCCCCACCCCCGGGATGACGCCCTTCAGCGACGCGCCTTCGGAGCGCTCGTCCAAACGACCCCTTCATGTCATGGGCGTGACCATGTTCGTTCGGCTCACCGGCGGCGAAACGGAGGGCGCGTACTCCCTGATGGAACACGTCTTTCCCCCGGGGGCCGGCCCTGCCTTCCTCCACAGCCATCCGGCACAGGAGACCATTCTGGTCCGTGAGGGAAAGTTCGAGGCGTATTCGAAGGGAGTGAAGGGGAGGGAGACCACGCGCCTCGGGCCCGGCGATCTCCATCACGTCGCCTCGCGCGGTGCCCACGGCCTGAAGAACGTGGGCGAAGTCCAGGGCAGAGCCCACATCGTCTTCCATCCGGCCGACCTTCAGGAGAAGCTCTTCTTCGAGTTCGACGAGCTGATCTCCCGGTCGAACGGGGTTGTGGACCCTGCGGCGCGGGACGCGTTGTTCGCCCGCCACGGCTTAGTCCTCCTCGAACGACCTCCGGCGCCGTGAAGCTCCCCGCCCCGCAGACGTCCGCCGCCTATCGGCGAACGGACGCAGTCACGCTCTCTTTCGCGGCCGGGGGATGCGCTCCGGAGAGCGGTGGGTCTCCGGCGACCGGGTCTGCCGGCGATGACGGTCGTTTCCACGGGGAACTCCCGCGGGGCGGGCCAAGCCCGTGAACAACGTGCCTGCGTCCACGAAGCAGAGCGGATTCCCGGAAGGGTCGGCGGCGTAGAAGGACCGTTCCCCCCAAGGTCGCACTACGATCTCGCCCGCCGGATTGGTCGGGTCGTTGTGGATCAACGCCGGCGACAGACAGCCCAGCTTGCGGGCCCTGCGGTAGACGCCATCGACGTCATCGGTCGCGAAGTAGAGGGCCTCGGGTAGCGTTGCCGCGGCCTGGCCCCCGTCCGCAGAGATGTCCACCAGTGCGAAGATCGTGGGCCCACAGTCGAAGTAGACCCGGCCACCGCCAACCTTTCGTCCACGGTTCGCCAGCAGCGATTCGTAGAACCTCTGGGATCGATCCAGGTCATCCACTTGGAGGAGGACACGGAAGATCCGGGGAGTATCGGGCTTTCTCAGGGCCATCGCGATGTTCACAAGGCGTGCTGCGATAAGGTACCACGCGAGCGGCGCTCCCCGTCGATTCGATCGCCCGGACGGCGACTCAGGGCTCGAGCTTGCGGACCTGCCAGATCGATTCGAGCGGCCAGTGACGTGCCCACAGCGATTCGCGGGTCGTGAGGTACGGTGTCTTGTCGTCCGGCCGTGGCCGGGTCTCGGTAAGCGACTCGACGACAAGTCCGTTATCGGAGAACAGCCGGATCCATTCGCCGTACGGAAGCTGGAAGTTGACCTCCTCCGGGTACTCGATCCGATGCAGGCCAAAGTAGTCGTAGAGAAGCCGGCCGCCGATCCGGTCGGTCCGTCGGTTCTGGGCCAGGTTGCGAAACGGGCTGGACGTCGAGAAGACCAGGCGACCTCCGGGCCGAAGGACGCGGGCCGCCTGAGGCACCGTGCGATAGGGATCGCAGAACGTCATCGCTCCCCAATCGCAGAAAACGACGTCGAAACTGGACGCACGGAACGGCAGCCTCTCCGCATCTCCCCGCACGAGGCGCACCCGTTGCCTTGATCCGCGAAGCAGGAGCCTAGCGTGGGCGAGCTGTGCGGTCGAGAGGTCGAGGCCCACGGCCCGCGCCCCCTTGCGCGCCAGCGCGATCGACCATCGAGCTGCTCCGCACCCCATCTCGAGGATGTCCCGACCCCTGGGATCGCCGAGCGCCCGTAGTTTAGACTCAGGAATGCGCCAGAATCCCCACGCCATCGCGCTTCGGCCCCCCAGGACGCCGCGGCAATGCCGGTCGTACCGGTCGCTCTGGCCTTGCCAGAGCGTGAGATTCTTTCGGACATGGCCGGGGGTCCGCCGAGGGTTCGCCGAATCCTTCGGACGTCGGGGAGTGCTTGCTCGGACGCGGCGGGGCATCACTCGACGGGACGCATCGGGTTACATCAGTTCCGTGACCGGAGCCACGGCCGTGAAGATTCCCGCTCGGCCCGCATCCAAAATCTAAACCCGCGTCCCGGGATGGGGTCCTCATGGTTCAACCGATCGAGGGGCTGAGCGCGGTAACGGTCCACGTGCGTGACATTGAGGTCGCTCGAAAGTTCTACCGCGAGGTGCTGGGCCTGCACGAGGCGAACTTCGTGGAGGGGGCCGGTCGCGCGGTCTTCTCCTTCCCAGGGACTCCCACAATCCTAACGATGCATGTTCAGCGCCCCGGCGAAGGAGGGCGAGAACCGGGGACAGTGAGCGGGATCATCTTCCACCACCACGACCCGCGCGCTGCGGTCGAAGAGATCCGTCGGCGCGGAGGTTCGATTACGACGGAGCCGATGGAAGT
>DATGZQ010000101.1:0-8812 GCA_035297125.1 Thermoplasmata archaeon
CGGGCGTATCTCGAGACCGGCAGGAGCGACCTAGCTGAGTCGGAGATGATAGCAATCCGCTCGGAGGCTGAATCCCTCGGGTACCTTACACACCTAACCTACACTTTGAGTGGATTGGCTGCAATCGCCGTCGAAAGAGGACGTTGGGCTGAGGTCAGCTCGTACGCGAAGCAGGCCAGTGAACTCGCCGAGCGACTTGGAAGCGAGCTAGTCCTCGGCCACACGCTCTCGCTTCTGTGCACCTCGGAATTCCGGCAGGTCGACCAGGGGGGAGACCTCCGACTACTCAACGACGCAGTCGCCCATGGCGAGAGGAGCATCGAAGTTCTGGCTCGTCTCCCACCCTCGGACTCGCTCGTGATGGCACATGGCTATCTCTCCGAGGTTTACCTGCACCGAAAGGAGCTGCCAAAGGCGATTGAGCAGTACGAACAAGCTGTGGGGCTCGCGGACAAACTCGGCCTTGGATCATTGAAGGCGCGTCTTGTCGAGGAGTTGGCCGGAAAGCTTCAGGTTAAGCGAATTGCCCGCGGCGTGGACGCTCGCCTCCCACCTGCCCCTGAGGGCGGGGGGTCATAGGCGATGGGAGGGCGGCAACGCCCTCCCGGTTCCACCATGGCGTCTAGAGCTGTTCGCGGGGAATCGGCGGGAGTGCCGGGAGATACAACATGTGCGCGCCACCTCCGAGGCATTGCGCGGATTTCGAGTATTTAAGCAGGAAGAATTTTCTCGAGGACGGCTGTGGGGATATACCGCCCGCATCCATCCGCACGGATGCGCGTTTGGATTAGGATTCTATTGACGACCCCTCGTCAGTGTCGTGGTGCTTCGAGCGGGGCGGACCGCCTGAGACCGAACTGCATGGGAGTCGCCTCGGCACGGATTCGCGATGGCCCCGGAGAAGTCCCGTTGCCGGAGCACGACGTCGCCATCAGCGTAACGAGCGTCGCGTCGAGTTTGCGGGGAGCTAGCCCGCCTCAGGTGGGCCCCCGACGTACCCGGACTTGATCCTCAGACCATTGAAACTTCAGACGCGGCCGTGGCCTCCAGAGTGCCCGACGGTTCCAGAGAGCTCCGGCGAGGAGGGGCAGGCCGATCGATGCCTCTACGTGGGCCATGGCGCGCGTCGCGGTCTTGGATATCTTCCCCCACGATTGCGCCTCGTCCAGCGTACTTCCGGACAAGCCGCCCCAGTGCGGGACGTCCGTCGTGATCTGAAGCGCGTAGTGGTGCCCTTCGCCTTCTCGGCCGAACGCGTAGTTGGCCATCACGATCCCGTCGTTGATCCAGTTCTTTGGTGTTCCCCCGCCGATGTAGATGACCCCGGTGCGGGGCGACCCCGCCAGGATCTGCACCAGCTCGAAGTTGTCCCGGACAGCGTCCAGGATGAACCGGTCCTTCCGGCCCCGATTCGCCTGGTAGTGGAGGGTGAGACCGATCCCGATGGAGCTGTCGATGAGGGCCGGGGAAAAGACCGGCACTCCCCGGCGCGCGGCCGTGGCGAGGATCGAATCCGGGTCAGGGAATCGGGCCCCCAGGAACCCGAGGTACTCGCGAGACGACGCCGGCCGCCTCGGAAACTCGTCCGTGATGCGGCCGATCGACCGGTCGGTCTCCTCGAACTTGAGCTCGTCGACGTACGTGTCGTAGATCCGGTCGAGGTACAGCTCGCGAAGCATGAGGTCGTCCGCCGTCGGGGAACCCATCCAGTGGCGCCCGCCGATCGATTGGTAGAGGTCTTGGTATAGGACGGCACCCGTCGAAACGACCACGTCGACGACGCCCCAGTCGACCAGGTCGCGAAGAACCTTCCGGAGTCCCGCGGCGATGAGAGGCCCCGAAAGGCCGAGGAGGATAGTGGGCCGCTTCCGGTCGGTGAGCGCGTTCTCCCAGACCTCGAGGCAACGACCGAGGTTCCGGGCCTGGATCGAGGTGGACTGGAACTGCTTCAGCAGGTCGCCAAGGCCCCGGACTCGTGTCACGTCGACCGGGCGGACCGGCTTCTTCAGGAGGGCTGCGCGCCGTCGACCGACCGATCCGGGCACGGCGCGGCGAACCACCCCCTACTGATAAACGCTCACCGCGCCGCCGGCGGCTCGGCGGACGGCGGGGAGGAGCGTTAAATCTTCCTTCCGCGCATGGTCCTTGGGGGTCTAGGGTGCCTTCTACCCGCTCGGAGGTCCTCCGGGCCTTGGAGGGCCTGACCGAGCACTCGGGCCGGACCCTCGTGATCGAAGGCCCGCCGATGTGCGGGAAGTCGCGCGTTCTCCGCGAGATCCGGACGGCCGTCGCCGCACGCGGCGGTCGGGTCGTGGAGCTCCGAGGTACCTACCGCGGACGGACCGTTCCGTTCGGTGGACTGGACGGGCTCCGTAGCGGCTCCGAACCGCCCGTGGAGGATCGAATGATGGACGAGGGGGAGGACGAACCCCTGTTCGAGGCCTCGGCCGACGCCCCGATGGCACCCGTCGTCTACGACCCCGAACGGCTGCCGCGCTCCCGGCGAGGCCGCACGGAGCGACCCCGCACCACGTTCCTCGGCCAGCCGATCCGCTCGCGCTCGGCGAACGAAGGGGACGCCGATGCGTACTGGTCGGAGATCCTCCCCGAGTTCCGGGGAGCCGACGCCCACGCCGTTCTGATCGCGATCGACGACGCGGCGCTCTTCGATTCCGAGAGCCGGGAGTTCATCGCCGCCCTCTCTCGGCGCGCACGGCTGCGGCCGCTCCTCATCGCGATCACCCTGGACACGACCGTGCCCGACTCCACGCTGTGGCAGGAGGCGCTGCTGGGCCGCGGGGACGTGGACTGGGTCCGCCTTACCGAAACTGCTCCCGACCCTCGCGAGACCCATCGACTCAAGGCGGTGTTCGACGACCTGCCGGGCGCCACCCAGCGAGTCGCGGGGACGATCGCACTCCTCGGCGGTGAGGTCAACGAGGTCGTCCTCTCTCGGGTCTCGCGCCTCGGGTTCGGCCGCCTGGGTGAGGTGTTGGTTCCGGCAACCGAGGTCGGACTGGTGAAGGTCGTCGACGGGAAGGTGACCATGCCCCGGAGGGCGTGGATCCCGATCCTCCCCGACCTCCTGCCCGAGGAGACCCGCCGGTCGATCCATCTGGAGATCGCGGAAGCGCTGGGCGCCCTCTCCTCCGGGCCCGAGGCATCCCGCGAGGGCCAGATCGCCCGACACTACCTAGCCGCCGGCCCGGGTCCCACGGCCATGGTCCACCTTCTCGAGGCCGCGGACTTGAGCCTGCGGCTTCTCTCCTACGATTCCGCCGCAGGTTTGCTCGAGGATGCGGTCGGCTGCCTCAACTCCATCTTGCCCGCGGAGCGGCAGAACATCGAACCCGAGGTGCGGCTGCTCTACGCCAGGGCCCTCTTCTTCTCAGGCCGGTTCTCGGAGGCGGAGGTCCAGGTCCGCGAGGGTTTCGACGGGGCCCTCCGCGCGGGGACGTCGGCCACGGACCTAGCGGAGTGGGTCGAGCCGCTGCTCGTCGCGATGCGGGTAGCCGGACCCCGGCCGTCCCTCACCACCACGCTGGTCGATCTCGCCGAGAGGTGCCACGACGCGTCCCTCACCGAGGTCGAGGTGCTCCTGGAGACGCTGATCGCGGACTTCTACCGGGACCGGAACCTCATCGACAGGGCCCGCGCGGAAGCGCTTCGCGCGGCACAGCTGGCCCACGCCCTGCCCGAGCGCCACCTGCAGGCGGTCGGCCTGCTGACGATGGCCTTCGTCGGGATCGAAGGGACGGCGGCCGAACAGAGCCAGGCCGAACGGTACCTCCGGGCCGCCCGATACCTCCTCGGCAGCGCCCGACGACGGGAGCTCGACTTCATCGCCGGAGAGTTCGAGGCGCGCCTCTACGAGGCACGCGGGGAGATCGACCGTGCCCGCGTGGTGCGAGAGCAGAGCATCACCGCGCTCCAGCGGGAGCGCCTCCTCTCGATCGAGCTCTACCATGTCCTCGGCCTCGCCGAGATCCTGCTCGACCGAGCCGCACCGGCGGCGTACGAGGCCCACCTCGCCCGCGCCCGCACCATCGTCGAGACGCTCCACCTGCTCCCGCCGTCGCCGGGGCTCCTCAAGTTCTGGCTGCTGGACGGGCGGCAGTACGCGAAGGCCGAGAACCTGGACGCCGCGCGGGACCGCTGGGAAGCGATCTCCGACCTGCCGCCGACCTCCGCGATCCCGAGGATCCGGGCCGAGGCGATCGCGCGCCTCGCTCTTCTCGACCTCACCGTCGACAAGGCCGAGGAGGCCGAGACGCTCACCTCGCTCCTCAAGAGCCCGGAGCAGGGAGGAGCCCTGCCGAAGTCATGGGCTCCCTGGCTGACGCACTTCGCGGAGCTCGCGCCCAAGATGGAGCACGGGGGCGGACGGCTGCCCGCCCGACCCTCAGAGTCGCGCGGCGAGCGCGGCGAACGTCGACGGGGCAAGGCCGTACGCAATCGTTAGCGCGCCGACCAGCGCAAGCACCACCACGACGAGCTTCTCGAGATGCGCCGCCTCGATCCACCCCGCGAGCCGCTGCCCAAGCTTCACGTCCCAGGCCGCGACCGCGACGAGGGCCAGCGCGCCGGCGAGGAGGACGACCTCCCAGCCGAAGCTCGTGACGAACACGATCTCGAACACCATGGTCGTGTCGCCGAGCTCGAGCAGGAAGATCGTCAGGAACGCGGCCGCGAACGCGGGTCCGCGGGCGAGGGCGACGGCGGTGCCGTTGCTCGACCCCCGACGCGTCCATAGCCAGGCGGCGTAGCCGAGCAAGAACACACCGCCGCCGACCCGGACCAGCTCGATCCGCCCGGGCCCCAGCGCGGTCTCGAGCGCGGCGCCGATCAGTACGGCGAGTCCCGTGGTGAGGACGAAGCCGCACGCCCCTCCGGCCCAGGTCGCCAGCGGCCGGTTCCGCGTCGCGAGCGCGATCAGCGCGAAGCTCGTCCGGTCGACCAGCTCGAGGCCGCCGATCACGGCGAAGACGATGACGAACCCGTCCAGGAACGCGGGGCCCACCGACCCGCCTCCCGGCTCACGCGAGGTGGTGGAGGAAGTCGTCGACGCGACGTTCGCAGAACGCGCAGGTAAGGATGACCGGCCGTCGCTCGGTCAGCTCGAACTCGCTCTCGATCGGTTCCGGTTGATTGGAGATGCACGTCGGGTTGGGGCAGCGGAGCACCCCGACGATCCGCGGAGGCAGGTCGACGACCCGCTTTTCCCGCACCTTGTAATCGCGGATGATCGAGATGGTCGCGGTGGGCGCGATCAACGCGATCGCGTTGACCTTGCGGGGGGAGAGCTCCATGTTCTCCACCTTGACGATGTCCTTCCACCCAAGCTTGCCCGACCGCACGTGAATGGCCACGCTCACCGTCGAGTCCTTGTCGAGGTCGCGGACTCCGATGATGCGAAGGACCTCGAGGGCCAGTCCGTTGGCGATGTGATCGATGACGGTGCCGTTCTTGATCGGGGTGATCTTGAGCTCCCGCATCGGACCCTACACCCCCCGCTTTCGAGCGCCCAGGATGGCGGCAAGGAGCGCCATGCGGACCGGCACCGCGAGGAACGCCTGACGGAAGTACGCCGCGTGGGGCGTCTGGTCGACCTCCGGCGCGATCTCCCCGGCCCGGGGCAGGGGATGCATCACGATCAGGCGGGGCTTGGCGTGCGCGAGCACGCTTCCGTCGATGCGGTACGACCCCGCGACCTCGCGATACTCGGACTCGTCGACGAACCGCTCCTTCTGGATGCGGGTCACGTAGAGTGCGTCCGCGTCCTGGACCGCTTTTCTCAGGTCGGGTTCCTCTGAGACGCGGCCCCCGGCGCGCCGAAGTTCCTCGCGCCGTTCCTCGGGGAGCCGCAGGCCGGGGGGAGAGGAGAGGATCAACTCGGACCCGAACTCGGCGAGCGCGAAGGCGAGCGAATGGACCGTCCGGCCGTACTTGAGGTCCCCCAGCAGGACGACCCGAAGGCCCGTGAGCGTCCCGAACGCTTCCTGCAGCGTCGCGAGATCGAGGAGCGTCTGAGTGGGGTGCTGGCCCGCGCCATCGCCGGCGTTGATCACGGGCCGGTCGGAGGCGCGCGCGGCGAGCCGGGCCGACCCCTCGTTCGGGTGACGAATCACGATCGCGTCGGCGTACGAGCTGAGCATGCGGATCGTATCGTAGAGGCTCTCTCCCTTCCGGAGCGAAGTGGCTCCGGCGTCAGTGATCGTAAGACAGTTCCCTCCCAACCGGTGGACCGCTGCCTCGAAGGAGAGGCGCGTCCGGGTGGACGGCTCGAAGAACGCCATCGCGACGATCTTTTCCGCCAGCGGCTTCGCGACCTTGGATCCCTCCGCGTAGGGGATCATCTTTCGGGCGCTCGCGAGGAGTCCTTCGATCTCCTCACGGGATAGGTCGCGGATCGAAGTGATGTCGCGGCCGTGGAGCGACATACGCCGGCTGGGTAGCGGACGCCGCTTAAGACTCTCTCGCCGAGAGCCGCCCGAACGGCAGGGTGGCCCCCCTCGATGCGCCCGGAACCGAGCGACGGCCCGTAATCGCTATCGACCCCGCCGACGGGCGGGAGCATGGCCTCCAGCCCCTGGTCCGCCGGGATGCGGGTGCTGTTCGGCCTGATGGTCATCTCCTGGGCCGCCAACTACCTCTTCGTCCGGGTCGGACTGGGCTATGCCACCCCGCTCTGGCTCGCCGCGCTCCGCGCCGGCATAGGAACGCTGGGCATGGCCGCGGTCCTCCTCTTCCAGAAGGGGCCCAAGAAACTGGACCGACGGGGTCGGCGGGATGCGATACTTTTGGGCCTGCCCAACACGGCGCTGTTCTTCGCGCTCTGGTTCGCCGCCGCGCGGACGGTGCCCGCCGGACAGGCCGCCGTTGTGATCTACACGTTCCCGGTATGGGTTGCCCTGTTCTCATCGCCCGTCCTGCACCGGCGGCTAACTCGGCTGCACTGGGTCGCGGTCGCGTTCGGTTTCTCCGGTGTGGTCCTTGTCTCGCAGCCGTGGCAGGCAAGCGCCGGGTCGGAAGTCCTCCCCGCCCTGATCGAGCTGACCCTCGCGCCGATCAGCTGGGCGTTCGCGACGACGGTCTTCGAGCGGCGATTCCGACCGGAGGAGCTGGTCGAAGTGAACGTCTACCAGCTCTTCGGAGGGGCCGCCGCGCTGATGGCCGCGGCCTTGATCGTAAACCCGGCATCACTTCCGCCGCTCGCTCCCACCCTCTGGGTCAGCGCACTCTGGCTCGGGCTGGTCGGAAGCGCCTTCGCGTACGCGGTCTGGTTCTGGTTGCTCGGCCGGGTGGAGGGGGCCAACCTCAGCGCCTACCTCCTTCTGGTCCCGGTGACAGCCCTCGGTCTATCGGCGATCTTCGAAGGGGAGCGGCTCGGCCCCGTGCAGGGGGTCGGGGTCGCCTTGGTCCTGCTCAGTGTTTACGCCGTGGCGGCGGTCAGCAGAAGCCGGTCAATTTCCAGCGAGAAGGCGGGCGCGGCTTGACGGGCCAAGCCGATCCGTAGGAGGCCGCACTCCGAGGGCCGGAGAGGGGCTCGTTACGCGGACGATAAGGTAGGGCCGGGACCCGCGAAGGGCCCCGGCCGTGGAAGGGGTTCGGCGAAGTTCCTCCTTGTCGCAGGGCTTAGCAGAATACCGCCAGGTGGAACGACTGGCTGGTCGGAACACCGGTTACGTTGTACGTGCTGACCCAGACTCCATACGATGAGGCCCCCATGCCGACCACCGAGATGAACCCCGCCGGTGCAGTTCCGGAGGAACCGGTCAGGCCGATGGTTGCCTCGAAAGTGCACGCAGCGACATCCTGGTCGAAGAGCACGGTGTATTCACCCGCGGAGGCGATGGCCGTCGTCGAGCTGTTCACGCCGGACCCGCGCACAACGCTTCCGCTGGAGGCGATGACCGCCCACAGGCCCGCGTTGCAGAGAACCGTGAGGTGGAACGGTTGGCTCGTCAAGACTCCGGTCACGTTGTAGGTGCTGACCCAGACACCGTACGACGAAATCGCCAAGCCAACAACGGTGACGAAGCCGGGTGGCGCCGTACCGGAAGATCCGGTTAGGCCGATGCTCGCCTCAAAGCTGCAGGCAGAGACGTTCTGGTCAAAGAGGACGTTGTATTCCCCCGTTGCATGGAGGACTGTGGTTGAGCTGTTCACGCCGGCCCCGCGCACAACGGCGCCGGAGGCGCTGATAACCGCGTAGAAGACTTCGTAGGGTGGTCCCTGTGTCCCGTTTGTGCCGTTCGTGCCGGGGGTCCCGTGAACGCCTTGCACTCCCTGGTCGCCTTTCGCGCCGGCGGGGCCGGGGAGAACAAAGCTTACCCCTACGGCCACGAGCGCGATCGCGATTGCGACTGCCGCGAGCGCTGTGGCCAACCCTGCCCGTCCACTTCCACCGCCGCCGCCTGCCGGAGGGGGCGGAGCCGATTGCGTTTCTGCCGAACCTTGCGGTTGCATGCCACATCTTCGTAAGTCCCGCTTGAAATACGTTGCTTTTCGCCGGCTGTCGCAGAACTGAGATGGAGTCGGCCGGATTTGTCCGGGGGAAACAACCCCGGGGGGAGTCCGCCCCCGGTCAGTCCAGGGCGCGATGGCAGGGGGTTCCCGGCCCAAAAACTTGCGTTCTTGGGCCGGCGGCCCGCCAGTTTCCTGACGAGCCGGCCAGGTCGTGGTAGTAAGCCCCTTTCTGGTTCAGGCAGCATTCGACTGCGCGCTCTCCTCGACGGTCCTGGAAACACCTCACCCCGTCGCTCGGAGCTTGCTCCCGGGGAGGCGGCCGTTTCATCATATCCCGGCGGAG
>DATGZQ010000102.1:0-18142 GCA_035297125.1 Thermoplasmata archaeon
GATCAACATGGGGCCCCAGCACCCCATGACCCACGGCCTCTGGAACCTCCGCGTCCGGATCGAGGGGGAGCTGATCCTCGACGTCGACCCCGAGGTCGGCTACCTGCACCGGGGCATCGAGAAGATCAGCGAGGATCGGCACTACAACGAGGTCATCACGCTGATGGACCGGTGCTGCTACGTTGCCGGGCTCGCGTGGGAGCACCTCTACATCCTCTCCGCCGAGCAGGCCCTCCACATTGCGCCGCCCGAGCGGGCGGAGTACCTACGGACGATGTGCGACGAGTTCCAACGGATCGCTTCGCACCAGATGTGGTACGCGGCGTTCGTCCAGGACATTGGGCTGATGAGCCCGTTCCTCTACGCCATGCGGGACCGGGACCTGGTTCTCGACCTCCTCCAGGATTACACCGGCGCGCGGATGACCTACGAATACATGCGGGTCGGCGGCGTCCGGAACGACCTCCCGCCGGGGTTCACGGACCGCGCCCGCAAGGTCCTCGACTGGCTGACCGACCGCTTCCGCGAGTACGACCAGCTCTGCCTGGGCTCGGCGATCTTCCACAAACGGTGCGACGGGCTGGGCATCCTGAAGGCGAACGACGCGGTGGCGCACGGCGTCACCGGTCCGATGCTGCGCTCAGCCGGCCTGAAGCGCGATCTGCGCAAGGACCGGCCGTACTCCGCGTACGACCGGCTGGAGTTCGACGTCGCCCTGGCCGACGGGGCGGACGTCACCGCCCGCTACCTCGTCCGCATGGAGGAGATGCGACAATCGGTGCGGATCCTTCGACAGGTCCTCGACTGGCTCGACCGGCACCCCGGACCGGCGATCGCCGAACGGCTGCCGCGCTGGCTCGGCGCACCCTACGCCCCGATCGGGGACGAGGGGTACCTCCTCAAGCGCAGCTTCCCGAAGGGGGTCGGCCTCTCGTCCGTCGAGGAACCGCACGGCGAAGCGCAGGCCTATGTCGTGAACGAGGGCGGGGAACACCCGTACCGCGTGAAGTTCCGCTCTCCCGTGTTCGCGAACGTCAGCGCGGCCCGTCAGTACCTCGTGGGGTACCATGTGGCGGACATCCCTCCGATCATGGGGAGCGTGGATGTCTGCGTGGGTGAGGTCGACCGATAGGACGGGAAGACGATGGCATCGCTCACGCTCTATTCGGTGTCCTACGACCTCGCCCAGGCGCTGCTCGGCGCGATCGGCTCGATCCTTCCCACCGGCCCCCGGGCGCTGATCACCAGCAGCGACGTCGTCACCGGCCTCGCGGTGCTGGTGTTCGGGGCGCTCCTCCTCGCGGCGAGCATGCTGAACACGATCCTGCTCATCTGGTGGGAACGGAAGCTCCTGGGCCGCTTCATGGACCGCCGTGGGGCGATGCACGTGGGGTACGCGGGACTGCTCCAGAACTTCGCGGACGGCCTGAAGCTGTTTCGCAAGAACACGTTCCCTCCGCGGGAGGCCGACGGCCTGGGGTTCTACTTCGGCCCCACAGCGTACATGGTGTCGTCGCTCGCCATCTTCGGGATCCTTCCGATCTCCTCCGGCTGGAACTCGGGGGCCCTCCCGCTGAGCCTGCTGCTCGCGCTCACGATCTTCTCGTTCGCCCCGCTGTTCATCTTCGTGAGCGCGTGGTCGAGCAACAACAAGTACTCCCTGATGGGCGGGCTCCGTTCCGCGGCCCAGATGATCGCCTACGAGGTGCCCCTGCTCCTCGCCGTGGTCGCCGTGATCATCGTCGCGGGCAGCTTCGATCTCACGACGATCGTCTACGACCAGAAGAACTACTGGTTCTGGGGGCCGCTCTTCCTCGCGCTGGTCGTGTTCGTGGCGGCGATGCTCGCCGAGATGGAGCGCATCCCGTTCGACCTTCCCGAGGCCGAGGCCGAGCTGGTCGAGGGTTGGAACACGGAGTACGGCGGGATGCTGTTCGCATTCTTCATGCTCGCCGACTACCTGCGGGCGCTGGTCGGCAGCATCCTGGTCGTCCTGCTCTTCCTCGGAGGCTGGACCCTCCCGTCCTGGATCCCGGCCAGCCTGAGCGCGTTCCCGCTCGCCGGCATCTTCTGGTTCATGCTGAAGACCTACGTCGTGTTCGGACTGTTCGTCTGGGTGCGCGCCTCCCTTCCCCGCATTCGCACCGACCAGCTCCTACGGGTGGGTTGGAACCGGATGATCCCGCTGGCGCTCCTCTCGGTGTTCCTCGCGGCGCTCCTCGTAACGGTCCGCTGCGTCCCCGTCCTCGGATGCGTGCCTTCGGCCGGGGTCTGAATCGGGGGAAGGAAGACCCGTGGCGAGCGAACTCAACGCGACGCAGAAGCCGGACCAGATCCCGGTCCTCTGGATCGCCCGGCCGATGGCGACCGCGGCGCGGCAGTTCGTGAAGAGCCTGTTCCGACCGTCGACGATCCTCTACCCCTTCGAACGCCTCGAGGACCCGAAGTTCCGGACCCAGGTTGGCGTCGGCTCCGGAATGCCGATCGGGGTCGGACCGGTATGGGACAACTACCGCGGCGTCCACGCGCTGAACATCGCGACCTGCATCAGCTGCAACCTCTGCGCGTTCTCCTGCCCGGACCTCTGCATCGACATGGTCACCGTGCCCGGCGGCGACCCGAAGCACCCGAAGAAGTGCCCGGAGATCGACTACGGGAAGTGCAGCTACTGCGGCTTCTGCTCGGACGCGTGCCCCGAAGGCTGCCTCACGATGACCACGCGCTACGAGCTCTCGACGACGAAGCGCTCGGAGATGGTCTACTCTCCCGAGAAGCTCAACGAGGTGTTCCGGCACAAGCTGCCGATGAACCCGATCCGCCTCGAGCTCCCGAAGAACGAGGACTCGATCCTCCTCGACCCCCCGCTCTGCATCGGGTGCAACGCTTGCGCCCGGGACTGCCCCACCCAGTGCATCACGATGCTCGACATCCCGAAGCCGGAGGCCAAGCCGGGAGAGAAGGTCGCGAAGCGCATCTGGAAGGAGCCGGTGGTCAACGACTCCGACTGCGTCCGCTGCGGCACGTGCATCAGCGTCTGCCCCAAGGAGTGCCTGTTCTGGGGGGCTTCGAAGTGAGCCTCGCCGAGATCGCGTTCGTCCTGCTCGCGGTGGTCTCCGTCGTGACCGCCATCGCGGCCTTGCTCGTGCGGGAGCTCGTCCACACGATCCTATGGATCGCGGTCTTCTTCGTAGACCTCTCGGCGATCTATTTCCTGCTCGAAGCCCCATTCCTGGGCGTCCTCCAGCTCGGGGTCTACGCGGGGGCCGTGACGGTCCTGCTCCTGTTCGGTATCATGGTGACGCGCAAGCGGATCTTCTCGCGAGAGGCCGCGACGGGGATCGGCCCGATCCCCACCGTGCTCGCGCTCCTCACGGTCATCTTCCTGGCCACGGCGTTCGGGGAGCTTCCGCAGGGGTCCGTCACGATCCGGTCGTACGACCCGGCGCTTCTCTCGGTGAACCTGTTCGGCCCGAACGGACCCTGGCTCCTCCTTCTCGGGCTGATCATGCTCGCGGCGGTCTCGGGGGCCATCTACCTGGTCCGGGAGGGACGCGAGTGACCTCCCTCGAACCGACCGAGTTCCTGGCGCTCTCGGGCGCACTCCTTGGGATCGGTCTCTTCGGGATTCTGACCCGGAGGAACTTCGTCCTCCTCCTGATCTCCATCGAGATCGCGACCAACGCCGCGATCCTGAACTTCGTCTATTTCGCGGCGTTCGCCCCATCCGCGCCGCTCGGGCTCACGGGCCAGTCGATCGCGGTCGTAGTCATCGGGTTCGCGGCGACCGAGGTCGCCGTCGGCCTCGCGATCGTCCTCGCCCTCAACCGGGCGAAGGGCACGATCAACGTCGCCAACGCGACCGAGCTGAGGTTGTAGGGGGGGATCGCACGGGAGGTCTCGACCTGCTCTACGGCTGGGCGTTCCTCGTCCCGCTGCTGTTCGTCGCCTCGTTCGTCGTCGTTGGGCTCGTAGGCCAGAGGCTACCCCGCCTCGAGTGGGGCGGGTGGATCGCGGTCGTGCTCTCGGGCGCGGCGATGGTCCTCGGGGTCCTCATCGGCGTCGGCGAGATCCTAGGGCCGGGATCCTATGTCGACGTGCGGTACACGTGGATCCACCTCGCGCCTGCGTCGTCGTTCCCGAGCGGGTTCTCGCTGATCGTCGGAACGCTCGTCGACCCGCTCTCGGCGCTGATGCTGATCGTTGTGACGGTCGTCGGCTTCCTGGTGATGCTGTACTCGATCGGGTACATGCACCAGGACCGGGGCTTGCCCCGGTACTACGCGGAGCTCTCGCTGTTCCTCGCGGCGATGACCGGGCTCGTGCTATCGGACAACCTGCTCGAGTTCTTCATCTTCTGGGAGCTCGTGGGAGTCTGCTCCTATTTCCTCATCGGCTTCTACTATGAGAAGCCGAGCGCCGCGAGCGCGGCGAAGGAGGCGTTCATCGTCACCCGCGTGGGGGACGTGATGTTCCTTCTCGGGATCTTCCTCTTCTTCTACGAGTACGCGGCCGCGGGCCCGGCGGGCTCGGGCGGCTGGGCCGCGAACGGCTTCCTGTTCGTGCAGAACGGAGTGCCGTTCCTGCAGCAGGGTCCGGCCGTCGCCACGAATCCGACGATCCTCACGGTCGCGGGGATCATGATCCTGGGGGGCGCCGCCGGGAAGAGCGCGCAGTTCCCGCTCCACGTCTGGCTGCCGGACGCGATGGAGGGCCCCACGACCGTCTCGGCGCTCATCCACGCCGCGACGATGGTCGCCGCAGGCGTCTACCTCCTCGCCGTCACCAGCGCGTTCATCGGCTTCACGGCCACCGCCTCGCTGGCGATCGTCGCGATCGGGGGCTTCACGACGTTCTTCGCCGCGACCATGGCGGTCGTCCATCCCGACATCAAGCGGGTGATCGCCTACTCGACGATCAGTCAGCTCGGCTACATGGTGCTCGCCGTGGGAGCCGGATTCTCGATGGTCGGGCTGTTCCATCTGTTCACGCACGCCTACTTCAAGGCCCTCCTGTTCCTCGCCGCGGGCTCCGTCATCCACGCCATCGGGACGCAGGACCTGTTCAAGATGGGCGGGCTCCGAAAGACGATGCCGTTCACGTCGGTCGCGTTCGCGATCGGCGGGCTCGCGCTGGCGGGAATCCCGCCTTTCGCGGGGTTCTGGAGCAAGGATGACGTGCTCGGCGCGGTCTACTCCCAACTCGGGAGCCATCCCGACTACTGGCCGTTCTTCCTCCTCGCCTTCCTCTCCGTGTTCCTGACGGCATACTACATCTTCCGGGTTTGGTTCCTCACGTTCTCGGGAGACGGGCCTCGCGACCCCAGCCTCCCGCACGCCCACGAGGGTCCGTGGACGATGCGCGCGCCGATGCTGGTCCTCTCTGCGTTCGCGGTCGCGGGCGGGGCGCTCGTCTTCCTCCCCGGCTTCCAGCGGCTCCTCCTGTTCGGGAACGGAGTGGCCGGGATCCCGCCGGCGTTCGGGACGACCGACATCCTCCTCTCCGGCGCGAGCGTCGCGCTCGGGGTCGGGGGGATCCTGCTCGCCTGGACGATGTGGGGAAGGGGCCAGGTCTACCCGCTCCCGACCTCGAGCGCCGCCCGGTCGGTCCGCAACCTCTTGCTCCACCGGTACTACTTCAAGGTCGGATACGACTGGATCGGCGCCCGCGGTGTCTACACGGTCGCGCGCGCGGCGGACTTCTTCGACCAGTACGTCATCGACGGGACGGTCCACGGGTTCGAGCGAGCCTTCGGCGCCCTCTCGAACCGGATGCGCCGGCTCCAGACCGGTCTCGTTTCCGACTACGCGTCGTACGTGGTCGCGGGCCTGGTCGCGCTGTTCGTGCTCCTCCTGCTCGTCGCGCCGTACCTCGTCGGCCGGTTCGGGGGCCCGTAGATGCTGCCGCTCCTTTCCCTCATCCTCGCGACGCTCCTCCTCGGGACGGTCGCGACGTTCCTCGCCGGCGCGAAGGCACGCTGGGCGGCGCTCGGAACCTCGGTCGCGTTCCTGGCGGAGGTCGGGTTCCTGTTCCTCAGCTATCCGGGCTGGCCGGGATACAACGGGGCGCTCGTCCCCGGATTCTCCGACCAGGAATCGTACGCCTGGATCCACCTGTCGTGGATGCAGGTGAACTACACGGTCGGGGTCGACGGGATCTCCCTCGTCCTGATCCTGCTCACCGCGATCCTCCAGCTCGCGACGGTCGTGTACTCCTGGACCGAGGCCAAGCGGCCCGCGGCGTACTTCGGCCTCGTCACGCTTACCTGCCTCGGGTCGTTCGGCGTGTTCGTCGCGCTGGACGTCCTGCTGTTCTTCCTGTTCTGGGAGGCGGTCCTCGTCCCGATGTTCTTCCTCATCGGGTTCTGGGGCGGGCCCCGCCGTCGGTACGCCGCTCTGAAGTTCTTCGTTTACACGCACGTCGCGTCGATCGTGATGCTCGTGGGGCTCCTCGCCCTAGTCTTCTACTCGGGGTCGACCTCGTTCGATTTCGCGAGCATCTACGCCGCCGCCCGGGGGCTCTCCCCCGTCGTGCAGGTGTTCCTGTTCCTGCCGCTCCTCTTCGGCTTCGCCGTGAAGTTCCCGGTCGTCCCGTTCCATACGTGGCTACCGGACGCGCACGTCGAGGCCCCGACCGGGGGCTCCGTGCTCCTCGCGGGCATCCTACTGAAGCTCGGGGGCTACGGGCTGATCCGCTGGGCGGTGGAGGTGCTGCCGATCGGGTTCTCCCACGTCCGTCCGATCATCTTCTTCCTGGCGTTCCTCTCGATCCTCTGGGGCTCGGTGCTCGCGCTCTCGCAACGGGACCTCAAGCGGATGGTGGCGTACTCGTCCATCAACCACATGGGTATCGTGCTCCTCGCGATCGGGCTGGGAAGCTCGCTCGGCCTGCTCGCGGCGGTCCTATTGATGTTCGCCCACGGGATCGTGAGCGCGCTCCTGTTCATGTCCGCGGGGAGCGTCCACCACACGTTCGGGACGCGCGACATACCGGCGGTCGGCGGCATCACGCCCACGACCCCGACCCTCTCGACGATGATGATGGCCGGATCGCTCGCCTCGCTCGGCCTGCCGGCGCTCATCAGCTTCCCGGCGGAGTTCATCGCGCTCCTCGCCACGTGGGACGGACTGGGGTACCTGGTTCTCCTGCCCCTTGCGGTCCTGGTCGTGACCGCTGCGTTCTATCTGTGGATGATGCAACGGATGCTGTTCGGACCGGCGCGCGGGATCCCGGCCGACGCCCACGACATCCCGTCCCACGAGGGGCTCGCGATGGGGCTCCTGGTCGCGATGGCGGTGCTGTTCGGCATCCTCCCCGGCCTCCTCGTGAACGTGATCGCGAACTCACCCGTGAAAGGGTTCCCGGGGACCTGAGACGATGGACCTCCTCTCTGTCGCGGCGCCGTTCGCTCCCGAGCTCATCCTCCTCGCCGCCGCGCTCCTCGTCTTCCTTCTGGACGTCCTTGGGGTGCGACGCCTGGAGGCGCTCGGGGCGATCGGCCCGACCGCCACCGGGCTCGCGTTCGTCCTCGTGCTCGCGGACCTCGGGTTCTCCCCGCTCGCGGGGCTGAGGACCCTCGGGGCCGGTTCGATCGACCAGGTCCCGGGCGTGGGGAGCGCGCCCCTGTACGCCTTCTCGTCCCTCGGGCTCGTCTTTCAGGCGCTGTTCCTGGTCGCGGCGTTCCTGGTCTCGCTGGCCTCGCTCAGCCGGCCGTCGCGGGAGCGGGGCGCGGCGATCTTCTTCGGCCTGCTCCTGCTCGCGACCTTGGGCATGCTCCTGGTGGCGATCGCCTCGGACCTGATCTTCCTTCTCCTCGCGATCGAACTGACGAGCATCTCGACCTACATCCTGGTCGGCTACACCCGTCGAGACACCCGCTCGCTCGAGGCGGCGATGAAGTTCTACATCATCGGGGCCCTCTCCTCGACGCTCTCGTTCTTCGGCGCCTCTCTTCTGTTCGGGGCCTACGGTTCCACGAACCTGTTCGCGATCCGCGCGGTCGCCGGCTCGGTCGGCTACCCCGTCCTCGCGCTCCTCGGCTACGGCTTCCTGCTCGCCGGGCTCGCGTTCAAGACGACGCTCGTGCCGTTCCACGCGTGGGCCGTGGACGTGTACGACGGCGCCCCGTCCGACGTCAGCGCGTTCCTCGCCGGAGGCTCGAAGAAGATCGGAGTCTTCGCCCTGTTCCTCGTGTTCATCGGCCCGGTCCTCTTCGTTCGAGTCGGAGGGGGGTCCAATCCGTTCGCCGGAGCCCCGTTCGACATCGGCCCGGTAATGCAGGTCACGCTCGCGGCCGTGGCGATCCTCACGATGACCGTCGGCAACATCCTCGCCCTCCTCCAGCGGGAGATGAAACGGATGCTCGCCTACTCGTCTATCAGCCAGGCCGGGTACATGCTCATCGGGATCACTATCGGCACCTCGCCCGCGCTCGCGGGGGCGACCCTCCAGGTCCTCGCCCACGTACTGATGAAGGGAGGGGCGTTCCTCGTTGTCGCTGCCGTAGCCGGCCTGGGTGTCGGACCGCTCATCGACGACTGGCGCGGCCTGGGCGCGCGGCGTCCGGCCCTTTCGGTCGCGTTCGCCCTCATGCTCCTCTCGCTCGCGGGCGTCCCGCTGACGATCGGGTTCGTCTCGAAGTTCGTGCTGTTCAGCGCCGCGGTCCAGGCAGAGGGATTCTTCGTCTGGCTCGCGATCGCGGGCCTTCTCAACAGCGCCCTCTCCGTGTTCTACTACGCGAGGGTGCTGAAGACGGTCTTCTTCGACCCAGCCCCTCCCCTCCCCTCGGCCCCCACGACCGCCGACGCGGCGACGCCGGCGCTTCGCGCGGGCGGGATCGGCTACGCTCGGGCGGCGGCGATCGGGATCATCGCGGTCGCGATCGTCGGGCTCGGGATCTATCCGCAACCCGTCCTGGGTGCGATCCAGAGCGCCGCGGCGCACTTCGTGAACGTCGGGGCGTGAGCCGATGGCCCCGTACGACGTGGTCGTGGTGGGGGCAGGTCCCGCCGGGTCGCTCGCGGCGCGGGCCGCGGCCGAGGGCGGGGCGAGGACCCTGCTCCTCGATCACCGCCCCGAGCTTGGCCAGCCCGTCCAGTGCGGAGAGTTCCTTCCGGCCGGCGAGGTGCTGGCCGATCTGTTCGACTGCCGGTCCCTGCTCTCCTCTGCCTACGAGGTCCCTCCCGAGGTCGTCCTGAGGGAGACCCACTGGATGACGTGCGTCTCCCCCTACGGCCACCGGTTCCGGTTCCCGCTGGACGGATTCACCGTCTCGCGGCGCGCGTTCGACAAGGCGCTCGCCGTTCGGGCGGAGGGCGCGGGCGCCGAGCTACGCTACCCGGTCGGCGTGACCGGGGTCGTGGACGACGAGGTCGTCCTCGCCGGCGGGGAGCGCGTTCGTGCCAAAGTGATCGTAGGCGCGGACGGGCCGACCTCGACCGTGGCGCGGGCGGTCGGGTTCCGCCCCGAGCGCGCGATGTTCCGGATGATCACCGCGACGGCGGATGGACCCGCCGCGGACGAGATCGAACTGTTCTTCGGCCGGAGCGCCCCCCACGGGTATGCCTGGCGGTTCCCCCGCGCGAACGACCTGAACGTCGGCCTTGGGGTCGCCCGGGTGCCGCGGTCGACCACCCTCCGGGCCCTCCTCGACCGGTTCCTCGCGCGGGAAGGGCTCGGCCCTGCCCGCGAGCGAACGAGCTGGTGGGTCCCGATCGGACCGCCGCCGGAGAGCCTCGTGGTGGGCCGCACGCTGTTCGCGGGCGACGCCGCGAACCTCGTCATGGCCACCAACGGCGGCGGGATCCCCACGGCGATGCTCAGCGGATGGATCGCCGGGACCGCCGCGGCCCGGCACGTACGCGACGGGATCCCGCTCTCGGAGTACGACACCGCCTGGCGCCGCGTCCTCTACGGGCCGCTCGCACGGGCGGCCCGCATCCAGCGCCTCTCGGACCCTTTCACGGCCCTGGACCCGTTGCTGGCGCTGGGGATGCGCTATATCGGCAGCGCGGGTCTGGACGAGATGATGCGACTTCGCTGGCCGTCCCGACTCGGAGGCGCCTCGTGAAGGGCGGCGCCGTCGGCGGGTCGTTCGATCCGTCGCTCCAGAGCCTGGTCGCCCAGACGCTGGGACGCGACGTCGCCGTGGAGCTATCCGAGCTGCTTCCGACCCTCGTGGGAGACCTCGAGGACGTCGACCGGAGGGTCGCCCAGGTCCTGGGCTCGACGTACGCCGAGCTCACCGAGTCGGCCCGCTACGCGTGCTCGACCGGGGGGAAGCGGGTCCGCCCGCTCCTGATGGCCGCGGCCGACCGGGCCCTGGGCTCGGAGTCGACCCGGGGAATCGTATCGCTCTCCGCGGCGTTCCAGCTCATCCACACGGCGACCCTGGTCCACGACGACGTCATCGACCACGCCGACACCCGTCGGGGGCGGCCGTCCATGCCCCGGGCGTTCGGGATCCCTCTCGCAATCGTCACGGGCGATTACCTGTTCGTGCGGGCGTTCGAGCTCGCGGCGGAGTACCCGCGCTCGATCATCCTCCGCTGCGGCGAGTCGTGCGCCGAGCTGGTCGAGGGAGAGGTGCTCCAGGAGGCGTCCCGGTTCGACCTATCGGTCGGGCGGGAGCATTACTTCCGCGTGGCGGAGCGGAAGACCTCCGCGATCATCTCGGCGGCCCTCGCTTCCGTGGGCGAGATCGAGGGAGCACCGCCCCCGGTGACCGACGCGCTCGCAACGTTCGGACGCGCGCTCGGGATCGCCTTCCAGATCCGGGACGACATCCTCGACGTCTTCGGCGACACCGACCTCCTCGGAAAGCCGCTGTTCACGGACTTCCGCGAGGGGAACCCGACCCTGGTCGTTCTGGAGGCGTACTCCCGGCTCGACCCCCGCCACCAGGGGGAGTTCGAGCGACTGTTCCAGCTGCGACGCAAGCGCACGAAGCACCTGCTGAGGCTGCGCGAGCTCACCGAGATCTCGGGGGCGGCTCCGGTCGTTGCTCAGGAGGCCGTGGCGTGGGCCGAGCGTTCCGCGCGGGCGCTCGAGGTCCTGCCGGCGGGCCCGTACCGCCACCTCCTCGAGAGGCTGGCCTTCGGCGCGGCCGACCGCCGGTTCTAGGCGGCCTGCCCCGCGGGCGCGGGAACCCGTCGAACGAAAGGTACATCCCACCTCCCTCGGCTCATCAGCCCGCGACGGGTCCGATGAGCAGGAACGCATCCGCGGGCGGAGGAAGCGGCGCCGTGGCCTCCGGTTCCACCGAGGTCGGCCACCTCCCCCCCGCCTGGGAGCCCACGCCGGTCCGGCCGCGCCTCCCCATCGGCGTGGCCGTGGTGGCGATCGTGATCGCGCTGTTCGCCGTCGTGATGCTGCTGGCGGGCCTCCTCTTCATCCTCAATGCCTACCTCGGGACGATCTTCCCGCCCTCGGTCGAGATCTTCCAGTCGATCGACGTCATCGGCGCAGTCATCCTGGTCGTCCTGGGGGCGACGCTCCTGTCGATCGCCACGGCCCTCTGGCACCAGGAGACCTGGGCGCTCTGGACGACCATCGTCCTGGTCTTCGCGACGACCGCGTACCTGTTCTTCACGGGGTCGATCACGGTCCTGTTCGTGATCTTCGTCGTCCTCCTGGTCTACCTCCTCGCCGTTCGGCGGTACTTCTACTAGATGCGGCTGCTCCTCGGCCAGCTCGCGCCTGCGAGGGGCGACCTCGACCGGAACCTCGCACGGCTCGAGACCGCGGTCCGCGCGCGTCGGAGCGACCTGGCCATCTTCCCCGAGCTGTTTCTTTCGGGGTACACCTTGGGGGACCGCTTCCATGCGATCGCCGCCACAGTGGCCGAGCGTGGCACGGAGACCCTTCGGCGTCTCGCGCGCGAGACGGAGACCGCGATCGTGGTCGGGGCGCCGCTCCTCGTCGACGACCGCCGCGGTGAGGTCGCGAACGCGGCGCTCGTGGTGCTGCCGACCGGCGCCGTCACCAACCAGAGCAAGCGGTACCTTCCGAATTTCGGGCCGTTCGAAGAGGGACTGGCGTTCACGCCGACCGACACGAGCCGTCCGGTCGAGATCCTGGGTCACCGGGTCGGGCTCGAGATCTGCTACGACGTGTTCTTCCCGGAGGTCTCGCGCGACCTCGCCCTCGGGGGAGCGGAATTGCTCGTCAACATCTCCGCCTCCCCTGTGACCAGCCGACGCCTCTTCGAACGGCTGCTTCCGGCGCGCGCGATCGAGAACGCCTGCCCCGTCGTCTACGTGAACCGGGTCGGTGTCGAGGACGGGTTCGTGTTCGGCGGGGGCACGGGCGCGTGGGATTCCCGAGGTGAACCTCTACCGCTCGAGACGGTGGCCCTGGACGGGGCCGCCTCCGAGGAAGGGTTGTTCGCGGTGGAGATCGACCCGAGGGCCGCGGCGCGATGGCGTCCGTTCCGCCCTATCCTCCGCGACGCGGCGACCCGGCCCGCCGGCCGGCCATCGCCCGGCGGCTGAGCGGCGTTCGACTCGAACGAGGCCGTTATAGAGCCCCGCCGCACCCTTGCCGGCCGGTGCCACCTACCCCGACGATCGCCCAGCAGCTCGCGGCGAAGCAACGCGAGATTTCGGTCGCGGAGTTCTTCGAACGGAACCGGCAGATCCTCGGGTTCGACAACCTGCAGCGGGCTCTTCTCACGACCGTGAAGGAGGCCGTCGACAACGGGCTCGACGCTGCCGAGGAGGCGTCCATCCTGCCCGAGATCACGGTGGAGATCTCGAAGGAGCGGGAGGACCGGTTCCGAGTGGCCGTCACCGACAACGGTCCGGGGATCCTGCGCAAGGAGATCCCGAACGTCTTCGGCAAGCTCCTCTACGGCTCCCGGTTCCACTCTCACCGGCAGGCCCGGGGACAGCAGGGGATCGGCATCTCCGCCGCCGTCCTCTACGCCAACCTCACGACCGCCCGGGCTGCACGGGTCACGTCCAAGGTCGAGGAGGAGGACGCCGCGCACGTCCTCGAGATCTTCCTCGATACGCAGAAAAACCAGCCCCGGGTCGATTCCGAGGACCTCGTGATCTGGGACCGCCCGCACGGGACGCGGATCGAGCTCGAGCTGAAGGCGCGCTACATTCGGGGCCGTCAGTCCGCGTTCGAGTACCTTCGGGGCACCGCGATCGTGAACCCGCACGCCCGGATCGTCCTCGTCGAACCCGACGGGACGCGCGTCACCTTCGAGCGGGCCACGACCGACCTGCCGCCGGCGGCGAAGGAAACCCTTCCGCATCCCTACGGCCTGGAGCTCGGAGAGCTCGGCTTCCTCCTGAAGGCGAGCAAACGCCCGACGCTCTCGGAGTTCCTCGCAAAGGACTTGCAGGGCGTGAGCGCCCGCGCCGTGAGGGACCTCCTCGCGAGCTCGGGCCTTCCCCCGGGAAGCAAGCCGGCCGCGATCCAGGGCGAGGCCCAGGAGCGCCTCCTCGCCGCGCTGCACGGGGCGACGCTCGTCAATCCGTCCGCGGACTGCCTCTCCCCGATCGGCGCGATGCTGATCAAGCGGGGCCTCCGCAATGTGCTGGGCGAGCTGAAGCCGGAGTTCTTCGCCCCGCCCGTGAGCCGGCCGCCGAAGGTCCGCGGCGGGTTCCCGTTCATGGTCGAGGTGGGCCTGGTCTACGGCGGTGGACTTCCCGCTGACCAGCCCGTCCAGATCCTCCGGTTCGCCAACCGGGTCCCGCTCCTCTTCCAGCAGGGGGCCTGCGCGATCACCAACGCAATCGGGAACGTCGACTGGCGGCGCTACGGCCTCGAACAGAAGGGCGGCACGGGGGTTCCGTCCGGGCCCGGCCTCCTACTGGTCCACGTCGCGTCCACCAAGGTCCCGTTCACGAGCGAGGCGAAGGAGGCGATCGCCGAGGACCCCGAGATCGACAAGGAGCTGACCCTCGCGCTCCAGGCCGCGGCACGACACCTGAGGACACATCTCTCCCGGAAGAGCCGACGCGACTTCGCCAGCGACAAATTCGAGATCATCCAGCGGATCCTTCCGAAGCTGGCCGAGCGGGCGAGCCGTCTGGTCGGGAAGCCGGTCCCCGATCTCACCCCCGTCATCACCCGCATCATGGACGTCGTGAACGTCGAGACCAAGGTCGTCCCCGACTCGAAGGGAGTGCGCGTGCCTGTCGAGATCACGAACTACACGCCCCGGCCGCGGATCCTCGAGCTGTTCGCCGAGATCCCCCCCGAGCTCCTGGCGCAGGCCACGTTCGACCCCGCGCCGGACGGGACGGACGCCGCCCTGGGGCGCGCGTGGTGGACGCTCCCCAAACTGCTCCCGAACGGGAAGACGACCCTGGCCGCATCGTTCCCCCCGAAGACCGAGGTGGACGGCAACGATTTCGACTGGTACGTCGCCGGCATCGACGAGGCGCACATCCTCGGGGCCGACCCGCTCCCCGGTGACTGGGACGTCCGGCTCCCCCGCACGATCGTCGAGGCCGCCGAGGTCGCGGCCCAGGAGGGCGCGGCCGCCGGCACCACGGAAGAGGAGGTGGATTACGATGCCGCCGAAGCGAGCGCGGGCGTCCGCGACGAAGACTGAGGCCGACGCGCCGAAGATCCGGGCGGACGCCCTGACCCCGACGTTCGATCTCGCCAAACAGATCTACGAGCAGCTGGACCGCGGCGAGATCCCCCGCATGCGCCTGCCGCTGCGGACGAAACAGAATCTCTCGTTCCAGGCGCGGGACGGGGTCTGGAAGCTCGGCAAGGCGATGGGAACGCGCAGCGCGCGGAAGCTCGACGGGGCGCTGATGCTGCTCCGGACGTTCTACGTGGTTGACTTCATCAACGAGATGGCCGCCGACAAGAAGACGTCCACGCTCCGGGAGCTCTACTACATCAGCGAAGGGTGGGACGACGCGAAGTTCCACAGCGAGGACGAGTCCAACCTGCTGATCGAGGACCTCGAGGTGATGTGCGAGCGCCTGCGGGAGGACTTCCGCCTCCACCCCGAGGAGAACGGCGCGTCGGTGATCGGGGACCTCACGATCAAGGAGAAGAACCGCAAGGGCCTGGTCAAGACGATCAACTGCCGCGACGACGTCGGTGACGGCGGCTATGCGCTCCCGTTCAACGTCGAGAAGGAGAAGATCCAGTTCGTCGGGACGAACGCGAAGTTCGTGATCGCGATCGAATGCGGCGGCATGGTCGACCGGCTCGCGGAGAACGGGTTCGACGAGAAGCACAAGGCGATCCTCCTACACCTCAAGGGGCAGCCCGCGCGCTCCACCCGACGGTTCCTCCGAAGGATCTCGGACGAGCTGAAGCTCCCTGTCGTGGTGTTCACCGACGGGGACCCCTGGTCGTTCCGGATCTTCGCCAGCGTTGCCTTTGGCGCGATCAAGACGGCGCACCTGTCGAGCTACCTCGCCACGCCGGCCGCGGAGTTCCTCGGGGTCACCGCCTCCGACATCGAGAACTACGACCTGCCGTCTGACAAGCTCTCGGAGCAGGACGTGCGGGCGCTCGAGGCGGAGCTGACCGACCCGAGGTTCGCGACGCCCGAGTGGCGGGCCGAGATCGAGCTGATGCTCAAGAACGGGAAGAAGGCCGAGCAGCAGTCGCTCGCAAAGTACGGCCTCAACTACGTCACAGACCGCTACCTTCCCGAAAAGCTCACCCAGATGGGCGTCCTCTGAGGCCGCTTCCCCTCGTTCACGCGAACCGGAAGGTTTATTCTCCGCCACTCGTCCCGCGGTCTCGATGAAGCCAACGCCGGCCCAGCGCTACCTCACCGAGTTCGTCGGGACCATGGGGCTGCTCCTCGCTGTCGCGGGGGCCGCGGTCTTCAGCATCGCTCAGACGACCGACCTTTTGAGCCGGGTGACCTTGATCAGCCTGTCCGTCGGCCTCGGGCTCATCGGGCTCATCTACGCGTTCGGTGACATCTCGGGCGCGCACTTCAACCCCGCCGTCACGATCGCATCCTGGGTCGCAGGTCGGTTCTCGGCCCGAGACGTGGTCCCTTACATCCTGGCCCAGGTCGCCGGCGGCGTGCTGGGCGTCGGTATCGTCGCGGGGATCGCGTACGGGAACTCGGGCGCCTTCCCGGCCGTTCAGAAGTCCGCGCTCGCCTCCCAATGCTACCACACGAGCTCGATCGCCTGCGCCGGGTACGGAATCCCCTCCGTCTTCCTGATCGAGGTGGCGTTCACGTTCATGCTCGTCGTCGCGATTCTGTTCGCGACCCGACCCGAGAGGTCGACCTCCGCCTTTGCACCGGTAGGGATCGGGCTCACCCTCCTCATGACCAACCTGGTCGCGATCCCCGTGGACGGGGCGTCCATCAACCCCGCGCGCAGCTTCGCGCCGGCCGTTCTGTCCTCGACGTGGTCGAGCGGGAACTGGGCGATCGGCCAGGACTGGATCTTCTGGGTCGCCCCGATCATCGGCGGGATCCTGGCGGCGCTCCTAGACCGGGCGCTGCGGCCCCATCCGGAGTGATCGGCGGCCGCTCGTCAGAGCAGCCCGAGGGCCGAGTAAGCCAACGGGGTGAGGAGCTTCGCGGATAGGTCGGTAGGCGCATAGACGAAGGTCCCCGACCCTGCGGTCGCCCGCTTCCACCCGATTCCCTGCTCCTCGAACTCGGTCCTCTCGGCCCCGACCTCGACCACGGCCTCCGCCTTGTGAACGGGGACCGTCACGCCGTCCCGGGCGAGGGCCAGGACATCACCGACCTCGTCGACGAGGACCCAGGCCATCGGGACGACCACGGCGAGTCGGACCAGGCGGGGGCGGAACTGGCTCTCGCTCTCCGTCTCGGTCCTCGAGAAGACCGCGAACTCCGTCCCGTCGAGCTCCGCGCGCCGCTCGTACTGGAACGACCTCTGACGGAACTCGAGGACGTTTACCTCGAGGTCGGCGTCCGTAAGCACGCCGTTCGCGAGGTAGAGCCGGTAGAAGAACCCGCCGAGGCTCTGACGGCTCGGCGGGGCAGACTTATTAAGTGACAAAACTACGCGCGCGCGTTCGGACGATGCCAGAATGAAACGATCCTCCCGGGTGTGGAAGAAGCGCGGCCACATGCGCTGGAAGTGGCGCAAGAAGCGGATGCGCAGACGCATGCGGGCCCAGAAGATGCGCAAGCAGTGATTCACCCCGTGCGAGCCCCCTGTCGGGGCCGAGGCGGGTCGAGAGTCACCAGGTGAGCCGGTCGAGCTTCCGGCGCTCCCGGGTGGCCTTCTTCCAGGCCCGGTAATGCTCCCGACAGAGCGGCGCGCGCCTGCCCTTCTCGGGCAGGTCGGGGAACCCTTTCCTCGCTTCCGCGAGCGACAGATGCCGCACCGAGGGGGACCCGCACTGCGCGACCAGGCACGGTTCCGGCTCTTCAACGGGCTCCCGCGGCCGGACCGCGGGCGTCATCGGCGAGCCCGCGCCGCGGCGATCTCGGCTACCATCTGGGGAACCTCGTACGGGAACCGGGCGACCCGGGCCCCGGCGCGCTCGAGCGCGGCCTGCTTCGTCTCGGCCGTGCCGCGTCCGCGTGCGATGATGGCGCCGGCATGGCCCATCCGCTTGTCCGGAGGAGCGCTCCGTCCCGCGATGTAGGCGACCACGGGTTTCGTGAAGTGGGCGTGGATGTACTCGGCCGCGTCCTCCTCGGCCGTGCCGCCGATCTCCCCGACCAGGACCATCAGGTCGGTGTCGGGGTCGGCCTCGAACAGCGGGAGGGCGTCCACGAAGGAGGTCCCAACGACCGGGTCCCCGCCCAGGCCGATGCAGGTCGACTGGCCGAGACCGTGCTCCTTGATCCCGTTCACGATCTCGTAGGTGAGGGTCCCACTCCTCGAGATCACGCCGACCCGACCGGGCCGGAAGACGACGTTCGGGATGATCCCGACCTTCGCCTTGCTCGGGGATGCGATCCCCGGACAGTTCGGTCCCACGATGCGGGCGCCGGCCGCGCGCGCGTACCGGTACATGACGAGCATGTCGTGGAACGGGATGTGTTCGGTGACGATGACGCAAAGCCGGATCCCCGCGTCCACCGCCTCGAGGAGCGCATCCATCGCGAACGGAGCGGGAACGAAGATGCACGAGGCGTTCGCGCCCGTCTTCTCGACGGCGTCCCGAACGGCGTCGAAGACCGGTACGCCCTCGATCACGGTGCCCGCCT
>DATGZQ010000103.1:0-11717 GCA_035297125.1 Thermoplasmata archaeon
TCCAGGATGCCCACCCCCTCCTCGCCTCGTTCACGATCCCGGGCAATTCGCCAGCGTCACTGGTCCGGATCGGCGCGTACCGGGGCTCCCGCGACCTTACCGCTCGCCAGGAGATGGCGGTCGGAGCCGCCTTCGTTCTCGGGTACTTCGACTACCCTCGCCGCGCCCAGCTCAAGGATATCGCGAAGTCGCTCGGGGTCAGCCGCGCGACCGCGATGGAGAACCTGCGCCGAGGCATGCGGAAGCTAGCCTCCCATCACCAAGCCGAGGTCGGGGTCGTCCGGACCCGACCCGCGTAGGGCGGGCATCCCGGCGGTTCCCGGGACCGCCATGACGCGGGTTGAGAGGACGCGGACGGCCCCCTCACGGTACGATGAGCGTCCGAAACCCCTTCCCGTTCCGGAGGTCCTCGGCCGCTTCCCCGATCCGATCGAGCGGCAGCGTGGCCGTCACCACGGCATCGAGGTTCACCCTGCGCGCCCTCACCATCTCGATCACCCGGGGGTAATCCACCGGCCGGCAGCCGAGCGAGCCGACGATCTCGTATTCGAAGAACATGAGACGATTGAGCGGGATCGGGACGACCGAATCGCTGTATCCGACGACGCAGAGACGCCCTCCCCGACGGAGCGTGGAAAGGGCCAGGCTCACGGTCTCGGGTTTCCCCACGACCTCGAGCGCTACGTCCGCTCCCCCTCCGGATCGCTTGCGCACCTCGCGCCCGAGGTCGGGATGCTCCACGGGATCCAGCGCCGCGCACGCCCCCAACCTCAGAGCCGTTTCTCGCTTCTCGGCGCGGAGGTCGACCGCGATCACGTTCGCGCCCGCTGCGGCGGCGAACTGGACGGCATTGATCCCGACCCCGCCACACCCCACGACCACGACCCAATCCCCGCTCCGCACCCGGGCGCGATGGACCACGGCATGGTATGGCGTCGTCAGGGCATCCGCGATCACCGCGCTGCGCGCGAGGTCGAGGTCAGCGGGCAGGGGCACGAGGTCGCGAACCGGGACGCGGACGTACTCCGCGAACCCTCCGTCGATATGGTTGCCGGGCATCCGGAGCTGAGGACAGACGTTCGCACGCCCCGCCCGGCAGTACTCGCAGCTCCCGCACGGGAGGACGGAGGGGACCAGAACCCGGTCACCCACGGACCTCCCCGAGCTCCCGGGCCCCAGCTCCTCGACCACGCCCGAGATCTCGTGACCGAGAACGAGGGGAGGGGGCTTCGCGGTCTGTACGGCATGGTCGAGGTAATGGAGGTCCGTGTGGCAGAACCCGCAGGCCGCGACCTTCACGAGCGCGTCGCCGGGCCCGGGGACGGGCCGGGGCAGCTCGCCGACCACAAGGGGGCGTCCCGAGCCCTGAAAGATTGCCGCCCGCATCGGACCGAGGACTCAACCGTCCTTCCAGACGGGGGTTCGCTTCTCGAGGAACGCCCGTAGCCCTTCCTCCGCGTCCTGCGGCACCATGAGCTCCTCGAGATAGGCGCGTTCGGCACGGGCCAACGGGGTCCACGGGTCCCTCTCCGCGGTTCGAAGGACCCTCTTGAGCAGGCGCAGCGTTTCCCGGCGGTGGCTGCAGAGCGTCTGGGCGGTCAAGGCCACCGAGGCGTCGAGCTCGTCATCGGGAACCACGCGGTTGACGATGCCCACGGACGCCGCCTTCTGTGCGTCGAACGGCGTCCCCAGGAACAGGAGCTCGGCGGCCGGGCGAGGACCGAGGAGCTGCGAGTAGGTCGCGGCGCCGAACGGTGCGATGACCCCCAAGCGGATCTCGGGCTGGCCGAACGTCGCCCCCTCGGACGCTATCGCGAGGTCGCAGGCCATGAGCAGCTCCAGGCCGCCACCGAGGCACCGTCCGTGGACCTGGGCTATCGTCGGGGCCGGCAGGTTCCACAGCGTGGATAGGGTCTGGCGGAACGCGTCCAGCATGGCGGAAACGCGGGGCTTGAGGTGATCCTCGACGCTGAGGCCGCCGCTCCAGGACTTCCCTCCCCCGCGCAACACGACGACGTGGGCGCTCGTGACCTCCTCGAGCTCCAGAACGCGAGTGAGCTCCTCCAGGAGCCCGATGTCGAAAACGTTCGCCGGTCCGCGCTCCCACGTGACCGTCGCGCGCCCGCCGATACGGGCGACGGTGACGGTGCCGGCCGGCTTCTGGCCCATCGTCCTCCCCGGTCAATCGAAGAGGATCGACTCGACGAACGTCTCGAGCTGGAGACGCGCCTGCTCGTACGTGGTCGACTTCTCCTCGAACTCCATGTGCAGGTAGGGAAGGCCCCGCCCCTCGAGAGCCCTCCGGTAGAGCACCACATCCTCGAGCGCGGGCTCGCAGAACTTGGCGGTGAGGAACACCACGCCCTGCGCGCGGGAGGCGTCGACCCGCTCGAGAACGGCCGCCGCCTTCGTGGTCGGGGTGCTTCGGACCCCGATGTCGACGGGCGTTCGGACGTACGACGTCGCGAGGCTCTCGAGCGGATTCGTCCCCGGCTCAATGCGGGGGCACCAGCGGTGCAGCATCTGGAACTCCTCCCCGACGACGTAGCAACCGACGTCCTCCAGGAGCTGCAGGAGCTCGAGGGTCGGCTGTTCGCAGAAGGGACCGATGACGATCACGCGGATCGCGTCCTTGCTCTTCCGCTCCCGGCCCTCGAGCTCGGCGAGCGCCCGCCGGAGCAGCGGGACATGGACCTCCCGAGGGAGGAGCCCGCCCAACCGGAGCAGTAGGTAGTACTCGACCAGCGTGACCTTCCACGGCGTCTCCCGCTTCAGCGCGGCGAGCCGCTCGACGAGCGCTCGTTGCTCGTTGAACACCGCGATCGAGGCGCGCAGGTCCTCCTGAGAGAAGGGTCGACCGGCGACTCGCTCGAGCTTCTCGATGAGACTGCGGTACTCTGCGACCAGGAACGGGATCGTGGCCGGGGACGCAAAGTTCTGCGGGAGGTGGAGCATGTGCGAGGGCTTTTTCGGTAGTACCCGGGCAAAGATCCCGTCGAGATTGCGGCTCACATCGCAGATGTACGGAAAGACGAACGCATCGAACGGGTCGAGGAGACCCGTGAGGGCCATCTCGAGGGTCGATTTCGATATCGAGCAGAGAAAAGAGCCGAGGGCCGCGTCCGCGCGGCTGATCTCGAGGTTCTCCCCACCCCCCTGCATCGCGACCGGCAGCATGCCGAAGGAGTGGACGAGCTCCTGCGGCGTGTAGACAGGAAAGCACCCGACGGCCTTGCCGCCCGCTTTTCTCCAGGCCCGGGCGGTAGGGAAGGTCGGGTCGGCGAGGATCTCCTGAGCGAGGCGCACCAGTTTCTCGACGGATTCGGCTTGGGTGAATTCCCGGAAATCCGGCGAGATATCGACCGAGAGGAACGTCTCGTCTTCCGGCAGGCTTTCGGCCTGGGGCCGGATCTGCAGGAGCTCGGGCACCGCTAGCCTCCGATCCCCTGCGGTGCCTGGGCGAGCTTCAGTGCTCGGGAGTGCCCGAGTATCGCCGCGCCGAGGGCGGCCGCATAGTACGCGTCGGGCGCGACGTTGACGTCCATGCCGACCGTGTCGTGGAGGGCCTTCACCATGCCGACGTTGCGAACGAGACCTCCCACGAGCGTGACCTCCGGCTGGATCCCCACGTAGCGCATGAGGGAGAACGCGCGCTGGGAGAGGGAGAGGAAGACGCCCATCAGGATGTCCGGCAACGCGACTCCCTCCGCGACGTTGTTGATGATCTCGGTCTCGGCCAGCACCGCGCAGACGCTCGAAATGAGCTTCGGGTGCTCGGACGCGAGCGCCTTGGGCCCCATCTCCTCGAGGGGGACCTGGAGGTACTTCGAACATCGCTCGACGAAGCGTCCGGCTCCCGCCGCGCACTTCTCGTTCATCTTGAACTTGAGCACCTTTCCCGTCGGGGAAACGGACATCGTCCGGGAGGCCTGCGTGCCCACATCAACGACCAGTCGGGTCTTCGGGAAGAGGAAGACAGCGCCGCGCGCCGAGGAAGTGAAATCGCTGACCTGCAGGTTCCGTTCGGGGATCGTATACCGACCGAAGCCGGTCGTGCAGAGGTAGTCGACGTCGCTCGGGGCGATGTTCGCCGTCTCCCCCAGCTCCTCCAGCACGTGCCGAGCGACCTGCACCGGAACACCTCGCGACGGGGCGGAGGTGGTCGCGAGGATACGCCGACCGTCTTCGAGCAACACGCCCTTGACCACCCCAGCCCCGAGGTCGAGCCCGCCGGTGATCACGACGCGCCCCCCGCCACGATCCGTTCGCGGCCGTGGAGCGCCGCGCCCAGCGCCCCGAGGTACTGGGAGAGAGGGCTGACGTTGACCGGCGCCCCAAGCCGACGACGGAGCGCTTGGACCATTCCCTCGTTCTGGGAGACACCTCCTGTGAAAGTGACCTCCGGCTCCACTCCGACCCGCTGCATCAGGGAAAGGGTCCGGTTCGCGATGCTGGCGTGCAGTCCCGCGAGGATGTCCTTCGGGTCCTTGCCCCGTGACACGTAGGACGTGACCTCCGATTCAGCGAAGACCGTGCACGTGCTCGTGACTTTGACCGCGCGTCGAGCCTGGAGCGAAAGTGCCCCGATCTCGCCGACGTCGTACCCCAGAGCATTGGCACATACGTCGAGGAACCGCCCCGTCCCGGCGGCGCACTTGTCGTTCATGGCGAAGTCCACGACCTCGCCCTTCTCGTTGATGCGGATCGCCTTCGTGTCCTGCCCACCGATGTCGACCACGACGCGCGTGCCGGGGAACAGGAAGCTCGCCCCGCGTGCGTGGCAGGAGATCTCGGTGACGACCAGCTGGCCGAAGTAGATCTTGTACCGCCCGTAGCCCGTGCCCGTGATGAACGATACATCCGACCGGGAGAGGTGAGCATCCGCGATCGCGGCCTCGAGGGCCCGCTCGGCATCCTTCACGATATCGACGCCGACCACGCTCAACGACTTGCCGAGAACCTGAGAATCCTCGCCCAGCACCACGCACTTCGCCGTGGTCGACCCGATGTCCACTCCTGCGACGACGCTCATGCCGCGGCGGCCTCCGCGACGGCCGCGACGGCCCGGCGCTGCTCGAGGGATTCGAAGAAGGCATCCATGCGGTTCTTGATCTGGGCGGCCGCGAAGTACCGGGGATCCTGGTGGTCGGACTCGATGTAGAGCGTCGGTAGCCCCTGCTCGTGGATCAACCAGTCCCGCAGGTCACCCTGCCCGGCCGTAAAGGAGCGGCACGACTTGATGCCGTGGATGATCGCGGCGTCCGCCTGGTACTCCTTCACGTAGTCGGCGATGATCTTTCGCCGCAACGGCCAGGACTGGTTCACGTAGGCACCGAGGCTGTACTCCGCGATGCTCTCGAACGGTCGGGACGGGTCGTGTCGGAAGCCGCGGTCGAAGAGCCCACCGACCTTCGGATAGGTTGCGACGACCGATACAGCGCCCCACTTCCGGAAGAAGTCCCAGAAGGTCCGATAGTTCGTGTACGGTGGGACCCCCTCGACGAGCACGCGAACCTTCTCCTCCGGCAGAGGATAGTTCCCGTCCCGCACGCGCGCCCGGATCTCCTCGTTCACCACGCCGTAGAAATCCGCGGCCTCGGGGGTCCCCCGAAGGACGTTGATGGGGAACATGTAGAAGATCGACTCAAAGTAGGCCTCGATCGGGGACGGACGCAGCCGGCCGGCCCGGAGGAACTCCACCCACCCCTCCTCCGCGCGACGGGACTCCGTGAGCACCCGCTTGAGTGCGTCCATATCGAACGCACGGCCGGTGCGTTTCTCGAGAAGGTGAACAAGCTCCCAGAGCTGGCTCACCAGGTAATCGATGTCCTCCTTGCGGGGCGATTCCTCCCGCATGTACGGCACATCGTACATGAACAACGGGGCGCCGTACGACTCCGCGAGCGCCTCCCACCATTTCACGTAGACATAGCAGCCGGAGAAGCTGCAGACGAGAAGGTCGGGACGCGGAATTTGGCCGAACGAGGTCTTCCCGCCCAGGTCCTGGAGCCCGAGGTCGTTCTTGACGTAGCCGCAGACATCCAGCCCGTAGCCCATCGACTCGGCGCGGAGGATGTTGTCGAGCGATTGGTGCTTGATCGCACAGTTGAGCGCCACGATCTCCGGAAAGACGACGTCGTAACCGAACGAACGGACGATCTCGGTGAGATTCCCGCCCACGAGCATGTAGGCCACCGGTCGCCGCGGCTTCTCGGTTGAGCCGAGGTCGCGGTAGTAGTCCTCCACGAGCTTGCGCTGAAGGCCCCGGGCGTCACGAAGGAAGGAGGGAGAAACACCGCCGGGGACCGTGGGGGACGCGACGCCTTCCGACACCGCCTCATTCCTCCGAAGAGTCCGGCGAAAGGACGGGGGTCCCGCACCGCCCGCAGAATGCGAAATCTTCCGGGAGCCCCTTGGCCCCGCAGCTCGGGCAGCACCGCACCGGACGGCCGAAGGGGTACTCGCCCCCCTTTCCCTCGGCGAGGCGTCGGCGAAGGCCCGCGACGTCGGGGGCGCGTTTCTCGACGAACGCGTTCATACCCTCGTGGGGTTCGCGGTCGGTGAAGTGGAGAGAAAGCCATTCACGACCGTGTCCGACCGTGCTGTGCCACGAGAGTTCCTTCCAGAAGTTCACCTGCTGCTTGGTGTAGCGGAGGCATTCCGGGAACATCCCGAGGAGGCGCGTGCAGAGCGTGTCCACCGCTGCGTCGAGCGGCGTCAGGTCGATCTGGTAGCCTTCCAGCCCCTTGTGTGCTAGAGTGATCTGCTCCGGAGTGGGTTCGTCAACGAATCCCTTCCCCCGTCGAACCGACGGAACCATCTCGCTGACGAGGCCCCAGTCCAGGGCTTTGCGGGCCGGGATCCGTTCGTTGAGGAGCAGCATGGTGCGCGCCCGGCGATCCCCGACCGCGAGGGGGAGCCACTGGGTGGCGCCACCGCACGCCACCGAACCAACACCCACGCCCACCTGGCCGAGATACGCGTGGGACGCCGCGACCGAAAGGTCGCACGCGAGGTGGAGCTCGTTCCCGCCGCCCACCGTGATGCCGTTGAGCCGCGCGATGGTCGGCTTCCCGCACCGCAAGAGGGCTTCTACGGCTCGCTCGAAGAGGCCCATGTACTTCCAGTAGTCCCGGGGACGCTGGGTGTACCGCTCGGCATACTCGCGGACGTCCCCGCCGGTGCAAAAGGCGGTGGATCCCGCGCCCGTGAGGACGATCACGCCGATCGCGTCGTCGACCGATGCGTCTTCGACCGCGCGGGCGAGTTCGAGCAAGGTGCCCGTGGCGTAGGCATTGTAGACCTGGGGGCGATTGAGCATGATACGCGCGACGCCGTCGCGCTTCTCGTAGAGGATGTCCCGGAAGCCCATTCCCCCCGGTGGCATCGGCGCGAGAACGTCCGGCACCTTCGTGGGGGCGGCCGGCCCCGGGCGCGTTTTCGGCATCCGACTCCGTCCGAGTCATGGAGACGGGTCGTGGATGAAGCGCGTTATCCCGTACCAGTTAGGGGTCAACCGTCGAGAACGGAGATTCGCGGCCAAAGCCTGTGTCGTAGGAGGGTGCCTTCGGGCGGTTCGACGGGTGGCTCGCCCGGCGTTAAGTCCAAGAAGCAGGGCGGAGTGCCGAACCGATGCCCGTCCATTTCAGGACCGAGGGGCACATTGCCTGGGTCATCCTCGATCGTCCGGAGGCGTTGAATGCCATCGACCCCGAGTCCCACACTGCGCTGATAGCCGCGTGGGAGCGCATTCGCGACGAGGACGACCTCCGAGTGGCCGTGCTCACGGGAGCGGGGACGAAGGCGTTCTGCTCCGGGGTCGACCTCAAGCGGATCGGCGAGTTCTATCACAGCGTCCCTGCCGCACAACGGGTCGAGGCCTGGAACCGTGAGCCGGGAATCGGCGGCATCACTCGGAATCTTGAGGTGGGAAAGCCGGTGATCGCCGCCGTGAACGGGGTCTGTCTCGGGGGCGGTCTCGAGTTGGCGCTCGCCTGCGACATCCGCCTCGCGAGCGCGAACGCGACCTTCGGCCTGCCCGAGGTCCGGTGGGCGATCATCCCGGGCCAGGGCGGGACCCAACGACTCCCGCGAGCCGTTCCGCCCGCGGTCGCGCTGGAGATAATACTCACCGGCAGGCCGATCGATGCCGACCGAGCCGCCGCCATCGGTCTCGTGAACCAGGTGCACCCTGTCGCCCGGCTCCAGGAAGAGGCACGGACGATGGCAGAGACCATCGCCGCACATCCGCCTCGTGCTGTGCAGGCGGCTCTGATGGCGGTCCGCCAGGGCCTTGCCCTGCCGCTCGCCGAAGGTCTGCGCCTCGAACAGGCGCTGGCCGATCCCCTGCGGGATAGTCCCGACAACCGCGAAGCGCGGGCCGCTTTCCGAGAGAAACGCCCGCCCCGATGGACCGAGACCTGAACTCCCGGGTCCGTCCGATAGGACTGGACGTCTCTCACCGCGTACCTGTCCAGCGAGGCGGGTTCGAACTGGTAGCTGATCGAACGCCATCACGGGCGTGGCCCCGCGGGGGAGGCAATGCCTCCCTCGCCTCAATCACCGACCTCCGATTCGCGTATTCGATTGAGGTCACGGCCTCCGGAAGGGGGTACGATTCGTGGGGGACCCTCTTGAGGTCGCGTTGGGGCTGGCTCGATGAGAAATGGGTCCGATTCTCCGACGGCCGTCCTAAGGCGGTTCTCGGATGTACCGTTCGGCCCTTGGCGGATGACCAGCGACCTGGGAAGGGACTTCGGGGAGGTCCGAAATGCCCTCCGAGGAGCGAGCCTCGTACGCGCCGACGCCGCGGAGGAGGCGAAGCACCCACGACCGCGAGAAGACCAACGCGATGGGGACGATCGCGAGGACCGCGAGGATCAGGTCGACCCAGAGCCCCGGCACCCACGCGGCGCTCGGCATACCGAGGACGGTCGCAGCAGTGTTCGGGATGAGAACGACCACGCTGATGAGGGCGAGGACGAAGGCAAGGTAGGCGACCCCGAGCATCCGGACGTTCGAATTGTTCGCGAGGGCGGCGATCCGGTTCGAAACGCGACCCAGTTCGTTGGCCGCTTCGGCGAGGCGATTTGACTCGACCGCGTTGCGGAGAGAGAGGAGGTCACGGACGACCTGGGCGAGTCCCGTCGAGAGGGCCTCGAGGTGCGTGACCTCGGCCCGGACCGAGGCGAGATGGTCGGCGAGGTCGGGAAAGCTGGAGCCGAGTGGTCCGTCGAGTTCGGTCACGAGCAGCGCCGCTCGCACCACGTGCTTCCCGATCCCTGCCAAGGCCCGGTTGAGGTTGCCGAGCTCCGAGATCGAGGGGACCTCAGCCCGAGCTTCCAGAGCGTCGACCCGAATTCCGATATCCTCGAGGCGCTCCGCATATGAGCGGTAGGCGGCCTGGATCAGGTCCACCAGCGCGCCGGTCGGCCAGGTCAGGTGGGCGCTCTCGGTCAGGAGGCTCACCGGTGGAGCCGGTCCGACAGCGCGAGCTGATCTGCCGCTGAGGAGGAGACCGTGCCAGGTCGCCCGCCCCTGCTCGTCAAGGGAAGCGAGCGTGAGGAGAGTCGCCTCGCGGCTCCGCAGGACGGAGCGACGAGGTGGCGTTGGCCCTGGATGCCCGACCTTGGCGAGGGCTTCGGCAATCGTCGTCCCGGTGGGTGCGTCCGTAGATCTGCTCCCGTAGCGATGTCGGGTCCGTCAGTTCGAAGGAATGATCCCGGAGGCACCGTGAGCGAGGATGAACTCTTTCGCCGGCAGGGTCTGGATCAGATCGCTCATCCGCGCAGCTTTCTCGACAGGCATCCCTGGCTTCCCGAACAACCCTTCCTACTAAGTCCCTCCGGAGACGCTCTGGCCGACCCTCGACAGCCCCCCAAGGCGACGGACGTCGCGACAAGAGTCGAGCCAGAACAACGCGTGGGTTTCCCAACCATCGGCGTGTTGCCAAGGGACGAGAGGGACCTGCTCGCGTCGGACGTTGGTTTGACGGACTCCTGTTGTGCTCGTCTCTCTGGAGGGTTAACCCTGTTCCATCGAGCTTTTAGTACCAGCTGAGAGGGTGGGGGACGTAATGGCGAAGGGACTCGGGACGAAGGAGAAACCGTGGGAACTCAAGACGCCGAGCGGTCTATCGGCCTTCCGCGCGTACCGAGAAGAATCTGCGAACCCGGCCGTTCTGGTCGTTACCGTAGGGACCACGACTCTGCAGTACCAACTTCGCTGCCTCGCAGATCTCCGCGCGATGCTCCGGGCCCACAGCGACTGGATGCCGCTTGGCAGCGCCGACGAACAGAAGCCCGCCGCTCCCGGCACGGTAGAAGCCTGGGCACGGGCACCGACAAATCCCGTCGGGGGCTGGTACGGGGTCAAGAAAGGACTCCGGGGCCGGTTTGCGAACTACGTCCCTCCTGTGATGGAGGCGATCGGCTGGGCTGAGGTCGAGCACCTCGCAAAGAACAATCGGATGCGGGCAACGTAGGACGGTCGACCTGCGGCGGTCGGAGATTCAAAGCATGCCAAATCCCGTCCCTCGGCAAAGGCATGCTCGTTATCGGTGGGCGGAAGGGGACGGGAAAAGCCATCCGCGTTGCCGATCGGGTGCAGGGCTTGCCGTTCACGCTATCTTGCCGATCGAGTGGGGGACTCATGCGATCTGGCGACCGTCGGCGAATGGCCGTCAACCGTGCCTGGTGGGACGAGAGCGTCCCCCACCATGTCGCCTCCGCCTCCTACGATGTGCCTTCCTTCCTGCGAGGAAAGTCCTCCCTGCGACCCCTGGAAATCCGGGCGATGGGGTCGGTTCGCGGGAAGGCCCTCCTCCACCTTCAGTGTCACTTTGGGCTGGACACGCTCTCGTGGGCACGGCGAGGAGCGGTGGCGACGGGGGCGGACTTTTCGCTTCCAGCGATCCGCGCAGCGCGCCGATTGGCCCGAAAGGCCGGGATCCAAGCGACGTTCATCCATTCCAACGTGTACGATCTGCCCGATTCCCTTGAAGGGCGGTTCGACCTCGTCTACACGGGCAAGGGGGCGATCGGGTGGCTTCCTGACGCGACTCGGTGGGCGGCCTCGGTCGGGCGCGCACTGAAGCCGGGTGGGAAGTTCTTCCTGATCGAGGACCACCCGATCGCGGAGGTGTTCAACAACGACGGCGCGGCGACTCGACTCGAACCCAGATCGCCGTACTTCGGCGGACGTCCCGTGCGGGAGGAGGTGGAGGGGACGTACGCGACCTCCGTCACGATGCGCCACCACGTCAACTACGGCTGGATCCACCCTGTCTCTGAGATTCTCTCGGCACTCACGACCAACGGGCTCGAGATCGAGTCGGTCCAGGAGTACCCATTCACATTCTGGCGACGGTTCCCGTTCATGACCGAGGACACTCGGGGTTGGTGGCATCTCTCCCCAACGGACGGGCTGGTTCCGCTGATGTGGTCGGTCCATGCCCGGCGGAAGACCCACCTCCCGACCCATCGCCGATAGGAAAAAAGCCAGGTTTCGCGGTCCCGCCCTTGAGTCTGCTCTGGGCTTGGGAAACCAGTCGTTACCCTATCGGGAGGGGCGCTCGACCACGATTTCGTCGCCTTCCATTGCACCCGACGGCACGAACCCGAGCCCTGAGTAGAGGTGCGCGGCGGCCAGGTTGGCAGGATGGTAGGAAAGACACACCACCCGGCAGTCTGGCTTTTCAGAAAGCAACGCGATCAGGG